>CAZJWY010000295.1:0-1881 GCA_964549545.1 uncultured Planctomycetaceae bacterium | reverse complement strand
CCGGACAATTCCCTCCACTACCAACCTATACTGATACAAACGGCTAAACTGTTACTGATATTTCATCGAACGCCATCTATTGCTTCATCGCAAGAGTCGCTGAATCGTTACGCAAGGATGGAACGCACGACTTCCCCGCTGACATCTGTGAGGCGGTAGTCGCGGCCTTGGAAACGAAACGTCAGGCGTTGGTGATCTAAACCCAACAGATGCAACATGGTTGCCTGCAAATCATGCACATGCACGGGGTTGTCCGTGATATTGTAGCTGAAATCGTCCGTAGCCCCGTAAGTCATTCCGGGGCGAACTCCCGCACCCGCCAGCCAAATCGAAAAGCAGCGCGGATGGTGGTCACGACCGTAATTGGTGGCCGTCAATGCGCCTTGTGAGTAGACCGTGCGGCCGAACTCGCCACCCCAGATGACCAACGTATCGTCTAAAAGGCCGCGCTGTTTGAGATCATGCACGAGCGCTGCCGATGGCTGATCGGTGGCAGAGCATTGCTTGGCGATATTCACCGGCAGATCGTTGTGCTGGTCCCAACCCATGTGGAAGAGCTGCACGAATCGTACATCGCACTCGATGAGTCGGCGGGCCAGCAAGCAGTTGCGAGCATAGGTGCCTGGCTTGCGAACCTCGGGGCCGTAAAGGTCCAAAATGTGCTCAGGTTCTTGCGAAATATCGGTCAGCTCGGGCACAGCCGATTGCATCCGAAATGCCTGCTCATATTGGGCGATCCGTGTTTGAATCTCTGGATCTCCGATGCTCGCGAAACTCTTTTCGTTTAACGCGTCCAAGTCGTCGAGCATTTCACGCCGCATTTGTCGATCGCAACCAGCCGGATTGGCCAGATAGAGAACCGGATCGTTGCCGCTGCGCAGCTTGACCCCTTGATACTGAGTCGGCAGAAAACCGCTCCCCCACAGGCGATCATACAGCGGTTGGTCGGCCGCTCGCGTTGGGTCACGGGAAATCATCACCACAAACGAAGGCAAATCCCGGTTAAGCTGGCCCAGGCCGTAGGCCACCCATGCTCCCGCGCTGGGGCGCCCCGCCAGTTGCGACCCCGTTTGAAAGAACGTAACCGCCGGATCATGGTTGATCGCCTCGGTGAACATCGACCGAACGATGCAAAGGTCGTCGGCAATTCGTGCCGTATGCGGCAGCAAATCGGAAATCCACGCTCCCTGCTGACCATGTTGCCGGAACGGGTAGATCGAAGGAACCATTGGAAACGACGACTGGCCAGATGTCATCGTTGTGAGGCGTTGTCCCATTCGGACCGAGGCTGGCAAGTCTTGCCCACGTAGTTCGTGCAATTTGGGTTTGTAGTCGAACGTTTCGAATTGCGATGGCGCGCCGGATTGAAACAGGTAAATAACCCGCTTTGCCTTCGGTGTGAAGTGTGATTGCCGCGAGTATAGATCACTTGGCGTCGAGGCGGCTACCGACGCTGATGGAACACCGATCAATGAGCTTAACGCTGCCGCGCCTAGGCTTGCTGTCGAGCCTTGTAAAAATTGCCGCCGGTTGACCGCTTGGGCTATTTCTTTGGCATCCATAAACAATCTCCTGCTCAGCGTCACGTTCCGCATCAATTCTTTGAAATCGCTTCGTCCATATTCAGAATGATGCTCGCTACGGCTGTATGAGCCGCCAGATCGGCGACGTTCAGCGACTTGTTTCGGGGCGCTTCGCCATGGTTGACGAATAGCTCGGCCGCAGTCGACGACTGGCGAAACCGATCGGAAAACTTCTGCAAACTCGCCCGTAGCACTGCCAGCTCGTCGGGCGTTGGCTCGCGGGTCGTCGCGAGACGGAATGCGAATGTCAGTCGTGAATCGGCCGAGCCGCCTCCTTCAGTAAGCATACGCTCAGCCA
>CAZJWY010000294.1:0-2219 GCA_964549545.1 uncultured Planctomycetaceae bacterium | reverse complement strand
AACTACTGGAAAACCTAGTAAACTTAGCAGCGTAAAGTGCAAAACTCGAACTTAGGCGCGATAAAAAATGGTTCGAGGAGGTGCGGAAGAGCGGTAGTGGCGGTGGTTTAGCTCCCCAAAGTTTCAATGGCGAGTTCACGTTGGAGGCACGCACGATCAAAGAAAAAAATGACTGGGTACTTGTCACAAAGTATACGCAGCCCGGCGACGCGTATTCGATCAGCGTTGGCGGAAAAAATTCTATTTGGCAACCCTCTGGTGATTGGTTGTCAGACAGGCGCGCACGCGGGACGACAAGTGATTTGGGTAGTACGCAGAAAACATTTGAGCCAGACTCGCCGATTTTGCTGATCTTTTGTCAGCGGCCAATTATCAATGAAACGCCCGGTGGCGGTTTTACGAGCCAAATGCCTACGGGTTCCGCCGATGGATTTGCGGTGTGGCTGGAGCCAGCTCAGCAGAGTGCTACCCCTCAGAACTCCAATCCCTAATGCACGAGGCTTTATCTCAAAATGATCAGCCGCTGGGCGCTAGCCCACGGTTTTTGCGTTAAACCGGCCGCTAGTCGGGTGGTTGCTGGATTGCGTTTTGGGGCAAGGACTCGAGGAAAGCGCGGAGCAGGGCCCTTATTGTGTGGTCCCGCAGCCATTAAAATGCGTTGTTCTAGTCGAAAGCTGCCGAATAATAGCCACCAATATGCCCCGTGATTTCCTCAAAGACGCCAAAGATGAATACGACGTTGTCGTGATCGGCAGCGGTTTGGCCGGATTGACTTCTGCCAATGTGCTGGCTCGTGCCGGCCGGAGCGTGCTGCTCTTGGAGCAGCACTACAAGCTGGGCGGCATGGCTACCTGGTTCAAGCGGCCTGGTGGGCACATCTTCGATATCTCGCTCCACGGTTTTCCGGTCGGCATGATCAAAAGCTGCCGGCGGTATTGGTCGAAGGAAATTGCCGATTCGATTGTGCAGCTCAAGAACATCCGGTTCGATAACCCGATGTTCTCACTCACGACGTCGTTCAACCGCGACGACTTCACGCGGCTGCTCGTGAAAGATTTCAAAGTCGAGCAGGCTGCCGTGGATGCATTTTTCGATACCGCTCGCGGGATGAACTTCTACGACGATCAGGCGATGACCACTCGCGAGTTGTTCCAGAAGTTTTTCCCCGGTCGCGAAGACGTGATTCGGCTGCTCATGGAGCCGATCACCTACGCCAACGGCAGCACGCTGGAAGACCCCGCGATCAGCTACGGCATCGTCTTTTCGAACTTCATGTCAAAAGGCGTGTTCACGTTCGAGGGCGGGACGGACAAGCTCATCGGGCTGATGGAAAAAGAGCTGCGAGCAAGCGGCGTCGACATCTGCATTAACGCTGACGTGACACGGATCGACTGCCAGGGCGGCAAGGTCCGCGGCGTCGAGGTCAATGGACGGACGATTCGCACTCGCTCGGTGATGTCAAACGCCAACCTAAAGGCCACGATTTTCAACTTGATCGGCGAAGAGTATTTCGATCGCAAGTTCATCGACGAGGCCAAGGCCGTGCGGCTGAACAATTCGAGCACGCAGGTGTACATGGCCCTCAAGCCGGACGACTCGATCGACGAATCCACGGGCGACTTGTTATTCAGCTCAACAGCGCCGCTGTTCCGCACCGAGCTATTGTTGAGCCGCGACATTACTAGCCGCACGTATTCGTTCTACTATCCGCGTACGCGGCCAGAGGGTCGGCCGCGGTGCTTGATCGTTTCCAGCACGAATGCTCACTACGACGACTGGGCCAAGCTGAGCGAAGAGGATTACGAGGCGAGCAAACGCGACCTGGTGGAAACGACGCTCGACGCGCTTGATAAATATGTGCCGAACATTCGCGAGCGGATCGACCATGCGGAGGCGTCGACGCCGCGGACGTTCAAACACTACACCAAGCACATCCACGGGGCGAGCTTCGGCACAAAGTTCGAGGGCCTGGCGGTGAGCCGGGCGTTGTCGCAACAGATCGCTGGCCTGTATCATGCGGGGAGCGTGGGGATTATTATGTCCGGTTGGTTGGGGGCGATGAACTACGGCGTGATCGTCGCCAACGAAGTGGATAGCCAACTGATGCAGTCGGCGAAAGGGCCGGTTACCGCGAGCGCGGTGGTTTAATGATGCCTGCGCAGCAAATGACACCACGCGGTAAGGGTGCCATGCCCACGGCTTGGCGTGGGCATGCCGAA
>CAZJWY010000293.1:0-2286 GCA_964549545.1 uncultured Planctomycetaceae bacterium | reverse complement strand
CCGCTGCGGTTTGATCTGTGAGGAGGAATAGATCAATCTAATTCTCAGTAGCTGACGTGCCGTCGCTGCACCATCCTTGCGTAGAGCGTCGACAATCTTGCTGACGCCTTCCCGGTCCTTTTCGTTTTGACGTTTTTCGTTTGGTTTTAAGCGGCCCTTGAGCATTGCCGGGTCAACGACGCTGTCTGGAACCCACAACGGAAACTGCCACCGTAAGCCGATCGGCTCCACTGGCGCGAACGATCGCACGAGGGCCTCGAATACGAAAGCGCCTTCCTCCTCATGCTCGCGAAAGATGGCGTGAACGTCGGCCGCCCGGCTCTGGGCGCCGGCACCGGCGCCTACATCGCTGGCTCGCTTCTCTGACTGGCTACCCTTCGTGGCATGGTGGACGAACGCGACAGCCGCCTGCATATCGCGGGCGAACCGATCGGCGTCGTTATAGAACATCGCTTCGGCGGCGTTATCATTCTCGCTCTGGCCCGGCTGAGCGAACCGATATTTCGCGTCGAATCCGATCAGGGAGAGTTCCCCAGGCTCGAACTCGTCGCGGATTTCGCATGCGGTCTCGCCGAAACTACGAAGGTTACCACGGAGAGTTTTGATAACGAGCTGCTGTTCGTATTCTTCGCGCTCGATTCCCATCGCGGCCGCGACGTACGGAATGCGAGACGCCAGCGTTTCGGGGTGCAGCTCGTTATCGACGATCAGCACCTTTCCGCCGAACGTCTGGAACCGGCCGAACAGGTACCGCTTCGTGATAATGCACAGTGCCAGGTGATACACGAACCACGATTTTCCCACCTTTGTGTTCGCAATGATGTTCATCACTTCGCCGATGCGAACCAATCCCTCGATCAGGACCGGCTTCATCGCTGGGTGCGCCTTCGCCAGATCGGCGAATGTGAACGTGTCTAGCTCTCGACCAGCTTCGCGCTCGCGCCGCGCGTCGTGTAGGAACGCCTCGCTCGCCTCCTCGAGCTGCTGCGGCGACCACCCATTCAGCGCGTGCTCCGCTAATGTCTGATGGTGGTCGTACCATTGGCGCTTCCGTCGCGCTTCGATGATCTTTCCGGCTTCTATCGCCACGAAAGCGCCCGTCGCCGCGCTCTCTCGCAAACCGTACAAATAGCCGGCAGAATCGGTCTCTCTCGCGGCCAACAGCGCATCGACCTCGCCCGTCGACGAGTACTGGCGCAGGTACGAGCGCCAGATTTGTCGGTGCAGCGGATCAAAAAAATCCAATTCGCTAATGCCACTTTCCATCACCTCGCGAGTGTAGTCTGGCCGCACGAACGGCAGCGCGATCAGATACTGCTCGGCATCGTCGGCGCGGGGGAGTGTTGGGGTGGTGCTCACGTCGCCGCCCCCAATGTCGCCAGCCGCTCGATGAACTCAATGGCGTCCACGCCGCGAATAAAAATGCGCTTACCAACTTTGAGTTGTTGGGGGACGATGCCTTGCAAGCGCGCCTCGCGCATGCGAGTTTGCGCGATGCCGCTGGCAATACGAAAACCGGCGAGAGTGTAGAGGCGATCAGGATCAATGTAGGATCGCTCGGAAATTTTGGTGCTCACGATAGATACTCCGCATGGGTCGCGTCGCCCGCAACAGGGGGCGAACGGTTATCATGCGTGCATCATGCCGCGAATGAAGAATGTCCTACATCCGGACAAAATCTGTCCTGCTTAGGACAAGACAAGACGGCTGCCCTTGCCGCTCGTATTGACAATGGCTTTCAATTCTGCGGGAAGCTTTGCCATTTTGCGTTCGGGGTGTGCCCCGATAACCGCTGCCAATCCTACGCGATCCGGATGCTTCTCAATCATCGCCCGGAACGCCAGCGCAACGTCCGGTGAGACCTGAAACACCTTGCCGTTATGTTCTACTTCGGACGGTTGAAGTCGCACAACGGGCAAAGCCACTGGCGCTGGTATACTTTCGTTAAATTCATCCCATTTCAGTCGCTGTTCGACAAGTCGCCGCTCGACCTCGTCGATTTCCCGGAAAATTACCTGCCATTCGCGAACAATTGAGTCATCAAACACGCCGGCTAGTTCATCAGCTCCGATGAGCGGATCGTCGTCGGCCAGGGCTGGCGACCAAGTAAAAATAGGGCTGACAAACCGTAAGCCATCTTCAACCAGCCACATTCCAGCCTGCAGGCTCCCACCGGCGGGAACAACCTCGCCGCGCGGATTTTCACCTGCCCCCATTGTCCACACGGGAAAAACTAGTGGTCTGTCCACGGGAAGGCGTCAAGGGCTAGCATAACGTCTCCTGGAA
>CAZJWY010000292.1:0-2312 GCA_964549545.1 uncultured Planctomycetaceae bacterium | reverse complement strand
CCGGATCGAAAGCGGCTCAGAAAGTAAAAGCCGCGCAAGCGGCGACAGAAACACAAGCCCAGCGGGCCGATTCGCTTCCATCGCCGCTACGCGGCTGGGCGTATTCTTGCGCTATTTGGTCCGGGGACTCGCGTCCCCGGCTACATGCTGCCGGCCCTGCGGGGCTGAAACAGCACGCTTTGGATTCGGCTGGCACTTGCATAATCGTGTCATAGGGAGGGGGGCTAGGGGGAGGGTTCGGAAGCTGTGCCATCCGCCTCCCAGCGAGTAGCACCGGTTCTCGAAACCGGTGCCGCGCAGTGGCAAGAGGCAAAACGCTACAGTAACCTCAACCTCCTGCGGCTACACCGAGGGTGACCCCCTCCAAACGCCTCATCCAATCACGCGCCTCCCCAAACAGAACGATGCACGAACTTCCTGGCCCCAGCGGGGCCAAGTCGTGTAGCCAGGGACGTCAGTCCCTGGAAAAGAACCGAACAGCGACCGAAAGCCCTGTAAGGGCGACATGCTCCTACTGTATTAACATTCGCCACTCGATCCGCAGAGGAAATGTGGTTTAATATGCTGAGACAGGAACGCGCCAACGACGGCCATCAACCGAACGGACCTCGCACGAACGATCAAAGACGGATCGAATATGCATCGGAGACCTAAGCGTGATCAACGAATCCACCACGCTGCACGATTTCTACTTCGAGGTTGATTGGTGGAAGGCTACGCCAATCGTGCTGATCGTTGTCGTGCTGGCGGCATTGATTGCCGCGTTCATCAACTCGAAGCGGAAGTGACCACGGACGACCGATCACACCACCGATTGAGTTAGTGATGGGTGCGCAAATGGTCATTCTGAGGTTCGTCACGACGCAAATTCTCGCAATGATACTGTTGGCGCTATTGCTGCTTGCCCTTCGCGACAATTGGAAGCATCGGCACGCGATCTCTGCAGAGCATTGGGTATTTCCAGCAGTAGTGGCCGGAATGCTGGGGTGGTCAGTATGGCTAATGGTTCACATTGTCCAATCTTTGCCACATAATTGAACCAGAGGATTGTTGTTTCCCAACACTTAAATTGTCACCGCTCAAAAGTAGAATACTCACACCGCCGAGAATATATGTTTACAACAATAAAAAACCTGCTGCTCGTAGCCTGCCTAACCTCTCTCGCGTTCACCACCACCAACACCTCCGCCGCCGAAGCCGACCTCCTCCTCCGCAACGGCACCATCATCGACGGCACCGGCTCCAAGCCCTACGAAGGCAGCGTCGCCATCAAAGACGGCCACATTATCGCCGTCGGCAAGGACGCAGATTCGTCCACGGCCAAGCAAACGATCGACTGCCAAGGCCTCATCATCACGCCCGGCTTCATCGATCTTCACAATCACAGCGACTCCACCATCCTCCGCGACTCCGGCCGCAAAGCCCATTGCTACCTTACCCAAGGCTGCACCACGCTCGTCACCGGTAACTGCGGCGGTGGTCCGACCGACATCGCCAAGTTCTACGACGAACTCGACGAGAAGGGCACTGGGATCAACATCGTCACGCTCGTTCCGCAGGGCTCCGTGCGCGAGCGCGTGATGAAAAGCGAGATGCGCGCCCCCACGCCCGCCGAGCTCAAGCAAATGCAAGACATTGCCGATGCCGGCATGGAGCAGGGGGCCTGGGGCGTCTCCTCTGGCCTGCAGTACATCCCCAGCGCGTTCGCCAAGACCGACGAGCTGATCGCTATTTCGATTCCCATCGCCAAACACAACGGCTTCTACGCCAGCCACATCCGCGACGAGGGCGACACACTCATCGAGTCGATCCAAGAGGTCATCGACATTGCGAAGGGCGCCCACTTGCCGGTCCACGTCTCGCACCTCAAGTCCAGCAAGAAACCCAACTGGGGCAAAGTCCGCGCGGCCGCTCGCCTCATCGAGAAAGCACAAGAAGAAGGCATCAAGATCACCGCCGACCAGTATCCGTATACCGCGTCGTCCACCTCGATCATGGCCATGCTCCTCCCAGACGAAGAGCGCGAAGGGGGCGAGCGCGCCACCGCCAAACGACTCAAAGACGAAGCAACCGAAAAGCGGCTGCGACCGATCATCGCCAAAGGCATCGACGCGCGCGGCCCCATTCAGATCGCCAGCATCAAGAGCAAGCCAGAGTGGGTCGGCAAGACGATCACCGACATCGCCAAGAGCGAAAACCGCGAGCCAGTCGAAGTCGCTCTCGACATCCTGCGCGACAATCCTGGTACCTCCGGCGTCAACTTCGGCATGGACGAAGCCGACGTCCGCTTCGTGATGACGTTCCCCTGGGTC
>CAZJWY010000291.1:0-2341 GCA_964549545.1 uncultured Planctomycetaceae bacterium | reverse complement strand
CCTCTCACTCAAACGGATTCAAAACCGTCACTCCTTATGATGCGCTCTTTGCTCTCGGCGTTGCTACTATTGCCCTTGGTTTGCTCGGCAGATGACCAGCCCATTCTCACCCAGGAGGCCCCGGTCCCCGCAGCCGAGGCAACCTCGAAATTCAAACTGCCCCCCGGATTTTCCGCCACGCTCTTCGCTGGCGAACCCGATCTCGTGCAGCCCATTGCCTTCACCTTCGATGATCGCGGCCGAATGTGGGTGGTGGAGTGCCTCTCTTACCCGAACTGGAATGGCGAACGTGCCGACCGTGTGATCATTCTGGAAGATACCAACGGCGATGGCGTTCACGATAAGCGAACCCTCTTTCTCGATAACATTAAAAACATCACCGGCATTGAATATGGCTTCGGCGGTATTTGGCTCACGGCGGTGCCGAATCTTCTCTTCGTTCCCGATGCCAATCGGGATGACAAGCCCGATGGCCCGGCGGTCGTGAAACTCGAAGGTTGGGATCTGAATGCCCGCCACAATGTTGTGAACGGCATCACTTGGGCACCCGATGGCTGGCTGTGGGGATTGAACGGCATTCTCTCCAACTCGGTAGTTGGAAAACCAGGCACGCCGGAAGCCGAACGCCTGCGAATGGATTGCGGCGTGTGGCGGTATCACCCCGTTACCGAACGGCTCGAAGCCGTGGCTCACGGCACCACGAACCCGTGGGGACTCGATTTCGATGAGTTCGGCGAAGCCTTCATTACCAACTGCGTTATCAAGCACGCCTTTCATGTGGTCCCCGGTGCCCACTTTGAAAGAATGTTTGGGCAAGATGTCAACCCGCGCACCTATCAACTCATTCCCAGCATTGCCGATCACATTCACTGGGGGGGAGGCCATTGGACCGAATCGCGCAGTGGAGAAGCACACGATGCGCCCGGCGGTGGCCACGCCCACAGCGGGGCGATGGTCTATCTGGGACAGAACTGGCCAGAGCAGTATCGAGGGCGACTTTACACCTGCAACATTCACGGCAACCGCGTGAACCAAGATCGCCTCGTTCGGCATGGCAGCAGCTATGTCGCCAAACACGAGCCCGACCTGCTGCTGGCGAACGATCTTTGGTTTCGCGGCATCGCCATTAAATACGGACCCGATGGAGGCGTGTATGTGGCCGATTGGTGCGATACCGGCGAGTGCCACAATTACGAAGTAGCCGACCGCAGCAACGGACGCATATTCAAAGTGGTGTATGGCGAAGTGAAGCCATGGAAAGAGGATTTGGCTCAAAAAAACAACAAAGAGTTGGTGGGAATTGCAATCGCCTCGAGTGCATGGGCTTCGCGACATGCGGTTCGTTTGTTGCAGGAACGCCGCGCTGCAGGGGATTTAGATGAAAAAGCTCTGGACCAAATTATTGAAGAGTTTCCTTTTCTGGCGTCAGGGAAGGAGGAGTGGCGTCGCATGCTCTGGCTACGTTACGCAGTAGGGCAGTATGATGCCCAACTGTTGCAACCGGTTCTAAAGTCCGACGACGAACACATGACGGCACTCGCCGTGAGGATGGCAGCCGATTTGCCGACGTGCAAAGATCTGCATATTCCGCTCTGCCTGGCCGCAAGTTCCAAGTGGCCCAAGGTGCGATTGGCTCTCGCTAGTTTGGTGATCCGCCACGGTGATATGGCGAGGATTATTAGTACACGCCTGGCTGCGAAAGAGACAGACAACGACGACGACTATTTACCGCCGATGGTGTGGTATGGTATTGAACCGAACTTGGCGACCTTTTTACCTACACTCGCCGCTGATATTCCACGAATTGAGCTGTCGCTCGTACGAGAATTGTTAGCTCGCCGTGTGACCGAGCCGGGCGAGCAGAACGCGGAAGCGAATCTGGAGACGCTGATCAAAGTGGTCGTTGATCACCCAGCCAATCGTAAATTGCAACGCGACCTGGCTCGTGGAATTTTCGCTTCACTCGATGGACGCCGCGAACTCAAACAGCCTATGTCCTGGCCGAAGGCTTATCCGCTCTTTATGAGCCACGAAGACAGACAAGTTCGCGAAATCGGCATTAAACTCGCACTTCTTTTTGGCGATGCAGAAGCAACTCGCGGTTTATTAGCATTGACGAAAGATGTGAAAGAGCCTGCCATTCTCAGAACCGAGGCGGTAGTGGCTTTGTCGCAGGCCAAAACAGCCGAGCTGCTCCCGGTACTTCTTCTGCTGCAGCTTCTTCAGTTCATCGAAGGACAGTGTCATTTGTCAGACTCCCTTTCTGTCAGCCAGCATGGACAGTGTCACTGCCTCGGCAACCCTGATGCCATCCACGCCAGCGGACAGGATACCACCGGCA
>CAZJWY010000290.1:0-2531 GCA_964549545.1 uncultured Planctomycetaceae bacterium | reverse complement strand
GTTCTGATCCAAGTATATCAAACAAACACCGAAGTTATTTTTCCCGCGTTCCTAACAGCAAACCGGGAATACGATCGACTACAAGCCTTCGTTAAGACCTTCTAGTTCTTTCAACAAGAACCGGCCGTCTTTGCGAATGAGCTTGCCGTCGAACCAGATTTCGCCGCCGCCGTAGTCGGGGCGTTGGATCAACACGAGGTCCCAATGGATGCGGCTGCGGTTGCCGTTGTCGGCGATTTCGTAGGCGTTGCCTGGCGTGAGATGGAATGAGCCGCCGATCTTTTCGTCGAACAATGTGTCAAGCATCGGGTGGCGGACACGGTTGTTCACACCGATGGCCCATTCGCCGCAATAACGGGCGCCCTCGTCGGAATCGAGGATTTCGTTGATCTTCTTTGTCTCGTTGGCTGTGGCGTTCACGATTTTTCCATCCTTGAACTCGAAGGCTATGTTATCGAACACCGTGCCTTGATAACGCGACTGGGTGTTGAAGCGAATCTTGCCGTGGATGCTGTCGCGCACCGGGGCGGTGAAGACTTCGCCATCTGGAATGTTGCGATCCCCCCAACATTCGATAACCGGAATGTCTTTGATGGAAAATTCCAAGTCCGTGTCGGTCGCGACGATGCGGACGCGATCTGTTTTGCTCATCAATTCTTTGAGTGGCTGCTGGGCCTTCTTCATCGCCGCGTAGTCGGCGGTGCAAACGTCGAAGTAAAAATCTTCGAATGCCCGCGTGCTCATGTTAGCCGCCTGGGCGAAGGAATCGGTTGGATAGCGAAGGACGACCCATTTAGTTTTGGAGATACGGACGTCGGTATGGACCGCTTTCCACCAATGCTGCTGGTAGAGGTCCATTTTTTCGTGGGGCACGTCGGCAAACTGGCTGCTGTTCGCGGCGCCGCGGATGCCGATGTAGGCCTGGACCAGCTCCATCTGGGCCGACTCGATCTGGCCGGCGAGCGTCATACTTTCTACGCTCGCCGTTTTGTAGAGCGAACGGAGCACGGTGTTCGATTTCCACGAAACGAGTGGCACGGCGCCGCGCTCGGCGGCCTTTTCAACGAGCCGGCACACGAGGATTGGGTCGGGCAAGTCGAAGGCTTCGATGAGAACTTTTTCGCCGCGTTCGATCGTGCAGCTATGGTCCAACAGCAAATCGGCCAGTCGATCAATCCGTGGGTCTTGCATAGTGAATATCCAGTGGTATCAGCCAAAAAACTAGAAGCGGTTTCGCTCGGTTGAAAACATAGCCTCGCCGTTCCGGCCGGTCGTCATCCCCGATCGACTCTATCGCGATCATTCGGCAGCGAGCAACCGACCCAAAATGGGTCGGCTATGTATTCCGCTACAACTGCTAGCCGGTATCGCCCTATAATGTAGCAGGCACGCTTCGCGTGTCGTAGCAGCAGCGGGAATTGGGTTTGCCCTTACAACAAGCGACGGCACGCGGAGCGTGCCTGCTATAATATACGGATTCTTTATGAATACGGAACCTTCTCATCGCCCGGCGGAAGGGGCGTCGTTCGCCGAAACGGCACTTACGTTGGGAGGCAAAAGCGCCGACGAAGCCCGGCGGACCGGCGCTATCGATACCGCCGACGACCAAGTGGAAGCCCTGTTCGCGCCGGAATATCAAACAGTGAATAGCCCGGCGCATCGCGCGGTGTGGGATCGCGGTGTGCCGGTCGAGTTGTTTCAAAGCACGTCGCCGACCACCCCGCCTGATGTGCAGCAGGTAATGGACAATTCGATCGCGGTCGTGCAGCGTCATCGAGCAGCCGGCACATTGTTAAACGCGGATCAAAAGATCGCCGATCCGGTGCTCGCCGATTTGGGGACGGCCGGCTATTGGGGGCTCTTGGTCGATAAGGCGCATGGTGGATTCGGTGCGCCGTTCAGTTCGTTTGCGCCGTTTCTCACGCGAATGGCGCTCGTCGATCCGACCATCGCGGGACTCGCCTCGGTGCATGGTTGTATCGGCGCCGTCGATCCCGTGCGCACGTTCGGCGATGCGGAGCAGAAGCAGCGATTTCTGCCTGGGCTGGCGAATGGCACTCGCTTGAGCGCGTTTGCGCTTACCGAGCCGTGCGCCGGTAGCGACCTGACCGCGCTGCGCACGACCGCTCGCCTGGAAGGAAACGAATATGTGGTGAACGGTGAGAAGCTGTTTATCACCAATGTAGTGCCGGGGCGCACGATCGGTTTGGTGTGTTTGATCGACGGCAAGCCGGCAGTTCTCATCGTCGAGTTGCCGACGAAAGAGAACGAGCAGTTTCAACTTCGCAAATATGGCCTGTGGGCGCTCAAGCATACCTACAATCGTGGCATTATCTTCAAAGACTTCCGCGTGCCGGCCGAGAACCTGCTTGTCGCGCCGCGCGGCGATGGTTTGACGGTCGCTTATCACGGGCTCAATTTGGGTCGGATTGCCTTGTGCGCCAACGCGGCCGGCACGATGCGGCTCATGATGGCCAGCATCATTCCGTGGGCCGAGTTCCGGCATACGTACGGGGCGGCGATCGCCACCC
>CAZJWY010000289.1:0-2553 GCA_964549545.1 uncultured Planctomycetaceae bacterium | reverse complement strand
TGACGTCGACGCCCGCGCCGAACGCATCGAAGAGCACGCCGGCAGCGTACGTGTTGTCGATCGCGACGGGGATCTTCTTCGCGCGTGCGGCGGCGACGATCGCGGGAATGTCTTGCACTTCCATCGTGATCGAGCCGGGGCTCTCGGTCCAAATCAGCTTCGTGTTGGGCCGGATGAGCTTCGCGATCTCGCTGCCGATCATTGGATCGTACGACTCGACTTCGATGTCGAAGCCGGCGAGCAGGTGGTCGGCGATTTCGTGGCTGTTGCCGTAGGCGCTTTCGGGGACGAGCGCGTGGGTGCCCGCCGTGCAGTAGACGAGGTAGATGAGTGCGATGGCCGATTGGCCGCTGGGGACGATGAACGTGTGGCGAGCCTGCTCGATTTCAGCAACACGAGCGGCCAGCTCGAGCGTGGTCGGCGTGCCGTAGATGCCGTAGGTGTAAGGGCCGCCGGGTCGCCAACCATGGTAGGCATCGGCAAGTGTATTGAAAACGGTGGTCGACGCGCGATGGGTCGGCGTCGTGAGCGAGCGAAAGCCAGCGGGCGGTTGTACGGCGCTGTGGATGAGGCGCGTGCGCCAGTGGGTGTTGGATTTGTCGCTTGGCTCAGAGGCGTGCGGCGAGATTGAAGAATCGGATTCCATGGGCATTCGCTCAATGATCTTAGTAAACGGTCGTCAGCAAGTAGATTTGTGAGTCAAGAGCAATCGAATCGCCAATGCGTGGCACCTGTTTCATCGAGAAAGATGTACATGCACCCTACGTCGCCGAGCATCATTTTATATCTACCCCAACCATACGGCTCATCATCGGTCGATGGCTGTGGTAGCGATTCTTCTACGTCAAGCAACGGCCAGCGGTCTGCTAGTTGAACCGAGTTTAGCGTTGCAATCAGGAAACAATCGTCGCCGATCTCGGGATAGCCTTGGATGAAGTGCGTGGAAGTGCCAATTTTTGTACACTGGGAAACCGGCAGCAGATACGATGAGTCGCAGTCCACGGCTTCAAAGAGTTCTTCGTGCCCTGGAAACTCAAATCCACGATATCGCGTGCCAGCGAGCAAAGGTGTGGTAAACGCTGGTGGTGGGCAGTCTTCGTTTGTCGCGGGTATGCAGTCTTTAATAGTTACCCATTCGAAACGAACGCTGTCACCAGAATCGAATATCGCCTCCGCATCCTTGAAGTAAATTAACAGTACATCGCCGGGCGGACGAGTCGGCAAAATGTCTAGTGAATCCAGAAAGCAAAGTTGCGCGATGAACGTATATGGCTGTCCTGTTGAGTGATCGATTGGCCATCCTTTTTTGCGTGGGCGGAATGGCACCCCTCCGATTCTTGTAAGCCAAGGTTCAGAGGGCGCTTCTCGCCAGAGAAACAGATCCACCGGCACAGCCTCTTTTATGTTGTGCGCGTCTATTACAGGCGCGCGAAGCTGTTCAATCAACGCCAAATCACTTGGGCTATTTACGATCGGACACAGCAAGCGGCGTAGGTCGCTGCGCGGTTTATCCTTCCAAGCTGGGTATTCCCCTAGCCGTGCTTCTTGTTTATCCCGAAGCTCTTCAATCGGAAAAACTTTCAACCAGTGATCAATGTCCACGAGTGGATGGTGAGACATTTAGCGTAAGGGTCTATGCAAAAATACGGCGGTCGCTGTGCGATAACACCTAGAATAGTATTTCAAACCCTGCCGCGATGAAATGGCGGTTGTTCGTAAAGGCCCCGCCTAACACCAAGCCGCCGCATAATAACGAATGAAATTTGGTCCACAATACCTGCGCCAGCCGCTTCTCCGTTGTCATATGCAAGCCACGCTTTTTCCCACTCGGTCTCGGTGATAGCGATCAATCCTCCGTTCGCAATCAGCTCTTTGCGAAGCAAGCTGACATCGTGGCGGTATGGGCGGCGAGCTGCTGCATTAGCGCACTCAATTAGCACCATGTTCGTCGTAATCCCGACGAAGGCGGGCGATTTCAACGCGACGTACGCCCGTTGAGCCGCATCATGCCATTGATCGGTATTGTCCCAAAGTGCGATCAACCCGACCGTATCGAGAAAAACGGGGGTCACGGCTGGTGCTCGTTATGCCGTTCGGCCGTGTCAGTGAATCCAGAATTGTAACGCCGGTCGAGAATCTCGTAGATTTTATTGAGCCCTTCTTCAGACCATTTGATCTGCGTCGGAACTGAGTCAGCATTCGCCGACTGCACTACGCGCGGTTCGAACTCGAACTGCGCGTGCTCCGGCAAATGAACCGGTACCAGCGGACGAAATACACCGTCTTCGAAGACAGCACGAATCGTTTCCATGGTAAACCTCAGAAAATACACGATTGAGTTCCTCGTAATTTATTATACAACCGCTCATCACACATCCAAATTCCGCACATCCAGCGCGTGCTTCTGAATGAACTCGCGGCGGGGCTCGACCTGGTCGCCCATGAGGACGCGGAAGAGGTTGTCGGCGCTGCCGGCGTCTTCCATTTTTACCTGCAAGAGCGTGCGGTTGGTGGGGTCGAGCGTGGTGTCGCGGAGTTCTTCGGCGTTCATTT
>CAZJWY010000288.1:0-2729 GCA_964549545.1 uncultured Planctomycetaceae bacterium | reverse complement strand
GGCGGCGCGATCGGATCGGTCGTCGGACAGATCATTCATAGCACCGTGGCCGAGCGAAAAACGCTGCTGGCAGCCGGGGCGGCCGCCGGCATGGCGGCTACTTTCGGCAGCCCCGTCTCCGCGGTGCTGCTGGCGATCGAACTGCTGCTGTTCGAATTTCGGCCACGCTCGATCATTCCCGTCGCGCTGGCGGCGGTGAGCGCCGCCGGAATGCGAATGGCCATGGAAGGCAACGCCCCCATCTTCGCCATGCCGAACCTCGCTCCGCCGCCCGTTTCGGCGCTCTGCTTCTACATCTTGCTCGGCGGCTTGATGGGGTTGGTCGGCGTCGGCGTGACGCGGGCCGTCTATTGGATCGAAGATGGCTTCGAGAGGCTCCCCATCCATTGGATGTGGTGGCCCGCTCTGGGCGGCCTCGCGGTCGGCATCGTGGGATGGATCGCGCCGAATACGCTCGGCGTCGGCTACTACAACATCCGCGATATCCTCTCCCACAATTTGACCGTCGGCGCCGTCGCCTTTCTCTGCACCATGAAGTTCATTTCCTGGTCGATCTCGTTGGGCAGCGGCACCTCCGGCGGCACGCTCGCGCCCATGTTCACGATCGGCGGCGGATTGGGCGCCGTCATCGGCTCCGCGTTCATCTGGCTCCTGCCGGATCTCGGAATCGATGCCAGAATCGCCGCACTGGTTGGCATGGCCTCGCTCTTTGCGGGCGCCTCGCGGGCCATGCTCGCCTCGGCCGTCTTCGCGTTCGAAACGACGCTCCAACCGCTCGGCCTGCTGCCGCTGCTCGGGGGCTGCGCTACCTCGTACTTGATCTCGACGCTCCTCATGCGAACCTCGATCATGACCGAAAAGATCGAACGCCGTGGCATCCGCGCCCCAGGCGAGTACCTGGCCGATTCCATGGCACAGATTCTGGTCCGCAACGTCGCTTCGCGTAATATTGTCGCGCTTCAGGCAGCCGACACGGTCCGAAAAACACGCGCCTGGATTGTCAGCGGAGTCGCGGGTACTTCCCACCAAGGATTCCCTGTTCTCGATGAGAAGCAGAACCTTGTCGGAGTATTGACCCGTCGCGACCTGTTGGACAACGGCGTGTCCGAAAGCCAAACGCTTGGGCAATTGATCCATCGGTCGCCCAAGTTCGTGTACGATGATTGCACCGTCCGACAGGCGGCCGATCATATGGTGAACCATGGCATCGGCCGGTTGCCTGTCGTCGATCGGTCGACGCCGCCGAAGGTTATCGGCATGATCACCCGCAGCGATGTGCTGTCGGTGTTTCAACACCGCATTCGCGACAGCACGACTCAAAAGCCGACGATCGCCGTGCGGTTGCCGCGCATCGGCAAACGGCAGAAGCCGAAGGCGTCGTAAAAAGCGGCTCTATGTCATTCCGTGCGAGCCGACGGGTTTATCCCGTCGGGTTTGGGGCAGCGGGGATAAACCCCGCCGCTCGCTCGGGTGCTACGACCGTTAAGCCTGTAGTACCGGCGTTGCCTTGCCGATCGACTTCGGCGTCGGGTGCTTGATTTCGACCAGCTTGCCGTCGGCGATTTCCTGCGGCAGCGAGTTGAGTCGACCCGAAGCTTGGATCGCGCGCGACAACACGCGGCGACCGCCATTGGTGTGAACACCGATCGAGCGCGTCGTATTGCCGGAGGTGGGGCAGAGGAAGTTCACGCGAGTGGGAGTGACGTCGTTGATTTGCACTCGCGTGGCGTCGAGTTGGTAGTGTACTACCAGCTCGACCTGGCGATTGTTTTCTGCGTCCTCCCAGGTGGCCTGGCAACTGTTCATGATCGTCACTCCAAAATACGTGGAAATAAATCGAACCCAATTGGTTGTGTACAGGGGAGGCGATCGCCCACGACGATCACCAACAAGAGTGCGTCTAGCCGCGGCTTCAGCCGAAGCTGTCGCATCAGGTAGGAATTTCACACTTTAGTTGCCTATTCGGCCGGCCGCCACGGCGATTTGACCGAAAATCGGCCAAATGGCCGAAATTCGAGAGCCGAATGACAGCGGTAACAATGATAGCGGCGAGGCCCGCCCAGGCAAGCAATTTCGCCTAATCCGCAGAAATTCAGTGGCCCGGAGTGCCCGGACCGCGTGGCGGTCCGGCTATTGCGGTGTTTGTGCGAAAAGATGCTTGGGCAATTTCGCCCGTTCGCGTTACTTCCGCTTCTTCTTGCCGCCGCCAGCTTTCTTACCAGCCGACTTTTTAACTGTCTTCACAGCCTTCTTTGCCGACTTTTTCGCACTCTTCTTGGAAGCCTTGGCTTCCTTCTTCGACGACGATCCTTTGCCGCCGGAGAAGATGTTATCCCAGTTGTCTGAATACTGTTTCGTGGCTCCTACGCGAACGACGCTCATGACGGAAATATGCTCCTGAAATGTTATCTGGTGAATGTTGTGGCAGTCGTGGTTGGTAGTTGGTCGGCGTTGCCGCCGACGCTAACCGTGTTGTAGTTTCTTATACCGAAAACGCTTCGCTTCGTCTGCGCTTTCGCCGAGTCGCACTTGGCGTTGCTCTTCGTAGGTTTGAAAGTTGCCTTCGCACCAGTGGACGTAGCCGTCGCCTTCGAAGGCGAGGATGTGTGTCGCGAGGCGGTCGAGGAACCAGCGGTCGTGGCTGACGACGACGGCGCAGCCGACGAAGTTTGCCACGGCTTCTTCGAGTGCCCGTAGCGTGTCGACGTCGAGGTCGTTCGTCGGTTCGT
>CAZJWY010000287.1:0-2789 GCA_964549545.1 uncultured Planctomycetaceae bacterium | reverse complement strand
AAACTGCGTTTGTTCTTTGATCTACTGCGGAACGCAATTTGGTAAGTTGCTCTAATATTTGCGGCATGCGTTTCTGCGGCGCGCCATCTTTGTGCCACTCAAGCCTCGGTCTGCCGGGTCGAATCTCATTCCGCGCCTGTGTGCCACACTTTGTCGAAAAAATACATTCCAACTCGCACCTCTACCATTACAATAAAATGTCGTCTCAGACCTTGACTAGGAGAACTCACGTGCAACACATTCGCTCAACGAAAATGTCGTTTCTCTACCCAGTGAGCCTGGTTTGTCTCACGTTGCTTTGTACGAATCTCACGGCGCGCGATGCGGTGAAGGCAAAAGGCGATGGCCCCGCCAACGCCGCGGCCAAAAGCGTTCACGACGAGGCCTTGCGAATCGTCGAAAGCACCAAGCTGACTGAATATCGCCACGCAACCGATATCGACGAAAAGAAGGGCGCCTATTATTGCGACTGCTCCGGTTTTGTCGGGTACGTTCTCAATCGCACCGTGGCTAAGGAAGAGGGAAAAGGTCCCTTCCGCGACGGACGCAAGCGACCACTTGCAATGGATTATGAAAAAGGCTTCGCCAAAGCCCCCGCAAACGCGGATGGCGACACTGGCTGGCAGAAAGTAACGCGCTTGGTCGATGCCCGGCCTGGAGATGTGATTGCTTGGCGGCATGAAGTGCCGAAACCAGGCAATACTGGCCATGTGGTGATCGTAGATAAGCGGCCCGTCGTCGAGCAAGATGGACTCGTACGAGTGGAAATTATCGACTCGACCACGCTCCCTTCGAGCGATCTCGCCGGCAAGGGAAAAAGCGGCGTCGGCCGGCGCGCGATGTGGTTCACCATCGACAAAGACGGTCATCCCACCGCCTCAGTCCGTGGCTCTCGCACCGCGAAGCCCAAAGCGGAGGCGATTTCCATCGGTCGATCGCTTCCTACAGCCAGCAAGCGAGCTGCCGTACGTCCAGCAGCCTAGCAAGCTCTTGTGACAAAGAATCCCACTTTTCCCCGAACCGGCCTCGCTACTACTCGCGGGTGTGGCGTTTTCGTGGCTTATTTTGCGACGATATCGCAACAAATATCCCGGCTATATATAGCCAGTCTGGCCGCTCCTAGCGGCTATCCTTTCCGATAGTCGCCACGGCTGAAATACTTCTCCAACAAGCAGTAGCACATGATAAAGAAATAGCGACTTCCCATCTCGCGAATCTTGAACTTGGCGACACCGTACCGGCGATTTCGCCACGTAATGGGAATTACCGTCCAACTGTAACCACGTACAATCGTCTTCAGCGGCAATTCGACCGTGAGGTTGAACTGTGGAGACAGAAGCGGCCGCAATCCCTCAAGCGTCGAGAGGCGATAGGCCTTGAAAGCGTTCGTTGTATCGTTCAGCCGAACGCGAAACAACATCTTGATAAACAGGTTGCCCAGGCGGTTGATCGCGTACTTCACTTTCGGGTAGTCGATCACACCACCGCCTTTCACGAATCGGCTGCCGAAAACGGCGTCGAAACCTTCGCTTAGCTTTCCCAATAGCTGACCACGTCGCGGCAATCGTCCGATTCGTCGGCCATCATGATCACCACGGCATCACCCTCAACGGCATTGATCCCGCAGATCACCGCCCGACCAAAGCCATGCAGCCCAAGATTCTGTAGCGGTTTCAATTCGGGAATCGTCGCGTTCATCTGCTGAAGCAGTTCCCACGTGCGATCAGTGCTGCCGTCATCGACGACGATGATTTCATGCGGAATGTTCCGGCCGCGCAGTTCGACATGCAGGTGCTCAACCGTGGTGGTGATGCAGCCTTCCTCGTCGCGCGCGGGGATTACCACCGACAGCATCTTCAGCGGCGGAGCATCGGGATTAGGCGTGTTGGCCAAAGGTAGAGCTTTCATTTGTTGCTCGACAGCTCCAACCAATTCGGATTTTGACGATGATGCTGGGCAATCCCAGACAAGATTTGTTCCAGCGACGTCTGCGGCCGCCAGCCGAATGCCTGTGCCACGTTTTGATTGTTCATCACCATCCAGGGCACGTCGAACGGAATCGCCGCGACCCGATCGTGCGACGGCTGCGCGGCCGTGTGAATAATGGCATCTGGCCGCACGAACGCGATCAACTCAATCACGCCATCGCGATTGCGAATGTCCATCTCGTGGTGATGGAAATTCTTGAGGCGCGACTCCAGCCGCTGCTGATTCCAACGGCTATCGCCAGAGGGACCAAAAAAGACGGCGCGTTGATTGTTGTCGACCTCGTGAATCTCGAAGTCACGCCGATTGAAGTCGACACAAACCTCCGAGCCAATCAGTCCAGACGAACCGGTAACGAGAGCTCTTTTCATTGAAGTTTTAGCCTTTGGGGTAAAACCTCTATCGTAAGGTGCGGCCACTTTTTTCGCCGTCGGCGCGACTACCTGTGGCATCCGGTACTGCACATTGTGCCGCTTATGATGCCGATGCATTCCGGTTAAACCATCGGTGCCAATCCTGAATACTTGGCTTGCACCCGTCCGCTCCTAACACGACCACGACCGAGACTAAACTTCGCGTAACAGAAACACATGAATACATATGACCGCGCCTCATGCTGATGCTATTCGGCGTCATGCCGAGCCTAGTGCTGCTGTATGGCGACGCTTGCGTCTCGTACGCGACGACGGACTTCATACAACTCAACTTGCACTTTTGTATTGGTGCTCGCTTTCCTGCTGGGACCGACTGACCAGCTTTAAATTTCTGTACCAGACGCTATGAAGGTATCGGTTAGGGTAATT
>CAZJWY010000286.1:0-3180 GCA_964549545.1 uncultured Planctomycetaceae bacterium | reverse complement strand
GACGATCTGCAACATGTCGATCGAAGGCGGCGCCCGGGCAGGGCTCATCGCTCCGGACGACACGACGTACGATTATCTTCGTGGTCGTCCTCACGCGCCACAGGGAACCGAGTTCGACAAAGCCGTTGCCCGTTGGCGAACGCTACCGACCGATGCCGGTGCGAAATACGACAAGACGCTCGTTTTCGACGCGGCCAACATCGCGCCGCAGGTTTCGTGGGGCACCAATCCGGGCCAGGTCGTTCCAGTGAACGGCCGAATTCCCAAGCCAGGCGACTTTACCGATCCAAACGAACAAAAAGCCGCAGCCAGCGCGCTCGAATACATGGGCCTCGCCGGCGGTGAACCGATCCACGAATTGAAGCTCGACCGCGTTTTCATCGGTTCGTGTACAAACGCCCGAATCGAAGACCTCCGGGCCGCAGCCGCTACGGTCAACGGTCACAAGGTCGCTGGAAATGTCAGCGCGATGGTCGTCCCGGGCAGCGGACTCGTGAAGCAACAGGCGGAGAAGGAAGGCCTCGACCGCATCTTCAAGGAAGCTGGCTTCGAGTGGCGTGAAGCAGGCTGCAGCATGTGCCTGGCGATGAATCCCGACAAGCTCGCGCCGGGTGAGCGTTGTGCGTCTACGTCGAACCGTAACTTCGAAGGCCGACAGGGCCGCGGCGGACGGACTCACTTGGTATCGCCAGCGATGGCCGCGGCAGCCGCTTGTGCGGGGCATTTTGTGGACGTGCGGGAGTGGAAATAAGCTAGCTGTTCCGATCGTGGCACAACCGAACAATTTGTCTTTGTATCTAAACCAATGAAACCATTCACCACACATACCGGCAAAGTCATCGCGATGGACCGCGCGAATGTTGACACGGATCAAATCATCCCGAAGCAGTTTCTCAAGCGGATCGAGCGGACCGGCTTCGGCGAGTTCCTCTTCTGGGACTGGGCACGCCGTGAGGATGGCTCGCTGATCGAAGATTTCGAACTTAACAAGCCGGAGGCCAAGGGGGCGAGCGTGCTATTGGCCCGCATCAATTTTGGCTGTGGCTCCAGTCGTGAGCATGCGCCTTGGGCACTGGAAGACTGGGGCTTTCGCGTCATCGTCGCGCCAAGTTTCGCCGACATCTTTTACAACAACTGCTTCAAGAACGGCATGTTGCCGATCGTTCTCAGCGAAGCACAAGTCGACGATTTGTTCCAGCGGGCAGCCAAATACTCGCCCTACGAACTGACGGCCGACTTGCACACCTGCACGCTGACCGACAATCATGGCCTTTCGCTAAAATTCGAGGTCGAGCCGTTCCGCCAAAAGTGCCTGCTCGAGGGCCTGGATGATATCGGCCTGACACTCGCGCACGAAGATAAGATCACCGCGTACGAGCGTGCCCACGCGATTGCTGGCTAAACCACTATGGTCGAAACACACATCGGTTGTCGCTTCGCATCGTGGCTCGCTGCTGGGTTGGTTTGCATTTTCACCTCGGCCGCTGCCACAGTCGAGGCCGATGGCGTGGCGGTGAAAAAGATTGTTTCGTCGCTGAAAAATCCCCAGAGTGTGGCGATTCGGCCGGATGGCATTGGCGGCAAGTATGAAATCTTTATCGCAGAGAGCGGGGCAGGGCGGATCATCAAGATTCGTTCGGACCAGCCTGAAAAGCCGATCGATGTTGTTTCTGGCTTTTCGACCAAGTCGGCCAGTGAGACTAGTAGTGCTTCTGCCGGCGTGTACTCGGTGCTGTTCTTGGACCACTTGCGACTGGCGGCCGCTGGCGGCGACGCCGACGGCACACCGTTCGTTCGCCTGTACGAGCTAGCTGAACCTGAATCACCGCGGACGAGCGACCAATTCAAGCACGAAGCCCGCCTGCCGGAAGCTGCGAAGGAAGCAGACTTCAAGCCGCATCTATTTTGTAGTCTGGCGCGGACTCAGGCCAACGATCGAGTTGGCGACATTATCGTGGCCGCTGCGCCTGCCGAAGGTCAGCCGGCGGGTATGGTTTACGTTCCCATTCGCGCGGGCACCCTGGGTGAATCGGTGCCGGCTCGCTTTGAAGGCGTCGTCCCAGACTTTCACATTGGCGGAATGGCCGTGGGAAAAAGCGGCTATGTGACGACTGCCACGAATTTTGCCGCCGATCCTGCTCGGTCCAGCCGCCTGACCTTTTTCAGCCCGCTCGATCGACGAATCGTGATGCAGTTACCGACGGAATTGAGTCGCATCGTGGGGCTTGCTTACAGTCCTAAAACAGGAAACCTATACGTGGCCAACGCCGCCACGGCCGGCAACTATCCGGCAGGAATTTACCGCATCGATCGCTCCACCAAGCCTGATGCCGCTGTGGCGGCAGTGAAGATTACGGAAATCCCCTATCCGACAGCACTTGCCTTTGCGGTAGACGGCTCACTTTACGTCACGGCCTGGGGCGATGGAAAAGACAGCAATGCCGGCTCGCTTTGGGTGCTGCCTGGCAACCTGTAAAAATCCTCCAATCATTGTGTCATTATGTCTCGTCGTGAAAAAATCGAAGCCATGCTTGCCGATGACCCCGGCGATACGTTTCTTCGCTATAGCCTGGCGATGGAACTCGACAAGGAAGGCGATCACGACGCCAGCCTCGCGCGATTTGCCGAGCTGACGCGCGATGAACTACCTTATGTACCTGCGTTCTTCATGGCAGGTCAACAACTTGTACGGATAGAGCGACTGGACGAAGCCCGTGCCATTCTCCACGACGGTATCGCAGCGGCACGGCTCCAAAATGATCAACACGCGGCCGGTGAAATGTCCGAGTTCCTGGCGTCTCTCGGAACTTCCGATTGATTAACGGCACGCCATCGTCACAATAGGTGCCATGACTCCGAACCCTGTCATTGGCATTCTGCTTCACGCGATCGGCGGATTCGCGGCCGGCAGCTTCTACTCGCCGCTGAAAAAGATCCGTGGCTGGTCGTGGGAGACAGCGTGGCTCATGATGGGCATCGCTGCATGGTTGGCTGCTCCGTGGATTGCCGCCAGCCTGACTACGCCGCAACTCGGCGAGGTCATCTCGCAGGCATTTGCATCAAACTTCCGGGCGATCGCCCTGGCGATCTTCTTCGGCTTCGTGTGGGGGTTTGGCAATGTGACGTACGGCATGGCAAACCGGTATCTTGGCGTCGCGCTCGGCGGCTCGATTGCGGTTG
>CAZJWY010000285.1:0-3518 GCA_964549545.1 uncultured Planctomycetaceae bacterium | reverse complement strand
GAAGACGACGGGGTCGTAAGGCGTGTCTTTTTCGACCAATTGAGGCGGTGCATCCGGGCGGTCCTTCTCACCAGAACTGGCAAGCACACCATAAAGCGCATAGTAGTCGGCGGCGCTAATAGGGTCGAACTTGTGATCATGACAACGGGCACAAGCGACCGTGAGGCCTAAGAGCCCGCGAGAGATGACATCGATGCGATCGTTGATGACATCGGCTTGGACATTCAGGAAGCGGCGTCCAAGAGTGAGAAAACCAGAGGCCGGGGCGCAGGTTTTGTCGTCGAGCTGATCCTCGGCAAGTTGGGCGACGACGAACTTGTCGAACGGGCGATCGGAGTTGAAGCTGGCAATCACCCAGTCACGATAGGTAAAGGCTTGCTTGTAATTGCGGTCTTCCTGGAAGACATAGCCCTTCGTATCGGAATAACGAGCGATGTCGAGCCAATGGCGAGCCCAGCGTTCGCCGAAGCGGGGCGAGGCGAGCAGGCGATCGACTGTCGCTTCGTATCTCGCGTCGCTTGGATCGGCGGCGAAGGCGTCGAGTTCTTCAGCCGAGGGAGGGAGGCCGGTGAGATCGTAGTAAAGCCGGCGATAGAGGGCTCGCGGCGGAGCTTGAGGGGACGGAGATAACTTGGCTGCTTCAAGGCGAACAAGAACGAATCGATCGATATCCGAGCGGATAGCCTCGGCATGGGTGACTTGAGGCGGCACTGTGCGTTGGGGATGCTTGTAGGCCCAATGGTCGCGAGGATCGGCCTTGGGTTTGTTTTTAGCGGCCTTTTCACTTTCGGACATCGGCTCAGAGCGCGGGTCGGGAGCGCCCATGGCGACCCATTTCGTGAAGTTGTTGATGACCTCGTCCGGCAGCTTGCCGCTGGGGGGCATCTCGTAGTTTTGATAGCGGAGAGCCGAGATCAGGAGGCTTTCTTCTGGCTTATTGGGGACGACGGCCGGTCCCGATTCGCCGCCGGCTAGCATCCGCTCGGCCGTATCCAGCCGCAGGCCGCCACGCAAAATTTTAGAGTCGGCGGAATGGCACTGATAACACTTGCTAACAAGCACCGGCCGAATGTGCGTTTCGAAAAACTCGATGCCTTCAGCAGTAGGTCCGCCGAGCTGAGGCGGACTTGGCTTGGTTGCATCGGACGCAGGAGCCGCTGCTGCTGCTTGCTCAGGTACCGGAGGTGCCGCTCGGCTCGCGGCAGCTACAGCCAGCAAGCAGACAGCGAAACACGGCAGTGTGGCTCGAACGTAGTGCACGGGTGTGGGGACACCTTTCGCTAAGGCTACGGGGCCGCTGGGGCAGGTGAGGGTTGCAGGTTAGGCGGGGCGCGAAAGTCGGCTTGGATGTTCACCCACGGGATGGGCATCCGAGCCGGAGGATTGGCCCGGCTGGCAGCGATTGCCAGACCGGTCGGGGGTAGGTTATTGTCGCACGGCGAATCCTCTACTTCGCGACATTCATTCTAACGTGATTGCCGGAAAAATGCACTCGGAAATTGCCACGTGGGGCAACGTGGTCCCTCGTTGCGCTTAAGATATACGTCTTTCGGCGACCTCATTTTGCGCATTGTCTGGGAATAAATCGCATATCTGGATACGATTGGTGTAGAGATCGGCGACAGGAGGGGAATCATGCGATTCACACATCGGGCATTGCGATCTTTTACTTTTTTATTGCGATATTTTCGCACGGCGGCGTTTCTGGCCGCTTTGGCGCCTTTGTGGGTGGGGAAAGACGTGGCCGCTCAGCAGCCCGTTAATAACAATCCGCCAGGGCAAAATGTGCAGAAAGCGGTTATTTTCCCGGGAGGGCCGCAGAACCAGAATTCGCTGTTCGGCACTCAGGCAGGCAATGCCGGGCCGAATGGCAACGGCCGAGGTGGCGCGGCCAACGCCGACTTCGATTCGCTGATCGACCTGATCGTCTCCACGGTCGCCACAGACACTTGGGCGGAGAATGGCGGTGGACAAGCAGAGATACGGCCATTTCCGACGGGCGTGCTCGTGGATGCGGGCGGTGTGTTGCGGCTAAAGTCGAAGGCCGACGCTACTACGCGGATACTTACAGAAAAGCGCGGGGTAGCACCACCTCAGGACTTGAGGGCGAATCGCTCCGCGCGCAAGGCTAGCGCGTTGCGGTTTGTTTCGCTGCCGCGGTTGGAGAAGGAACTGTTGCGGCGGCAAGCGGCGCACGAGGCTTTCGACCCGGCCATGCTGACACTCGCCGGGTTGCGGCGCGTGCAATATGTGTTTGTGTACCCAGAGTCGTACGACCTGGTGCTCGCGGGACCCGCGGGAGATTGGGTGGTCGATAAAGATAGTCGTATTGTGGCCGTCGACACACACGAGCCAGTCGTGCGATTAGATGACCTCTTGACGATTCTGCGCCGGGGCAATGGTGCGGCGGAGAGCCACTTTGGTTGCTCCATCAACCCGCGACAAGAATCACTGGCGAAGACGCAGGCGTTTTTGGAAGCGTCGAGCAAGAAGCCACTCGAGCCGAGTCGTCGCCGACAGTGGCTGGAGGATTTGCGCGATTCGATGGGACGACAGGATATCGAAGTGTTTGGAATCGATCCGACGAGTCGCGTGGCCGCTGTGTTAGTCGAGGCCGACTACCACATGAAACTGATTGGAATGGGACTGGTTGATGGAGTCGAGGGAGTCGATAGCTACCTGGCTTCGATCAAGTTGCGGCCGGGCGAGCAGCCGCCGATGATGAGCGTGCTGCGGTGGTGGTTTGCACTGAAATACGACGCCATCGCGCGATCCGAGAGTGGCGATGCGTTTGAACTAGTGGGGCAGGGGGTGCGCGTGCTCAGCGAGAATGAAATGTTGGCGCAGCAGGGGCAGCGCGTTCATACCGGGGCGAGCGACCCTCTTAATCGGCAGTTTGCAGACTCGTTTACGGCGCACTTCGAGGAGTTGGCGAAGAAGTATCCCGTGTATGGCGAACTGCGGAATATCTTCGATCTAGCGATGGCGGTCGCGATCGTTCAATCAAATCGTCTGACGGAGGAAGCGGGCTGGAAACCCTCGTTGCTGGTGAGCCAGGAGGAATTGCGATTGCCGCAGGGAAATGTGCCACGCGAAGTGGAGACGGTGGTCAATCACCGTGTGATCAACCAGCGACTGGTGATTGCGGGAGTGAGCGGCGGGGTCATGGTGGCGCCGGGAGATGTACTGCGAGAGTCGCGAACGGGCGACAGCGCGGGGAAATTGATCGAACGCGACAAAGCGGCGCCGAAAGAGCTGGCGGGAGATGGTTGGTGGTGGGACGGGGAATATCGAACAGGCGATTGAGCAGGCTTAAGAGGACTGGCGGCCCTAGTAGGGTATCTGGTGGCTAGAGCAACTTACCAAATTGCGTTCTGCAATGGATCAGAAAACAAACGCAGTTTAGCGTGGGCCGCCAGGCCGAATCTCCAACCAACACGTACTCCTGCGAGAACGAATAAAGGTAATTTGCTCTAGTTTTACTGTCCAAAGCCGCATGGCGGCATGTAAGTGATTTT
>CAZJWY010000284.1:0-3524 GCA_964549545.1 uncultured Planctomycetaceae bacterium | reverse complement strand
CGTCGACCCGTTGATCCTCACAGCGATCAGCCTGGGCTCGGTGTTCATGGGGGCTATGACCTATATCGGCAATGGCCCCAACTTCATGGTTCGGGCGATTGCCGAGTCGTCGGGAGTGAAGATGCCGAGCTTCTTCGGCTATATGGTCTATAGTTGCCTGATCTTGTTGCCGATTCTCGCTGTGATGGTGTGGTTGTTTTTGATGTAGCGCAACTGACCGAACTGTCAGCACTACGGCGACGGACCCTTAAAATCCAGCGTCAACCATTCGGGATCGATCGACCATTTGGTCGACTCGGCCAGCCGGAGTCCTTCATCTTCGATATTCCGAAGCTCCTTCACCGTGATCCGTGTCTTTAGAAGCTTTGCTAAGAGCGGCGTCAGATCTTCGCGCACTTGCGGATCGGCAATCGCGCGAACCAGGAGCGTTCGATGCACGCGAACAGCCACATCAGGGTTTCCCTCGACCATGGGTGGACGCAGCTTATGCTCTTCGAGGCCGGCATCGACCCGGATCATCGCCATTTCGACCGAATCGGCATTCGTGCGAAATCGTACTTCGGCCAGCAGCGAGCCCTGGTCGACATTGAGGTCCGGAATTTTTGTCTTGAACATGTCTTGGAGCTTGGCGACCGTTGTGGCGATGCTTTTGTCGAAGTCGGTGTTGATGATCGCCGCGGTGTGGTCGGCGGTGATTGCTTCGGCTTCAGCGTTCGATGCCGCCAGGCGCTTCCACGCGATGCGCGTGGCGATCCGGCCGCGGAGGCGCGGCAGGCAGGTGGAGATGTTCGTCGTTTCGAGCCGCGTAGGCGCGTCGCCGACCGAGGAGGAAACCTGCAAGCCGGAGTTGCTCAACTCGATCTTCTTGCCGACTTCAAATGTGCTGTGGGCGATTTGATGTAGCACGACAGGGCCGTTGTAGCCGAGTGTTCTGGCACGCACGGTTCCGTCGAACGAAATTTTGCCAGCCAACCGACCGCTGCCGGGTAGGAGCTCCAAGCGTGTTTGACCGATTGTGTCGGATTCGCCTCTGATGCGAGTACCAAGAATGTAATCATGCACTGGTTTGGTGCGATTCACTTCCCGCTCGACGTAGTCTTCGAGAAAGCTACGCGAGACTCGCACGTACACTACGGCCGCGGGGACCAGCCGCGTCGGTACTTCAAGTTGGCCGGGAGACGACCTATCAGGAGCCTGGATGGTGGAGGTGAGCACATCTCCAATTTTCTGAGCGAGCGTTGTCGTCAAGCTGGCAGACGCAATACCGGTTGATTTCGGGTTTGCATCGTCACGACGATTGGTCGCGACAAACTGTCGATCGGCAGGGCTCAGTTCCGCGAGCGTGGTGGTCGCCAAATTACCGTTCGGGCGGCGAAGCCAAAGCTTATCTCCTTCGGCGCGAACGAGCGTGGCTTGAACCCGCTTGGTGCCGCTAACGTCGGTCCACTCGCGCGAAGTGGCGGCGACCGATGAGGGTGTGGCGGCTTCGACCGGACCCTCCGTAATGCCCACGAGGGCCCATGCTAAAAGGACTGCCAACATATATTATTTCATCCTCAAGGCTTCTCTGAACCGCGAACGCATCCGGAAGGGCTTTACGATGCGTGGGCAAATGCCATGCCTCTACCGGTTGGGCGTTTTTTAGGGCTCACCAGACATTATGCCGATTTCGCCCCTTTCCAGTACCACCTAAATATCAAATAACAACAAGATGCAAATCAACCTTGAGAACAAACGAGCAATTGTCACGGGCTCGACTGCTGGCATCGGGTACGCCATCGCCAAAGGATTGGCGGCCGCGGGCGCAAATGTGGTACTCAATGGGCGAACCCGGGCACGTGTGGACGAAGCTGTCGCACGACTCGATGGCGAACTGCAATCCATCACGCCGGGTAAGAAACCGAGCGTTCGCGGCGTGGCGGCCGACTTGTCTACGCGCGAGGGTGCTAATGCGTTTATCGCCGAGGTGCCTGACGCCGATATTCTCGTCAACAACCTGGGCATCTTCGAGCCCAAGCCGTTCTTCGAGATTCCAGATGAAGACTGGGAACGATTCTTCCAGGTGAACGTGATGAGCGCGGTTCGCATGTCGCGTCATTACACGCCGAAGATGGTCGAGCGCGGTTGGGGGCGCGTCGTTTTTCTGTCTAGTGAATCGGGCATCTGTACTCCGTCGGAGATGGTCCACTACGGCATGACGAAGACCGCGCTTTTGGCGATTTCGCGCGGGCTGGCCGAGACGGTTGGCGCCAGCGGCGTTACGGTGAACGCGGTGCTGCCAGGTCCCACTGCCTCGGAAGGCGTGACGCAATTCGTGAAGGACCTCGCGCGCGATGGCAACAAAACTACGGAGCAAGTAGAGCAAGAGTTCTTCGCTACTGTTCGCCCAACGACACTCATCAAACGATTCGAGACTGTCGAGGAGATTGCCAATATGGTCGTCTTCGTGGCGTCGAATGAAGCATCGGCCGTGACTGGCACGGCGCTGCGCGTCGATGGCGGCACGGTGCGATCGGTGTTCTGAGGCCAGTTGGACGCAGACGTCCAAAGGTCGCACGCTCAGTCTTGCGAGTGCTGCTGCTTAATATTTCTCGGGTACGAACCGGCGTTTCTTCAGCGTTTCCTGGTCGTCGTAAGCGTCGCGCTCCGAGCGATTTGGCAACTCGATCTCATCCCGTGGAAGTTTTTCGTATGGAATCTGACTTAGCAAATGGGAAATGCAGTTGAGTCGGGCCCGCTTCTTATCATCGGAATGCAGAATATGCCATGGTGCGTGTTTCGTGTCGGTGGCATTAAGCATGAGATCACGGGCGCGAGAGTAATCGTACCAACGTTCACGGGAAGGCAAGTCCACGGGGCTTAGCTTCCACTGCCGTAACGGGTCGTTGATGCGTGCCAGGAATCGCCGCTCCTGTTCCTTGTTGGATACTTCCAGCCAATACTTGAGCAGGATGATGCCGCCATCGACGATATACTTCTCAACTTCTGGGCACAGTTGAAGGAAGTGTTGATGCTGCTCTTTCGTGCAGAAGCCCATTACGTGCTCGACGCCGGCGCGGTTGTACCAGCTGCGATCAAAGATCACGATTTCGCCGGCGGCTGGAAAATGCTGCATGTATCGCTGCATGTACATCTGGCTCTTTTCCCGATCCGAGGGAGCGGGCAACGCGACGACGCGAAACACACGTGGGCTGACTCGCTCGGTAATGGCTCGGATGGTCCCGCCTTTTCCGGCGCCATCGCGTCCTTCGAACACGATGATGACTCGCAGCCCTTTGGCTTTCACCCAGGCTTGGAGCGTGCAAAGCTCGGCTTGGAGCCGGCGCAACTCGGATTCGTATTGTTTGCCATCCAGCTTCGAAGACTCTTCGGATTTGTCTTTCTTCTTCTTGTGTTTTCCAGCCATAGAGAATGCCGTCGTCTAAGGATTGCCGGTTTTAGAAGCTCTAACAAAACCGGGGGCTAGCGGCCAATGCCGCTTACTTTGTTTTAAGGTGACGACTCACTAGGCCATAAGTTGTGCA
>CAZJWY010000283.1:0-3629 GCA_964549545.1 uncultured Planctomycetaceae bacterium | reverse complement strand
TCGGGTTGATCTCGTCCATCTCCTTGAGCTTGTCGTAGGGAATGTCGGCCTCGGCCAAGAGTACGTTCATGTGTCCCGGCATCCGGCCGGCCACGGGATGAATCGCAAATTCGACTTCCGTGCCGCGTTCCTCGAGTACATTGAAAAGCTCGCGCACGGCGTGCTGAGCTTGTGCGACCGCGAGCCCGTAGCCGGGTACGATAACCACGCGCCGTACGCCATCGAGAATCGCCGCGATATCTTCCGCGCTGGCCGACTTCACCTTGCCGCCATACACATCATCGGCCGAAGCCGTTTGACTCGCGTCCATCTGGCCGAACAAGACATTCGTGAACGACCGGTTCATCGCCTTGCACATGATGATCGACAGAATCAATCCGGAAGAGCCATCGAGCGCGCCCGCAATAATCAGCAGGTAGTTATTGAGCACAAAGCCCATCAGGCTGGCAGAAAGGCCGGCATACGAATTGAGCAGAGAAATGACGGTCGGCATATCTGCACCGCCGATCGGTATCACGAGGCAGAGGCCGAAGCCCAGGCCCAACAAGATCAGGAGCGGAAACAGAAGATAAGTGTCTGGGCGAAGGGCTAGCCACACGGCGCACAACGCGGCCGCCCCCAGTAATCCGAAGTTAATCAAGTTTTGACTGGATACGCCCTTGATCGAGCTGGGAATCAATTCCTGCAATTTGCCGAAAGCTACGAGGCTTCCGGTGAAAGTGAGGCAGCCCAGGAAAACCTCGACGGCCAAAATCGCCATCGTGAAATGATCGAGTTCGCCGGGTCCGAAGCCGTAGTAGTGGGCTGTGCCGATTAAAGCGGCGGCGAGCGCGCCGAAGGCGTGCGACAGGGCCGTTCGCTGCGGCACTGCGGTCATCGGCATCCAAATGGCCATCGGCGCTCCGATGAGGGTGCCAATGACCATGCCGACGAGCACCAGCTTGTACGACACCGTGCGGTAGATCAGCAACGTCCCCACGATGGCGAGCGCCATCCCGATTTCGCCCGCGCGCACGCCCCGTCGAGCCGTTCGTGGATGGCTCAACCACTTGAGCGACAAAACGAACAGGGCCGCGGCGATCAGGCACGAAGCGGTGCCCAACCAGGAGTTTACGGTTGCATCGACCGCATCGGCATGGGTGGCTCCTAGCAAGCCGATCATCGAAAATGTGTTAGTCACGTTTCGGCTCCCGGCGGAACAGTTTGAGCATGCGGTCGGTGATCCAGAAGCCGCCGACGATATTCGTCGTAGCCGCAATAATGCCGAGCGTGCAGAGCACGTTGTTGAATGTCGTGTCTCCTTCGGCCATCACCTGAATGCCCGCGACGATTGCGATGGCCGAAATCGCGTTCGTCAGAGACATCAGCGGCGTATGGAGCAGCGGAGAGACTCGGCGGATTACTTCCAGGCCGAGAAACGTCGATAGCAGGAATACAAATAGCTTGGGCTCGAGATTGATCATGCCGGGTTGGGGGCTGTGGATTAGTGGCTGGGGGTTGGTTGGAAGGTGACGACATTAAAGCATGCGGCCAATCGCTGTGCTACGGGGCGGCCGACGATTGTCGTCCGAAGACAGGCCAGCGAATATCGAATATATAGCCCGGCCGTTTCGGCCGGCCCGCCATCCCGACGAACTCTCCCGTGATTATTCAACCGTAAACGTTCGCCCTGGAACGGGGCGGCTATATATAACCCTTCGCTTCGAACACAAAAAAGCCCAGGACGAGTGTCCTGGGCTTTTGTACGTGGCCCTCTCGGGCAACCGTGTCGATATCGATGCTACCGCTTCGAGAACTGAGTGCCGCGGCGGGCGCCACGCAGACCTGGCTTTTTGCGTTCTTTCATACGGGCGTCGCGGGTCAGGAAGCTCTTCTCGCGGAGCTTCTCGGAGAGGTCGCTGTCGTACTTCATGAGGGCCCGGGCGATGCCCTGCATGCAAGCGCCGGCCTGACCAGTGCCGCCGCCGCCATGGACGAGGATTCGCACGTCGACGCTATCGCGCACGCCCGCATGCTCAAGCGCTGCAAGGACGGCGTTGCGATCCTGGATTACCGGGAAGTAATCTTCCAGAGTCCGATCGTTGATCGTGAGCTTGCCGCTGCCGGCGCGGATTCGCACGCGGGCAACCGAGGTTTTGCGGCGACCAGTTCCAAGAGCGTCGATGACTTTTTCTGCTGCGGCCATAAAAGTAGGTCAGGCTTTAGCCTGACAGATAATGTTATTCGGTCGAGGACGTCAGGCTAAAGGCCTGACCTACGTGTTTACTTTGCCAATTCCAGCACAGCCGGCTGCTGAGCCTGATGTGGGTGCTCGCTGCCTTTGTAGATCTTCAGCTTCGTGATCATCTTGTACGCCAGCTTGTTCTTCGGCAGCATCCGGCGAACGGCTTCGTGGAGGATCAACTCGGGCTTACGCTCCAAGCGCGTGGCCGCATCGACCGTCCGCTGGCCCGGGTAGCCGGTGTACCAGGCGTACTCTTTTTGTTCCCACTTCTTGCCGGTGAACTTTACCTTCTCGGCGTTTGTGACAACGACAAAGTCGCCCGTATCGACGTGCGGCGTGTAGGTGGGGCGGTGCTTGCCCATCAGCAAAACAGCAATCCGGCTGGCGAGCCGTCCGACGACTTGGTCGGTGGCATCGATCACGTGCCACTTTTGCTCGACCTCGCCGCCTTTGGCCATGTACGTTTTCATGATTCTTACGCGGCCCCGCTACGGGCCCAAAATGTGGTGCAAATAGTGAGAATCCAATAGTTTACCGCAGGTCAGGGAGGGCCACAAGGGCGGGAAATCGCGGGTCTTCAGGGCTTGAATTTGCTTTAACCGCGGTGCCCTAGTCGGCTGCCATCTCGAATGAGACTTCAAGGCTGTCCGCCGGACGGTCTTCCCAATCGTAGCTGCGGTGAAAGTGATATCCCGGCTCGAACCCGGTGTGCATGGCCATCTCAGCACAGATTGCCGCCAGATGTAGCCATCCGGCTCGATTGGCCGATAGCCAGATCTCACCGCCATTCTCGATCTCAAATCGAATTTTTGCCCCAGTCGGAGGGTCGAGATCGATCGAAAAATCGCCGAGCCGTGGCTCGTCTTCAAATTTGTGTACAAATGTGTGGACCATTTCTATCCCAGGACGATGTCGCATTTTGTTGTGATTGCTTGCAAGTCAAACAGCAGCAGATTCGACTCGCGTAAATAACGTTGCATACTTTCCATGTTAGCCGTTTCACCTCCGTGAACGCTTCCACAACGCCAAGCCCCATAGCGACAGAAAGATCGCCATTGAGCCCATGATAATGAGTGGCTTCCGCAAATCGTGCCGCGGCTGATCGGTCCCCACCTGCAGGTAGGCGCCGAGCGCGAAAAGGCCGGCCCATAGCAACAGTGCCACTGCCAACAAACCGAGAGGAAGCCAATTCTTGCGTGTCGAAGGGTTCATGAAAGCCGTATTTCGATGGGGAAAGTATTCAAGCCACTCCCCAATTGGTCATTGGGATTTGGCCATTGGTGCTTTAAACTAAGGCGATTCTTATAAACTTATAAACTGAACCGGACGCTAGCGCGTGCCGGCTGATTTCATTAGCCGCAGGGCGCTAGCCCCCGGTTTTGAATCCGCTTTAGATATTACCCGG
>CAZJWY010000282.1:0-3650 GCA_964549545.1 uncultured Planctomycetaceae bacterium | reverse complement strand
CTTCACCGAAACCGAGGAGGGGGGCGGCGACGAAGGGAGCGACGACGTCGACGAAACGAGTGCTCCGATCGTCCGGCTCGTGCAGCTCATGATCGGCGAGGCGGTGCAGCTTCGGGCGTCGGATATTCATGTGGAGCCGTTCGAGGATCGGGTGCGGATTCGTTACCGGATCGACGGCGTGCTCGTGGAGCGCGACAGTCCGCCGCGGCGTTTGTTGGGCGCGCTGCTCTCGCGCATCAAGATTCTGGCCAAGATGGACATCGCCGAGCGACGGCGGTGCCAGGACGGGCGGATCAAGATCACGGCCGGTGGCAAGGAGCTCGACCTGCGGGTGAGCATGATGCCCACGAACCATGGCCAAACCTGCGTCATGCGGCTCTTGGATAAGGAGAACATCAAGGTCGGCGTGCGGCAGCTTGGCTTGTCAGAAGCAAATTTCAAAAAGTTCAAAACTTTGATCCGCAGGCCGAACGGGATCGTGCTGGTGACGGGGCCGACGGGGTCGGGAAAGACGACCACGCTCTATGCCGCCCTGAACGACCTAAACCGCCCAGACCGCAAAATCATCACTGCTGAGGATCCGGTCGAATACTACCTGCCGGGTATCAATCAGGTAGAGGTGAAGCACAGCATCGGGCTCGATTTTGCTCGGATTATTCGGGCGATGCTGCGGCAAGCGCCGAATGTCATCCTGGTAGGTGAGATGCGTGACTATGAGACAGCGTCGATGGGAATTCAGGCATCTTTAACTGGACACTTGGTTTTCAGTACACTACATACGAACGATGCGCCCGGTGCTATTACACGTATGATTGACATGGGGGTGCCAGCCTACCTTGTGGCAGGCAGCGTTATCGCAATCTTGGCGCAGCGGTTGGTACGCGTGATTTGCTCGAAATGCAAGCAGCCCTACACCCCCCGAGAGCAAGAACTCTCAACGGCCGGCATTACGCCGGAGCAAGCTGCATCGGGGAATTTCATGAAGGGCCGAGGGTGCAACCATTGCGGCGGCAGCGGCTTCCGCGGGCGGCTCGGTATCTTTGAATTTTTGACCATGTCGTCGCGAATCCGGGAACTCACTTTCCAAGGGGCGACGACCCAGGAGATTCGCAGGGAAGCCCTAAAGGGTGGTATGGAAACGCTTTACCACGACGGCATTCGAAAGGTGCTCGAAGGAACAACCACGATCGACGAGGTGTTCCGAGTGGCGAAGAAGCCCGAGTGAACAGCGACTTGGTGGGCGAGTTACCCTGGAAAAACAAGGCTTTTCTTGAGTTTGCGAGGCAGGGAGCGAATAATCTATTGTTCGCCGCATTTTTGATAGACACGAAAATCTGACCGTGCTGTGAGGATGGCCTCGTCACACTTGCCATCGGCACTCGCGGTAACTGCGGCAACAACGACATAGCGACATCGGCTTTCTGCACTGGGGCGCGGAAGACGGGTGGACGAATGTCCGAGAGAAGAGGCTTTCCCGGAAGCGGAGATTCGGTCGATCGACCCGAACCGGCCGCGATTTTGGGTCCAGCACAACACGCCAGCCAGTTCGTCCGTGGGTGAACAGCACGGATGGGGATTTGTTTTTCGGTTATTTGGAAGGGTGTGGATTGCGGGCCTGAAGCGCCGCCCTTTGGCGGCAGGGGAAATATGGAACTATGGGAACAATTCTAATCGATAAGCTGCTCTCCGCCTGCGTCAAGCAGGGGGCGAGCGATCTGCATATCACGACGGGCCAACCGCCGGTGCTGCGTCTGCATGGCCGCATGCAGAAGCTGAAGACCAAAGTGCTTGAGCCGGCCGATACGATGGCGCTGATGAAAAGCATCACGCCGGACCGCTGCCAGGCCGAGTTCCAGGAAACGGGTAGCTGCGACTTCGGCTTTTCGTTCGGCGACGCGGCCCGGTTCCGCGTGTCGGTGTTCCGCCAACGGGGCAACATCGCGATGGTGCTCCGGCAGATTCCGGTGAAGATGTGGTCGATGGACGAACTGAACGTTCCGCAGATCTTCAAGAGCCTGATCGCGCGGCCGCGCGGGCTCGTGCTCGTGACGGGGCCGACCGGCTCGGGCAAGACGACGTCGCTCGCCGCGATGATCGACTACCTGAACGAGAACTACGACCACCATATCATCACGATCGAAGACCCGATCGAATTCCAGCACCAGCACAAGAAGTCGACGATCAACCAGCGCGAGGTGGGCGTCGACGTGTTGTCGTTCAAGGAAGCGCTACGGCGGGCCTTGCGGCAAGACCCCGACTGCATTCTCGTCGGTGAAATGCGCGACCTGGAAACGATCGAAGCGGCCATCACGGCGGCCGAAACGGGGCATATCGTGTTCGGCACGCTCCACACTTCGAGCGCGGCCGGCACGATCAACCGTATTATCGACGTGTTCCCCACGAACCAACAAGAACAGATCCGCACGCAGCTCGCGTCGGCGATCATCGGCATCCTCTGCCAGCAACTTTTGAAGAAGGTCGGCGGCGGGCGCGTGGCGGCGTTCGAAACGCTCGTCGTGACGCCGGGCATCGCGAACCTGATCCGCGAAAACAAAATTTTCCGCATCACGTCGTCGATTCAAACCGGCGCGCGGCACGGCATGTGTCTGCTCGACGACTACATTTTCAACCTCTGGCGGCAGGGGTTGATCACGAAGGAAGACGGACTGGCAAAGTGCAACGTGCCGGAGGAACTGGAGCGACGAGTCGCCGCGGCGGAGCGCGGCGTGTTTGATGATCAGCCGGATGATGGAGGGGAGCACGCGGCTTAGGGCACGAAAGCCCTCACCCCGGCCCTCTCCCAAAGGGAGAGGGGGAAAAGTGGCGCCAAGCCGCAAGCGGATGGAAGCACAGACACCTGACACCTACTAAGACCTGACACCTAAAACATGGCACATCGTCGGATAGGACAAGTTCTGGTTGACATGGGGTTCATCACCGATGAGCAGCAAGAGCTGCTCGTAGATGAACAGCATGAGCACCCCGGTCAGCTACTGGGCAAAGTAGCGATCGACATGGGTCTCATCAGCGAAGAGCAACTGGCCCAGGCGCTGGGCGAGCAGTTGTCGCTCTCGACCACGTCGGTCAACGAAATCTCGATCAAGAAAGACGTCATCGCGATGGTCACGGCGCCGATGGCGCAGATGTATCGGATTGTCCCGATCGAGTTCGACGGCGACACCCTCACGGTCGCCATGTGCGACCCGCAGAACCTGAGCGTGCAGGACGAGCTGCGAACGTTTTTGGGGTTCAATATTCGGGTCGTGGTAACGACCGAGTCGGGCATGATGGCCGCCTTGGAGCGCTACTACGGCGAGAGCGTCGATAGCGTGGAGAGCATCGTCACGGCGCTGGAGGATGATGCCGAGCTGGCGGCGGCGGCGGCGGGAATCAGCGCCGACGGTCCGATCAATCTGGACGATGTCTCCGCCCTGGCCGATAGCGCGCCGGTGCGCAAGCTGCTCAACATGGTGCTTCTGATGGCGATCAAGGAGCACGCGAGCGACTTGCATTTCGAGCCGTTCGAGGACGAGTTCAAAATCCGCATCAAGGCCGACGGCGTGCTCTATGAAATGGTGCCGCCGCCGCGTCACCTGGCGTTTGCCATTACGACTCGCATCAAGGTCATGGCGAAGCTGGACATCGCCGAG
>CAZJWY010000281.1:0-3728 GCA_964549545.1 uncultured Planctomycetaceae bacterium | reverse complement strand
GCGAAAACCATGTCGATGCAACCGCGGTAACCATGATCTCCTGACTTTACTCCCTCTCCCACTGGGAGAGGGCCGGGGTGAGGGGGCATTCTTCGTTACCCTCACCAAATAAACTTGTTACTCAAACAATTCATCCACAACGAACTTCCACCCCGGCACCGCAGGCTCCGCCTCGGCGGTCTCACCGCGACGATAAACCGTCGGATTCTCCGGCGAATCGGCGCGATAAACCGCAATTGTCTCGGTGCGCAATGCATCAACGTCCCAAACAACGGCAACACCAGCGGCAAAATAGTCGGTCCGTTTGGCCGCTATCTTTCGATCCGCGGACGGTCCATAGTCATTCTCGCTCCGTACCTCCGCTGCAAATATCGGCGCACCCTGCAAAAACTTGGCTCCGGCACGAGGCCCAAGATAATAGGACGCATCTGGACTAAATGATTTGCGATTTGGGAGTGAGACTACGTATGCGATGTTGTCGGGATAGGCACGACCACCAAACTGCTTGGCATATGTTTTGAGACTCGTCGCTATTGCAAAACCAGCGCTACTTGGCACGTCCCCCGTCGGGCTCATCATCACAATCTTCCCGCCAACAATCTCGGCCTTACCGTCGATCTTGTACAACTCAGCGATCAGTTGCTCGGTTGTCGGATCGGTAACGATGCTCATAGCAGACCACCTTGAACTGAGGCAGATTAACCAACGCTGCCTTCCATCTGCAACTCGATCAGCCGGTTCATCTCGACCGCGTATTCCATAGGCAGCTCCTTCACCAGTGGTTCGATAAACCCACTGACGATCATCGAGCTCGCCTCGGCCTCGCTCAGGCCGCGGCTTTGCAGATAGAACAACTGCTCCTCGCCAATCTTCGAGACGCTTGCTTCGTGCTCGATCTGCACATCTTTTTCTTCGACTTCGATGTACGGATACGTATCGCTCCGGCTGGCCGGGTCGAGAATCAAAGCATCGCAAACGACGTTGCTCTTCGAGCCGTACGCGCCGTCCTGCACTTTGCACAAACCGCGGTAGCTGGCTCGACCGCCGTTCTTGCTGATGCTCTTCGAAATGATCCGGCTCTTCGTGTGCGGAGCACAATGCACGACCTTCGCACCGGCGTCCTGATGCTGCCCCTTCGAGGCAAACGCGATCGACAGGATCTCGCCGCGAGCACCGGGTTCCATCATGTAGACGGCCGGGTACTTCATTGTCAGCCGGCTGCCGAGGTTGCCGTCGATCCACTCCATGAGCGAATCGCCGTAGGCAACCGCCCGCTTGGTCACCAGATTGTAAATATTGTTCGCCCAGTTTTGAATCGTCGTATAGCGGCAGCGAGCGCCGCGCTTCACCACGATCTCGACCACCGCCGAGTGGAGGCTCTCGCTCGTGTACATCGGCGCGGTGCAACCTTCGACGTAATGCACCTCGGCGCCTTCGTCGACGATGATGAGAGTCCGCTCGAACTGGCCCATCTGCTCGGCATTGATGCGGAAATAGGCCTGCAACGGAAATTCGATCTTCACACCCTTCGGCACGTAGATGAACGATCCTCCCGACCAAACGGCCGAGTTGAGCGCCGCGAACTTGTTGTCCTCCGGCGGAATGATCGTGCCGAAGTACTCACGCAATAAATCAGGGTGTTCCTTTAGCGCGGTGTCGGTGTCCGTGAAAATGACGCCCTTCTTGCCGAGATCTTCCTGTAGCGAGCCGTACACCACTTCGCTCTCGAACTGCGCCTTCACGCCGGCCAGATACTTCTTCTCGGCCTCGGGGATGCCCAGCTTGTCGAACGTCTCCTTGATCTCGGCCGGCACATCGTCCCAGGTCTTACCTTGGTGGTCGGTCGGCTTCAGATAGTAATAGATGTCCTGGAAGTCGATCCCGATATTACCGCCCCAATGCGGCATCGGTTTCGATTCGAAAATCTTGAGCGAGCGCAGCCGGAAATCGCGCATCCACGCGGGCTCCTGCTTCATCTCGGAAATCGCCGCGACCATCTTCGCATTCAGGCCTTTCTCGGCCTTAAACACGGCGTGCGACGGCGTGATGAAATCGTACTTATTGATTTCACCAACACCTGTTTCATCAGGAATTGTTAGTAAGTCGGAAGACATTGTTCAATCCTAAATACGATGGACAGGATAACAGGATTTGCAGGATGTACAGGATTCGAATTAAATCCCGCCGCCCATTCGCAATTATCCTGTCGATCCTGCCGATCCAGTTATCCTATCCTTCTGCTGTTCAGTTCAGTTAAACGGCGCCAATCGCGACTTTCTTCTCCGCGACCGCCATTTCTTTTTCCTTGGCCGCATCTTCCGGATGCCGTGCCCGCACCTTGTCATACCCTTCGGTGTATAATTCGCGCGCCAGCTCCACGCCGCCCGTCTCGACGATTCGCCCGCCGAGCATCACATGCGTGAAGTCGGGCACATTGTGCTCCAAGAGCCGATCGTGGTGCGTGATGATGAGAATGCCCATGTCGGCCCCGCCGATCTCGGCAATGCTCTGACTCGCCAGCTTCACGGCGTCTACGTCAAGGCCGCTGTCCGTCTCGTCCAAAATGGCGAACTTTGGCCGCAGCATCGCAAGCTGCAAAATCTCGGCCCGCTTCATCTCGCCGCCGGAGAAACCATCGTTCACGTATCGTCGAGCAAACTCCTCATCGATTCGCAGTTGACTCATCTTCTCTTTAAGTTCCTTGCGGAACTCGCGCATCGGGATAAGCTGCTCGCCTTCCTTGCGCTCTGGGTTGCGAACATTCGTCGTCGCATGCCGCAAGAAATCGGCCATTTTCACGCCAGGAATCGCCATCGGCCGCTGAAACGCCATGAAAATACCATGTCGTGCCCGCTCGGTTGCGTCCCAATCGAAAATATTCTCGCCGTTGAGCTCGATCGTCCCCTCGGTCACCTCGTAGTTAGGGTGCCCCATGATCACGCCCGCAAGCGTGCTCTTGCCCGAACCGTTCGGTCCCATCAGCGCATGCGTCTCGCCGCGGCGAATGATCAGATCCACGCCGTGAAGAATCGGCTTCTCGCCGACAGACACATGCAGATTCTTGATTTCCAATGTCTCGGTCATTATTTACTCTTTGCCGTCACTTAGAGCGGCCACTCCTCGATACTTTTCGAACCAAACAACTCGCAATCAAGGATGCAGAATGGTGGGTGCCAGGGAATTACGGAACTCCCCGGACCTCTGCATCCTCGTCACTCGGCTTTACGCCGTTATCTTCTGGTGATCGTACACCGGCTCGTTATCCGCTGGCGCGGCCACATATCCACTATGATGTGGCACCGGCAACTCGTCTTCCACCTTCACGCCAATCGCAGCGCCATGCTGCCGGGCAATCTTGTGCCCCTTAATCTTGTCTTGAATTCGCATCAGGCCTTCGAGCAGCGACTCCGGTCGCGGCGGGCAGCCCGGCACGTACACATCCACCGGCACAACCAGGTCAACGCCCTTTACCACGTGATAGCCGTACTTGAAGTAGGGCCCCCCACCGACCGTGCAAGCCCCCATCGCGATCACGAACTTCGGATCGGGCATCATGTTGTAAAGCCGGCGCACGCGGCTCGCCATCTTGTACGTCACCGTGCCAGCCACGACCATCAAGTCGGCCTGCCGCGGCGTCGCCCGAAACGCGCCCGCGCCAAACCGATCCATGTCGTACCGGCTCGCACCGGCCGCCATCATCTCGATCGCGCAACAAGCCAATCCGAACG
>CAZJWY010000280.1:0-3851 GCA_964549545.1 uncultured Planctomycetaceae bacterium | reverse complement strand
CCGCGGGGCAGAATTGCATCGGCGTCCAGCGCCTCTATGTCCAGGACGGCCTGTATGACGCGTTCCGCGACGCAATGCTGGCCGCGACGGTGCGGCTGCGCGTCGGCGCGCTGCCCCAGTTTCCGACTGGCGAACTGAAATACAATCTCACTTGGTCGACCGACGGCCTGATCAACGAGTACTGCAATCCCTGCGAGGCGATTCACGCCGGCAAAAAAATCGATGTCCTTCCGTTGGAAGGATTGGAGCATTTCTCGCTCGACGGCGTGCGCTACGAGGCGTTCAACACGAGCGGCGGCCTAGGCACGATGTGCGACACGCTCGTCGGCCAGGTCCGTGAGTTGAACTACAAAACCGTCCGCTACGTTGGCCATCGCGACCTCATGAAAGTCATGGTCGACGAGCTGCGCATGAGCGAACATCGCGATCAGCTTAAAGAAATCCTCGAACGGGCGATTCCCGTTACGTTCCAAGATGTCGTCGTCACGTTCTGCACCGTCACCGGCATTCGCAAAGGCCTGCTGGTTCAAAAGAGTGATGCGCGTAAGATTTACCACCAGCAGATAGGCGACGAGCTGTGGAGTGCAATCCAGATCACCACGGCCGCCGGCATTTGTGCCGTTCTCGATTTGCACGTCGCCGGTCGCCTGCCAAATCGCGGCCTCGTAAAGCAGGAACAAGTCACGATGGAAGAGTTTCTCGGCAACCGGTTTGGCCAGTATTACGAATCGCAGAAGGCGACGCGGTTCAGCAGCATGACGGTGGGGGAGGAAGATTGAGTGATGGACACCAATTTAGAACGAGCATTGGCCCGATTCCTTCCACCTGAACTATCCATTGTAGGTTTAAGTTATCACGGCGAAGGTCCGCAGATCACCGTGCGGTCGCCCATCGATGGCAGCACCTTGGCCGAGTTTCCATCGACGTCGCTTGAGGAGGTTGGGTTTACCATCGACAGCGCTTGTCGCAGTTTTCCGCTTTGGCGCGATACCCCCGCGCCTGTGCGTGGTGAATTAGTTCGACAGATCGGCAATGAGTTCCGCAAGTACGAATCGGAGCTTGCCTCTCTAGTGGCTTGGGAGTCGGGCAAAATTTTGCCCGAAGCACGTGGCGAGGTTCAGGAAGTCATCGACATCTGCGACTACGCTGTGGGCCTGAGCCGCCAACTTTATGGTAAGACGATTGCCAGCGAGCGACCTGGTCATCGGCTTGCGGAGTACTGGCACCCGGTTGGTCCTGTGGGTGTGATCTCGGCCTTTAATTTCCCGATTGCTGTCTGGGCCTGGAACGCGATGATCGGTCTGGTATGTGGCGACCCGATCGTGTGGAAGCCATCGGAAAAGACGCCGCTCAGCGCACTGGCTTGTCAACGAATCGTGACCGGCGTGATCTCCCGTCAGGCAGCTCCCGGCGGTATTTCGAGTGTTGTCATCGGTGGTGCGGACGTCGGGCAAGTGTTGTCTGCGTCATCCCGCTTGCCGTTGATTTCAGCGACCGGCTCGGTGCCGATGGGCCGCGCAGTTGCCAAAACAGTAGCCGAGCGGCTGGGCCGCTCGTTATTGGAGCTAGGCGGTAACAACGGCATGATCGTCGCGCCGTCGGCCGATTTGAAGTTGGCCGTGCGCTCGATCGTGTTTGCGGCAGCCGGAACTTGCGGCCAACGCTGTACTACGCTTCGTCGACTGATCGTTCACGAGTCAATTGCCGACGAGCTGCGCGACCGAGTTCTCGCCGTGTATCAGCGATTAGTGATTGGTGATCCGACACAAGAAGGTGTATTGGTCGGCCCGCTCGTTGACAAGGCGGCCTACGATGCCATGGAAGGAGCGCTCGCAGCGGCACGGGAACAAGGTGGCAAGATTCACGGCGGTGGACGTGTAACCGAAGGCGTACCCGCAGGCGGTTACTATGTGCGGCCCGCGCTCGTCGAGATCGAGCCCGACGCGCCGATCGTGCAGAAGGAGACGTTCGCCCCGATTCTCTATTTCATGCGCTTCAGCGACCTCGAAGCCGCCATTCGCTTTCACAACAATGTACCGCAAGGCCTTTCCTCGGCAATTCTCACCAGCGACGTGCGCGAGGCAGAGTTATTCACTTCGCCCGCCGGGTCCGATTGTGGAATCGTGAACGTCAACGTCGGCACCAGCGGCGCCGAAATCGGCGGTGCCTTTGGTGGCGAAAAAGAAACCGGCGGCGGCCGCGAATCGGGCAGCGATTCCTGGAAAGCCTACATGCGCCGCGTCACGAGCACCGTCAACTATTCCGACGATCTGCCCCTGGCACAGGGCATAAAGTTCGACGTCTGATGGCCAGGAGGCTTTTCTTTTGGTTGTAGCTGGCCTCGATGAGGCCGGACAGGCGACAAAGGGCGGAGGCGCAGACTTAGCTGCTCCACAGGTACAAAAAATCAGGACGGCTCATACCCAAGATTCGGCGCGAGCCAGCGTTCAAGCTCGGCCACGGTCATCCCCTTGCGGAGGGCATAGTCTTCGACTTGATCGCGCGTCAGCCGATCCACCGCAAAGTACCGCGACTCGGGATGAGCGAAATAAAGCCCCGAAACGCTCGCCGCCGGGTGCATCGCATAGTTCTCCGTCAGACGAATGCCTGTGGCTCGTTCCGCATCCAGCAGTTTGAAAAGGATCGGTTTCTCCGTGTGATCCGGTTGGGCCGGGTAGCCTGGAGCGGGTCGGATGCCGCGGTACTTTTCCTCGATCAGGTCTTCGTTACTGAGGCCCTCAGACAGGCCGTACTTCCACGCCTTGCGAGCTTCCGCATGCAAGTACTCGGCAAATGCCTCGGCCAAACGGTCGGCCAGCGCCTTCGTGAGAATCGAGTTGTAATCGTCGTGCTGCTGGTTGAACTCTTTGACCAGCTCATCGGCGCCGATGCCCGCCGTGACGGCGAACGCGCCTAGGTAATCTGGGCGCCCACTGGCAACAGGCGCGATGAAGTCGGCCAACGAATAGAACGCGCTTTGCCCCTTGCGCTCCCATTGCTGCCGCAGTGCGTGGAGGCGGCAAAGCTCTTTCGCACGCGTGTCATCCGCGTAAACGATAATGTCGTCTCCCTCGCTTGCCGCCGGCCAAAAGCCGTACACGCCGCGAGCCGTGAGCAGCTTCTCGCCAACGATTTTGTCGAGCAACTCGTTCGCGTCCTCGAACAGCTTCCGCGCGGCTTCGCCCAGATTGGGATCCTCGAAAATACGCGGATACTTCCCCTTGAGCTCCCATGTCATGAAAAACGGCGACCAATCGATATAGTCGCGCAGCTTCTCCAGCGGCACGTTTTCGAGAATCTTCCGCCCGGTAAACTCCGGCTTCGGGATATCGAGCTTGGCCCAATCGCTCTGGAACCGCCGGGCGACCGCTTCCGCGTAGGGCAAGAGCTTCACATCTTGCCGCTTCGCATACGAAGCGACGAGTTGCTGTTGCAACGCGCGGTTTTCGGCGTTGAGCTTCACGCGAGCTTCCGGATTGATCAGCTTCTCGACCACGCCGACCGACCGCGAGGCATCGAGCACGTGAATCACTTCACTCGCGTAGCTCGGAGCGATCTTGACCGCCGTGTGCTTCGCGCTCGTCGTAGCACCGCCAATCAAAAGCGGCAGCTCGAAGCCGCTCCGCTTCATCTCGCGCCCCACATGCACCATTTCATCCAGGCTTGGCGTGATCAGGCCGGAGAGGCCGATGACATCCACCTTCTCTTCGCGAGCTTTCTCCAGAATGGTCTCGCAAGCGACCATCACGCCCAGATCGATGACTTCGAAATTGTTGCAGCCGAGCACCACGCCGACGATGTTTTTGCCGATATCGTGGACGTCGCCTTTCACGGTCGCGAGCAACACTTTC
>CAZJWY010000279.1:0-3858 GCA_964549545.1 uncultured Planctomycetaceae bacterium | reverse complement strand
TGGAGGTGAGCGAAGGGACGTATCACCGCTGGCGAGCGCAGTACGGCGGGATGAAGGCGGAAGAGGCGGTGCGGCTGAAAAAGCTGGAGGACGAGAACCGTCGGCTGAAGCAGCTTGTGGCCGACCAGCGTCAGTTCCTCGACGAACAACTGACTCCCGTGCTGGAACGCGCCGAAGCGGGGCGGGGCCACGTGTTCTTCGTGGATGCGGCCCACTTTGTCTTTGGCACGTTCTTGTGTTGCTTGTGGAGTTTCGGCCGGATCTTTCTCCGCGCCGTGGCCGGCCGACAGCGGTCGGGCACACGCCGCAGGCGAGTCGGTGCTGGGCGCCTGGAATTCCGTGACGCGCGAGCTGATTGCCGTCACCAACACCACCGTCGTCAACACCGAGACAATGGGCGAATTGCTGCGGAAGATCGCCGCGTTGAACCTGGTCGGTCCGATCACCCTGGTGCTGGACAATGCCCGCTATCAACGCAATGCTGTCGTCCAAACGCTAGCTGCGGAACTGGGGATCACGCTCCTGTTCTTGCCAAGCTATTCACCCAATCTCAATCTAATCGAACGGCTCTGGAAATTCGTCAAAGGCCACACGCTTCGCGGCCGGTACTACACCAACTTCGCGAGCTTCCGCGCCGCCATCGAGAACTGCCTCGCCGAAATCCCCACCACCCACCAACTATCCCTGGCTTCTCGAATGACACTCCGCTTTCAGACCTTCGAAAACGTGTCACTCATGGCCGGGTAGGGTATATCTTCTCCGTGCCCTCCGTGCCCTCCGTGTCTCCGTGGTAAATCCCATCTGCCGTCGTGTCATCCCTTAAACATTGAACAAAAAGTGGCAAACGTCGCTATCCTGCATCACGTACGACTTACCCTCTAGCCGCATTTTCCCCGCCTCGCGAATTGCTTTCTCGCTGCCGTGTTCCACAAGATCGTCGACCGAATAGACTTCGGCACGAATGAAACCCCGCTCGAAATCGGTATGAATTACGCCCGCGGCTTGCGGCGCCGTGGCGCCGACCGGAACCGTCCAAGCACGAATCTCCTTCGGCCCCGCCGTGTAATAACTTTGCAGACCGAGCAGCTTATACGCCGCCCGAGCCAACGTCGCGAGCGCCGGCTCCTCCAAGCCAACGCTTTTTAACATCTCGGTGCGATCCGGCTCGTCCAACTCCGCGATTTCCGCCTCCAGCCGCGCGACGACCTTCACCATCTCGCTCCCCTCGGCCGCCGCGTGTTGCCGAACCTGCTCCACGCGGGGATTCGTCCCGGCAAGGTCTTCTTCACCAACATTGGCCACATAGAGCACGCGCTTGCTCGTCAAGAATTGAAGCTCGCGCAGAATCTTGGCCGAGGTTGGATCGTCGTAACTCAGCGAACGAACCGGCTTACCAGCGTTGAGAAGCTCCTGGCAATCCGTGAGAATTTCCAGGCGGCGCTTGGCCTCGGGCCCACCCAGCCGGATGTTTTTCTGAGCCCGATCGATCATTCCCTCGAGCGATTGCATATCTGCCAGCATCAGCTCGGTATCGATCGTTTCGATGTCACGCAGCGGATCGACGCTGCCGTCGACATGGATCACGTTCTCATCGTCGTAGCAACGGACGACATGCAGAATCGCATCGACACTGCGGAGGTTGCCGAGAAACTTGTTGCCAAGGCCTTCGCCCTGCGACGCGCCACGAACGAGGCCCGCGATGTCGACCAATTGAAAAATGGCCGGGATGATCTTCTCGGTCGGCATGTACTTGTTGATTGTCGCCAGACGCGGATCGGGAATCGGCACGGCGCCGATATTCGGCTCGATCGTGCAAAAAGGATAATTCTCGCTGGCGATCCCCGCCGAGGTGAGCGCGTTGAAGAGGGTGCTTTTTCCGACATTGGGCAACCCGACGATGCCTGCTTCCATGATCAATTTCTCGTTAAGGGATAATTCAAAAACAACTTCTTTCGAACCAGAATTACCACGGAGACACAGAGAACACTGAGAAGACATAAGGAGTCCGCAGATGAACAAAGATCGGACGCAGATAGAGATAGATAGTTCAAAACAGAATTATCTAGAAGCCTTATTTAATCAGCCGGAACGCGCTAGCGTCCGGTTTCCGAAAACTAGTTCTGTTACAGACTCTAACTTGTATCTGTGTCTATCTGTGTTCATCTGCGGATAAACGTCCTCTCCGTGCCCTCCGTGTCTCCGTGGTGAGTTCCATGGGTCGAAGTAATTTGAGCCGATCCACCACCTAAATCATTCCGAAAAACACCTGACAAACGGCCATTCGCAAACGCAAAAGTATAACCATAAAGTGGCCGGGCGCGGATAAAGAGCCGGCGAAATGTCGAAACTTCCGACCGCCAAGCCGACGGCGCGGCGGAAAGCCAGATGCCACGGCTTTTTCGCCAATTTTGCCCAAGCCGATAGACAAATCTCGCATAGCCCCGACCGCCCGAAATGGTAATAATGCAGCGCCGCGTCGTACTGCTTAAAGGTCTCCTTGTACGGCGAAAAAACCCACCTGATTGAAAGAGCTTTCGGCCATGCTTCGTATCCTCCCGCTTCGATTCTGCGTGAGCTTGTTCGTGCTAGCGGCCCTCGCCCTGCCGGCGATGGCTGAAAACGAAGGACAAGACGACCTGGATAAAGCCACCCAACTAAAGGTGGCCGCCGAAAACCTGGAAGACCTGGGCGAGGTCATCGACCATGTCGACACGGCCCTCGAAAAAGGCCTCGACGACGAAAACACCAAGTACGCCGAGCAATTACTCATGGCGTCGCTCCTTCAGCGCGGCCAGTTGTTCGCCGCGGCCGTTTTCAACGTGCCGGCCCAAGACCCGCAACGTAAGATCCAATGGATGCAGTTTCGGCAGTTTGCCCTCAGCGACTTGCAACGCGTCGTCAGCATCGACGACCAAGACATCGATGCCCAAATGCTGATCGGCAAGCTGCAATCGTTGGACATGGGCGATCCGGCGGCAGCCCGGCGGGCACTATCGAAAGTGATCGATTCGAAAGACGCGACTCCAGCTCAAAAAGCTGAGGCCTACGCCCTACGCGGCGTCCAACAAAAGGATGATGAACGCAAACTGGCCGATATGACCAAGGCGATCGAGCTGCAGCCGGATAAAGCAGACTATCTCCGGTTGCGGGCAGAGCAGCTCTACACAAAGGAAAAGTACAAGGAAGCGCTCGAAGATGCCGACAAAGCACTCAAAATGGAACCCGACAACGCTCCCATCAACAAGCTACGCGGAATGATTCTCTTGGGGCTGGATCAGTACGACGAAGCGCTTAAGAGCTTCGACAAGGCGACCGAACTGGCTCCCAAGGATCCCTTGCCCTTCGCGCATCGCGGCGAACTTTATCACCAGAAGGGCGATCTGGAAAAAGCAATTGAGCAGTTGACCAAGGCTCTGGAGCTAGCGCCCGATAGCATCGCTACGCTACTCGTGCGGGCCAACATTTACTACGAGCTGAAGCAAGCCGACAAGGCCCTGGAAGACATCGATGCGGCCATCAAGCTGCACCCCAACCTGCCCCAATCACATTTGATGCGCGCCGAAGTGCTCGCCGGAAGCAATCGAATTGATCAGGCGATCGGCGAGATTCAAACGCTTTTGAAGGCCGTGCCGGGAAATATCGGCCTGCTCAATCGGTTAAGCAGCTTCTATCTGGTTGCCGGAAAGCCCAGCAAGGCGATCGAGACCACGAGCCAAATCATTGCAAAGGAAGCGGAAAACTACCCTGCCCTGCGGCTCCGCGCAGATGCCTATCTGAACGTCGGCAAGCACGCCGAAGCCATCGCAGACTTCGAGAAGGCCCTTTCGCTCAACAGGCTTTCGTCTTCCTTGTTGAGCG
>CAZJWY010000278.1:0-3867 GCA_964549545.1 uncultured Planctomycetaceae bacterium | reverse complement strand
CGACATCGAGGTCGTGCGTCGGTTCGTCGAGGAGCAGCACGTTGGAGCCGCGGCGCAACAGCTTGGCCAAGTGGACGCGGTTCCGCTCACCGCCAGAGAGGACGCCGACTTTCTTTTGCTGATCGGTGCCGGTGAAGTTGAACCGCGAGACGTACGCCCGCGAGTTCATCGTGCGGCCGCCCATTTCGAGCGTGTCGTGTCCGGCGGAGATTTCCTGGTAGACCGTTGCGTCGGGTTTCAGGTCGTCGCGAGATTGGTCGACGTAGCCCAGGTTCACCGTCGGGCCGATCTTCAGTTCGCCTACGTCCGGTTGTTCCTGACCCATCAGCATCCGCAATAGCGTTGTTTTGCCGGCGCCATTCGGGCCGATGATGCCGACGATACCACCGGCCGGCAGCCGGAAGTTGACGTTTTCGAAGACCACGCGATCGCCGTACGACTTGCCGAGGTTCTCGGCGTCGATGACCATGTCGCCGAGCCGCGGGCCGGGCGGAATCTGAATTTCCAACTCCTCGGGCCTGTCTTCGAATTGCTCGGCCGCCATTTTTTCGTAGGCCTGGATACGGGCCTTGCTCTTGGCCTGTCGGGCCTTGGCCGACGCTTGGACCCACTCCAACTCGCGAGCCAATGTCTTCTGCCGGGCAGAGGCTTTTTTCTCTTCAACCTTGAGCCGCGCTTCTTTCTGCCGCAGCCAAGAAGAGTAGTTGCCTTCAAACGGGATGCCTTTGCCGTATTCGAGTTCGAGAATCCACTGGGCCACGTTGTCGAGGAAGTAGCGATCGTGGGTCACGGCGACGACCGTGCCTTCGTAGTCGTGCAAATGTCGTTCGAGCCAGGCGACGCTCTCGGCGTCGAGGTGGTTCGTCGGTTCGTCCATCAGCAACAGGTCGGGCTTTTGCAGCAAGATCTTGCAGAGTGCAACGCGGCGTTTTTCACCGCCCGAGAGTTTCGTGACATCGGCGTCGCCCGGCGGCAGGTTCATCGCCCCCATCGCGATCTCCACTTGCCGATCGAGTTCCCAGGCGTTGACGTGCTCGATTTTGTCTTGCACCTTGGCTTGCCGCTCGAGGAGCTTTTCCATTTCGTCGGGATCGGTCACTTCGCCGAGCTTTTCCGACAGCTCTTCGAACTCAGTTAGAAGTGCCCGGGTCGAGGCGACGGCTTCTTCGACGTTGCCGAAGACGTCTTTATCTGGATTGAGGTGCGGCTCTTGTTCGAGGATGCCGACGGTGAAGCCGGGCGTCAGTTTGGCGGTGCCATCGAAGTTCTTGTCGATGCCGGCCATGATCCGCAGCAGCGTACTTTTTCCGGAGCCGTTGCGGCCCAAGACGCCGATCTTCGCGCCGGGATAAAACGAGAGCCAGATGTCCTTGAGAACTTCGCGCTGACCAATCTTCTTGGTCAGGCTTTCCATTTGGTAGATGTACTGCTGGGCCACGGAACTAGAGCTTTAGTGGGTTAGTGTTGGTGGGAACAGAGAATTGTACTCGGCGAAGGCGAGAGTTGTCGAATGGGAACGACGCGGCCGACGGCGGCGATGGCCGTTGTGGCGGGCAATCGGCATGCTGGCGTTTTTGTGCGTGATCCATTTCAGGGGTTTCGATGAAGGTGCGCACAATTCTCCCCCTGGATTTTGCGCACCCTAGGGATGGCTCAAAGATAGCTTCGACCAGATAGGATTCACCACGGAGACACGGAGGACACAGAGAAGAATCCTGTCTAAACTCGAATGGTTTCTCCGTGCTCTCTGTGTCTCTGTGGTTCTTCTGAAAATCGGGAAGTTATTATTGAGTCGTTCCGTAGTGCGGAGGTCCTGCTCGGCTCGCAGGACCTACTTCGTACCATCTGCTGTCCAAAATTCTTCCCCTCGGGTTTAGAACAGTTGCTCCTGCTCGTTCGAGGATGAAGGCGGCGCGCAGCGGGAGCGCGGGTTCCTTTTGTTGTGCGGCGCACCATTGATTGGAGCCGGGATATCGATGCGGCTGTCAACTAAGCGGATGACTTTGGCCATCTTGAACGGCGTGTTATGGGGGTATCTCTTCTACGGGACTGTATTTTTCTTATTCTGCGTCGCACTCGCAATTTGCTGATAAGAAAGTCGCTACACATCTAGTTTTCGACCGAGCCGACCGAACCCTCTTTTTCAATCGAGCCGTTACTCGTCGACAATCACTAGCGTGCAGGGGTGCATCAGGGCGGGGCTAGTGATGGTACGCAGTATCTTTTTGTCGGCGGAGATTACCTTGATGCACCGTCCCTGCGCTTCGGAGACGTAGGTGTTGCCGTCTGGCATGCGGACGAAGCCGGAGGGCCATTTTAGTTTTTGATCGGGCGGGGCGTCTTCGCCGCCGTACTTCCAGACTGTTTGGCCCTGTTTGTCAACTTCGATCAGATAGTAGCCTCGGGGACTGCCGAAGCCATCGCCGCTGCTGATCAGCGTGTTGCCATTTTCTAACCGCGTGGCGAGATAAGGAAACGGCACCTTAAAGCGCCAGACGATCTTTTTGTCTGGCGTCACTTCCCAAACTTCGTCTTCGGTGCTGGCGCAGATGAGCGTGTTGCCATTCGCGAGTCGCCGGACTTGTCGCAGCGTTGGCTTGGGGCGGTGGTTGTTGTTGGGGACGTCGAAGCGCCATACCTGTCGGTCGTGTTCGTCGAACTCCAAGACTGCATGTTTGCCGTTGTCTGCAACGATGGTATGACCATTGTCGAGGCGCTGGGCCGATTCGGCGTTCTCGACTTGTGGTTTTCCGAGCTTCCACACGACTCGCTTGTCGGCATCGATTTCTTGGACTTCGCCGGTCACGATCAGGACATGGCCGTTTTTGAGGAGCTGGACATCGTGGCCGTTGTTGTTGGGGCAATCCCACAGCAGCGTGCCGTCTTCTTTGATTTTGATGAGTCGTTTGGTTTCATGGTCGGCGCAATAGATGTGCGTTTCGGCGCGGGCTGCGGTGTAGTATGAAAGGCAGATTAAGAGCAAGGCCGCCAAAGTTGTATGTTGCACGCGGTGGCTCCTTTTGATGCTTTCAGGGATCGTGTAACGGTTGGGCGGGGGCGGGGACGCCCCGGCTCGCGGGCTCGCGGGTTGTTCGTAGCGATGGGCTTGAAATTCAAGGCGGTCGCTACCTATCCAGCACAATGTCGAACCTGGCTTCGAGTTCGTCTGTTTTTGACGCTTTCAGCGGTTTGAAATCGACTGTTACCGATTCGCGGGCCTTTGCATCGCGGATGCCGCGGTAGATGCCGTCGCGTTCGTTTTGCGGGTGGCCTTTGATGTAGCACTGCGTGGTGAAGTCGTCGGCCTTGGGGCGGCGGATCATGAAGTGAATATGCGGCGTTCGGCCAGGGTAGGGCACCGGTTTCACGGTGCGGAAGTAGTACTCGCCGGTGCTGCCTGTGAGGAAGCGGCCGAAGCCTTGGAAGTTGGCGTCGCGTTTGGCGTGGGTGCTCTGGGTGTGGAGGTAGACGCCGTTGCCGTCGACCTGCCAGATTTCGACGACGGCGTTGCGAATCGGCGAGCCTTTGGCATCCAGCACTCGGCCGGTGAGGTGCGTGATTTCGCCGATGGCGGGCGTGATGTTGTCGTTGACGAGGATCAGGTCGTTATCGGTATCGAGAGGCAAACGATCGGGATAGAAGGGGCCTTCGGTTTGGCGCGGGGTTGGCGTGAGGGCTTCGGCGAAGGCGCCGGGGGTGGTCCAGAAGGCGGGGAGGGCAAGGCTCGCAGTGGAAATCGCAGCGCCTTTCATGAACTGGCGCCGGGTTGCCAGCGGATCGAGTGGGGTCATCGTTTTGGTTCCTGGTGTGCGTTTTTCCTTTAAGATTGAACCCCAGATGAATTGTAACGGGCCGTGAAAACTGGTC
>CAZJWY010000277.1:0-4018 GCA_964549545.1 uncultured Planctomycetaceae bacterium | reverse complement strand
CGCTTTTCTACTAGAGCAGTTTTTCACCTCAAAAAAGTGCAAAACTCGAACTTAGCGTCTGCAATTAGAAAGCTGTAGTCTTTCCCTTTTCCTTTCCTTTTCTTACAGGAGCATGTCGTGGGAGCCCTTTTGCCTTTGATCATTCAGTTATTGGGTGGCGCCGCGGGTGGAAACATTGTCGGCTCGTTGCTCAAGAACGCCAACTTGACCACGATCTTGAAGACGGTTTTGGGCATTGTCGGCGGCGTAGGCGGCGGCCAATTGGCGGCGCTGATTCCGGCTTTGCAGAGCATTCTCGGCGATGCCGCGGGCGCCGGCGGACAAATTGCGGGGAACGCGGGCGCGTCGGCGATCGGCGGCGGCTTGCTCACGCTGATCGTCGGCTTGATCAAGCAGTCGATGAATAAGACCTCGGGTTGACGCCCGGGCGATCGCGCGGAAACTGACGTCTGCTCGGCAAGCATGCGCCGAGCGGGAGCCCTGTTGTCGCCATCGATCGCCAAGTTGCTTTTTCTCATTCAAGTCAGCCGGCCAATCATCTGGCCGATCTTGCCGCTCGTTTATGCGCTCGGCCTGCACTCGGCGCACGCGACGATCAATGCCGCAGTGGTGATCCAGGCGCTGTTGTTGACATTTCCCATGAACCTTGTCGGGTGTGGGTTAAACGACATTTACGACTACGAGTCGGATCGCCGTTCGTCGCGGCGGCGGGCGGTGTGGGGGGCCGTGGTTCGCGCGGAGGATCGGCCGCTCGTGTTTCGCGGCACGATGCTCATGGCGCCGTTGATTGTGCTCGGCGCTTGTTTGACTCGTAATTGGGACAACATCGCGGCGACGATCGCGCTGCTGCTCGTGGCATGGCTTTATTCCGTGCCGCCGCTACGTCTGAAAGAGCGGCCGCCGCTCGATTCGCTGGCGAATGGGTTTGGTTACTTTCTGCTGCCTTTTACGATGGGTTACAGCCTCAACGCAGATCCACGGGCGATCCCGCTGAAGTATTATTTGTTGGCGCTGTGCGTATGTGGAATTCATGCGCTGGCGACGGCGGCCGACTATGAAGCGGATCGCGCAGCAGGGCATCGGACGCTCGCAGTGAAATATGGACGAAGGGCAGCGGCTGGAGTTGCATGTGCTGCGTTTCTCATCACGTGGATATTTGGTGATTTTAGCAGCGTTGCGGTGCGGGTTTATCTTGTGTCTTGTTTCGCAACGACTTTCTTGGCGACAATCGTGGCACGGAGCGTCGCAATTACCGCCGCGTGCATGGTGATCTTTGGCGGGTTCCTTGTCGCGGCGATTTGTCACTTATCGGGGTGGTAGTTTGACGCTTTGTTGTAATGACGGATAATGATTGCGCCACCTGTAGAATCGATACGCTAAGCCGTGGAGGAAAACACGATGACTGTTCAATCTCCCACCGAACTCGTGCAGAAGAAGTGCAAACCCTGCGAAGGAGGCGTCGAGCCGTACTCGGTCGAGGAGGCGAAGGAGCAGCTCAAGCAGCTCGATGGCTGGCAAATGACGCACGACGGCCAGCGCATTCGCAAGGACTGGAAGGTAAAGAACTTCATGGCCGGCATGCGGTTTTTCAACGAATGTGCCGAGTTGGCAGAGGCCGACGGACATCACCCTGATTTGCATATCGAGGGTTATCGAAACGTATCGGTCGAGTTGTGGACGCACGCGATTGGCGGCCTCTCTGAGAACGACTTCATTCTGGCGGCGAAGATCGACAAGCTGCCGATCGAATTGAAAACGTCTTAAGCAAACGGTGGGTGGATGAGATTCATGAGTGACGGATCGTCTTTCCCGGCGTTTGTGGCTCGCAAAAATGCGAAGGGGCAAGTCTCGGCCGCGGTGGAGCAAGTGGCGGTCGATGATTTGCCCCCGGGCGAAGTGCTGATCCGCGTTAACTACTCGTCATTAAACTACAAGGATGCGTTAGCTTCGCAAGGCCACCCGGGCGTGGTGCGGACGTTGCCGCATGTGCCGGGAATTGATTGTGCCGGCATTGTCGAGGCGAGCACCTCGGCCGAGTACAAACCGGGCGACCAGGTGATCGTGACGGGATATGACCTAGGGGCCGACCAATGGGGCGGATATGCCGGGTTCGCACGGGTGCCGGCAGAGTGGATCGTGCCGCTACCCAATGGGCTCACATTGCGGCAAGCGATGATTTACGGCACGGCGGGCTTCACTGCGGCCCAATGCGTGGCGGCGATCGTTGGGCGCGGAATCGAGCCGGGGCGCGGGCCGATTGTTGTCACCGGATCGACTGGCGGTGTGGGATCAATCGCCGTGGCGATTTTGGCGAAGCTCGGCTATGAAGTGGAAGCGGTCACTGGTAAGCAAGAACATCATGATTGGTTGCGCAAGCTCGGCGCTCGCACGATCTTGAGTCGCGGCGACGTGGCCGATGAGAGTGACCATCCGCTGCTTCGCGCGCGCTGGGCGGCGGCGGTTGATACGGTGGGCGGAATGCCGCTCGCGACGATTTTGCGATCGACGCAACATCGCGCGTGCGTGGCCGCATGTGGGTTGGTCGCGGGGACGGATGTGCCGATGACGGTCTATCCGTTTATCTTGCGCGGCGTAACGCTGGCCGGCATCGACTCGGCGCAGTGCCCATGGCGCGAGCGGCTGGAGATGTGGAAAAACTTGTCGGGACCGTGGAACATTGATCAGCTCGAATCGCTGGCAGATGAGATCACGCTCAATGAGCTGCCCGATCGTATTGAAAAGATATTGGCGGGCAGGATCGTAGGACGGACTTTAGTCTGTCTAGAGTATCTAAAAGCAAGCTAGAGAGGGCTCGTTATCACGGGCTAAAGTCCATGCCACCGCGCCTCTACCCGTTAGGGAATTGCCGGCAGTACTCATAAAGGCACATGGCCGTGGCGGTCGCTACGTTGTAACTGTACGGCAGGCCCCACACGGGAATCTCGACGACGGCGTGGAGCAGTTTCAGAATATCTTCGGTGAGGCCGGTGCGCTCGTTGCCGATCACCAGCGCGGTGCGCCGCTCGAACTGGTAATGGTGCAGGTCTTGGGAGTTGCTCGTTTGTTCGAGGCCGACAAGGTGGAAGCCCTCGGCGCGCAGCTTTTCAAGCACCGGGCCGATCGTGCGGTGACCCTCGATCTGAATCGTTTCGGTCGCATCGCGGGCGATCTTGCGGTCGAGCTTGGCGGGGCCGCAACAGATCATACGGGTGAGGCCGCAGCACGAGGCGGCCCGGGCGATGCGTGAGAGGTTGATGTTGCTGCGCATGGGGGCACAGACGACGACCAGTTCGCGCGGCTGGGCGAGTTCGCGAGGGGGTTTGTGACGTTCGTGTTCGAATTCGGGCATGGTGTGGAGGCTGTATGCGGGACGCAACGCGCGGAGCAAGCTCCGCCGCTAATGGTGCGGGTTGGAATCGGGATCGTAGGGGGTAACGAACGACCAGTGTTGACGCGGTTTTCCTTCTTTGAGTGGATTGTCGACAGTGTATTGAATTGCTTTACGTAGGTGTTCTTCTGAGAAGATATACACGACCCAACCTTTGCGAGCCCACGGTGATGGGATCATGCCGTCGTTGTCGCGATACTTTGCCAGCGGATGTAAATCGTCGCGAGCCAGTTGTTGCGTTGCGCGGGCTTTGAAGTGGCCGACGATTCGCCAAATATCGCGCTGATGAGGGGCCAAAACCAAGTGGATGTGTTGAGGGAGGATCGAGCAAGCATAAATTCGGTAGTTGGACTCCTCGACCGCTTGCCGAAATCCCAGTCCTACCGATCTTGCCTGACGACCGGAGAGAAAGACTTCGGGATATTTCAGGCACTCTTTTGCCACTTGGCGCTGACGAGCGTCGTGCGATACCGCAGCTACGGATTGCCTGGTGTTTACCTTGGTGGCTTTGCCGAATCGTGTTAATTCCCAGCTTCGGACGAAATCGCTCCACGAGCCCCGCGGGTCGTTGGGGAGCCAGAAGCCATAGGTTGAGATAATCGCGTGAACGCCGTGGAGCATGGAAGCGTA
>CAZJWY010000276.1:0-4156 GCA_964549545.1 uncultured Planctomycetaceae bacterium | reverse complement strand
CACTTGGAAGAGCCCGAAGAACAGCATGCTCGCGTTGCGATCCAGGGGCTTCCGATGATCGCAACGGCCAACCAAACGATGAAGACCAGCCAGCCCTGCCAGATGCTAGGCGGTCCCCAGCCCCAGCCGTAGCGCTTGGCGGGAAACCAATATCGTTTGGAGTCGTCGGCCATTGTTTGTCTGAGTTGTCAATCGGGTGCGCTAGGCGACTTTTTGGGCGGAGGGATCGTCGAGTTGCCACAGCGTCTTTATTTCAGGCGACGATGTGGAAACGTCCTCGGCGACTTCGAGTGGTAGTTCCATCGTCATGGTAGCTGGTTTCGATAAGATGATTGCTCCGCCCGCGGCACCTGCGATTGTGAGTGCTGTGCCGAACGCGCTTCCGAATTTTGTGTTCGTACGCAGAAACACACCATCGTGGAAGCGTAGTCTATGGCCTTTGCCATTGGGATATTCGACCGATGCTCCCACTTCGAACGACTGACGTTTGCCTTGCAGTTTTCTTGGTATTGGAACTGCGATTCGCGCAATGCCAAAGGCGGCTGGTGCGCAGTGGATCTCATAGGTAATTGCATCGATATTTGCTCGCCCCATGAAGAAGCCTCGCCCTGGCCTTACAGCAATGCGACCAATCGAAGGTTGGTCATACTGATTCTGGAAATAAGCACATATATAGGCTGTCTGGTCGACAACGTGTGGAACCAGTGCGAAGCAGAATCCATCTCGGTTGAAGTAGGAACCTGCGTGCTCACGCAGATAGTCATGAACAAGATCGGCACGGGCATTGAGTTTCAAGATAAGGCCGAGTGAGGCGAGTGCCAGTATCGGACTACCAATCCGAAATGCCCAAGTAGTCGTGTCTGGACGATCCAGAAACCAAGCTACTGCAGTCGCGATCGAGGCGACAATCAGTATTAACGCACTAACTGCTTTGGTTGATTCGCCCATCGTGCTACCTCGCGCTAAGAAGGTTTGGTTGTCGCGCTGTCATATCAGTCGGCTGCGACAAGCCACGATTATCGGGAGTAATATTAGCCCCAACGGTTGGTGGGAGGCTACGCCAGTTTAAGTAGCAGATAGCACATCCTGAAATTGCCGCACACATTGAATTGAGTATGTGTGCGCGAGCGGCGGTAATATTTTGCAATGCGGCGTGCGGATTCCATTGCATCCGAATTCTGGCGCATTCAGCTACGCAAGAACCGGCTACCTCCGATTCATTTCCGCGCTCAACCCACCCGCCGCGACCAGGTAGCACTTGCGAACATAGTCCTGAACCATGCGATGGGCGCTGAATCGTGGGGCGAGGGTGGCAATTGATTCGACCATCATTTGGATCCAGTGGCGTGGCAGCCCATCAGCGTCGCGGTCGTAGTAGAGCGGAATCACTTCGTCCTGAAGAGCGGCCATTAAATTGCCGGCGTCGCGGTCGTCGGTGATTTCATCGTCGACGTGTTGGCGTCCGTCGCCGATGGCGAAGCCGTTTTTGCCGTTGTAGGCTTCGGCCCACCAGCCGTCGAGGATCGACAGGTTGAGGCCACCGTTGAGGACGGCCTTCATGCCGCTCGTGCCGGAGGCTTCCTTCGGCCGGCGCGGCGTGTTGAGCCAGACATCGACGCCCTGCACCAGGTGGCGGGCAACGTTGATGTCGTAATCTTCTATGAAAGCGAGGCGGCCGGTGAAGCGGCGATCGTGGCGCAGATTTTCGATCTTCTTGATGAGGTGCTTGCCCGGCTCGTCGGCCGGATGAGCCTTGCCGGCGAAGATGAGTTGCACAGGACGCTGCGGATCGTTCATCAACTCGGCCAGTTGATCGAGTTGGCGGAAGAACAGGTCAGCCCGCTTGTAGGTGGCGAAGCGGCGGGCAAAGCCGATCGTGAGGGCGTTGGGGTCGAGCATCGTGCGAGCGGCTTCGATGGCGTCTTCCGATTCGTTGCGGCGGCGCATCTGCCGGCTCACGCGGCGGCGGACGAAGTCGAGCAGGCGATTCTTCAGATCGCTGTGCGTTTCCCAAAGCTCACCGGGATCGACGTTGTGGAGCGCCTGCCAAACCTTGGGATCGCCCATCCACTCTTGCCAGTCGGCCCGCAGGACGCGGTCGTAAAGCAGATGCATCGGGTAGGCGAGCCAGGTGGGGATGTGAACGCCGTTGGTGATGTGGCCGATGGGAATTTCTTCTTCGACGCGCCAGGGCCAGAGGTGAGCCCACATGCGCCGCGAGACGTAGCCGTGCAGCGAACTAACGGCATTGGCGCGGCGCGAGAGCTTCAAACCAATGACCGTCATGCAAAAGGGCTCATGCTCGTTTTGTGGCTCGACGCGGCCGATGCCCATGAGTTGCGCATGCGAGATGCCGAGCTTGTCGCGCAAGGGGCCCAAGTGTTCTTCCACAAGATTCGGTGGGAAGCGGTCGTGGCCGGCGGGAACGGGCGTGTGCGTGGTGAACACGGTGCAGGCGGCGACTTCGCGGAGGGCCTCGTCGAACGTGAGGCCGTCGTCGCTCATCCGCTGCCAGATGACTTCGAGCGGAGCAAACGCGCTGTGCCCTTCGTTGAGGTGATAGACACCAGGCATGATATCAAGCGCTCGGAGCGCTTTGACGCCACCGACGCCAAGAACAAGCTCTTGGCGGATGCGAGTGCGCATATCGCCGCCGTAGAGGCGCGACGTCAGTTCACGATCTTGCGGGTTGTTGCCGTCGACGTCGCAATCAAGCAAGTAGAGCGGCACCCGGCCGACATTCATTTTCCAGACCTTGGCCAGCAGCACGCCGTCGCGGGTATCGATCGAGATGGTGACCGGCTTGCCATCGGCGCCAAGGGCAGGCGACATTGGCAGGTTTTCGACGCGGGTGTCGAGGTACTCCTCTTGCTGGAAGCCGTTGCCATCGAGATGCTGCTTGAAATAACCCTGGTCGTAAAACAGGCCGACGGCGACTAGCGGCACTGCGAGGCTGCTGGCGCTCTTGATATGGTCACCGGAGAGAACGCCAAGACCACCGGAATAGATGGGCACCGACTCATGAATGCCAAACTCGGCCGAGAAGTAAGCCACCGGCTTCGAACCGAGGACACCCGTTTCGCGGGCGCCCCAAGTGTGCCGCGTATTAGTGAGGTACTCTTTGAGTCGACGATGGGCCTGGTTGATGCGGGTGTAGAGGACCATCTCGGCCGCCCGGGCGGCGAGCTGCTCCGGGGTCATCTCGGCCAGCAAGACGATCGGGTTATGGTCGATCTTCCGCCACTTGATCGGATCGATATCGCGAAACAAGTTCACGACTTCCGGATGCCAGCTCCACCAGAGATTGGTGGCCAAGGCCATGCACTTGTCGTAGAGAGCCTGGGGATTGATTTCCGTCCAGTTTTGCCGTTCCGTGTTCTTGCGAGATCTCACCACTGCTTGACTCATCATGTTCGTTGTCCTTGGCGCGTCGCACGTGAGTACGAGGAACTACCGTGTCCGCCGCATGGGATGCTGAGCCGGCAATAGACACGACGGTCCGGTCCGGCGGCATCGCTCTTAGTCGCCTGTACGTAACCCTGTCAGTCTCGCCGAAAGCAAGCGGCTACGGCAAGACCCAATTTGGCGGGGGAACGTAAGTGCAAGTATGGCCGTGGGTAATGGAGAGAAAGGCTATCGGGGGTTGCGGTAGCTCCACAGGATGTGGAAACGGAAAAAAGGGGGCAATTTAAGGTAGCCCACTCGTCGTGCGGAATGCATCTCTCGGAGCGAGATGACTATTACTGCTACTGCGAGGGGATCGAGCAATCACGAAAAACGCGAAAGCCACAAAAAACTTTTTTGTGCTTTTCGTGTTTTTTGTGGCCAATTGCGTTGGCTACAATGAGCGGCATGGAAAAAGCACGCTCAAAAGTTTGGTTGATCGCCATTGCTATTGCGGCGTTTATTCCCGGTCTGGCAGTGTGCGTGGGGATGCTGCTCTATCGAAGCCAAGGACAGGTGCCGGAAGAGATTTGGCAAATACTATTTGTTGCCGTGTTTACAGTTCTTCCGTTTCTTGTCCCCCTGTACTTCGTCCGAAAGGCTAACGTGAAATCACCAGCGGCGGATGAAACTACACTGCGGTAGGTCTCAGCGGATTTCTAATGATAACTGCGCAACCAATGAGCCTTTGGGTGCCATGGCCACTGCTCGG
>CAZJWY010000275.1:0-4277 GCA_964549545.1 uncultured Planctomycetaceae bacterium | reverse complement strand
CTGCAAAGCCAGCTCGCTCACTTTTTGCCGCCCCGTCAACTATTGACGGTAGCTCTAACCATCCCTGCGACGGGGCAATCCTGGCGTTCCGGAAAATCATTGCGGCATTCACTCGGACGTTAGGTGACACGGCCGACCGCAGAAGCAAGTGGTTAATCCAACGATCTTGAATTCACTCTCACGCTTGATTGGCTGGTAGTCCTCATCAAAATATAACGGCTTAATCTTAGTGATTCGCGGAAATGAGTATTGGGCTAGCTCTAACGTCGTGCTGTAGGCGCCGAACGATGTCATTTGGACGACTACTGCTTCTTGGTTCCTTTAGGCTGTTCTAGTCTGACCAGTAGGACTCGCTGAGTCGTGTTATCGGGAAAATGAACCAGCACCGCATTCGTGTCTTGGGTTAGATTTGCGATTCCGGTTTCCATTAGCGGGCGCGACTCGCCTTCCACTGTCCACGCTGCGCGCTGAGTCTGCTTGTCGACCATCCCTTCGATGGCCTTAACGGTATTTGTCGCCGTGTTCTGGAATGTGCCGTTGATCACTCCCTGTTTGCTCAACGCAAGTTGCAAGAACATCGTCGGATCGGCACCGGTTGGCTCGCCGTCTTGTGTGATTGCAAAGACGCCGAGTGGCATCCAGTCTTGGGCCGCTGGCTCCGTTTCCGGCACACTCAAAGCGATTGCCTCGGCCTGATCGATGTACTGCTGCTCCGTGCATACTGGCTGATCTCCGTAATACACTGAGCCATCGTCGTAATAAACATTCTCTCCGTAATTGTAATAAATAGGTTCGGTCCAACCGTAATCGCCCCAACCAGATAGACCCGACCATGCGGCACCTGCCCAGAAACCGAATCCTGGGTAGTACGGATAATGGACGTGATGGTCGTTCCACCAACTATCACCGTACCAGTTTCCAAAATCTCCCCCATGGTTTTGCCAGTAGTCCCGAATGCCCCCAAGATTTTCCTGGCGCCAATTCTGCCACTGGCCTCTGTCAGTGATTTGGCTGGGAAGATTTTGTATATGGTCACCAGGACGTCCCGGTCGGCCGACGTCTGGCTGCCCCGGCCGGCCGGCATCGACCCGGTTGCCGGGCTGACCCGGTAGACCCGCGTCCACGCGATTCCCCGGCTGACCAGGAAGGCCAGCATCAACTCGGTTTCCAGGCTGCCCAGGTAGACCGGCATCGACACGATTTCCAGGTTGACCGGGTAGACCCGCATCCACTCGGTTTCCAGGACCGCTTGCGCCCGGAAGCGCGTTGTTCGGGCGATTTTGGAGGAATTCTGCGGCTGCTCCACCGGCTAGTGCGCCACCAGCAGTTGCGGCCATGTTACCGAGGCCGCTTGATGGTCGGCCGGCACCGACATTTCCGCTACCGGCATTTGGCAAATTAAGAAAATCTTGCACATCGCCTGTTGATGGTCGTGCGCCGGCTCCTGGTCGTGACCCAGCGACAGAACCCGTGCCAGCGCCTGGGCGAGCATCTGTGCCGGGCCGATTGGCGACGTTGCCTCCTGCAGGTCGATTTCCGCCCCCCGTGCCAGGGCGATTGCCGGGCGTGGGCAAAGTACCCATCGACGGCCGATTATTTGCAACTTGGCCGCCACTTGGTTTTTTAACGTTTGACGTACTCGGCCGCGACATTGAGGGCGTGCGAGAAGCGACATTGCGAGATCCCCCCCGCTGCTCCTTGATGTACCGCCACTCGGACGCGCACCGCCACCTCGTGATGCCCCGCCACCGCTACTACGTCCACCACCGCCTCCTCCGCCGCGACCGCCCCGAGCCCACATATCACTCGCCAGCCAGGCACACACCACAATCGCGACGCAAACGATCAGCAACTTTTTCATGGCAGCACCATTTATGGTGAAGAGGATTGGTCTGGAATCAAAACTTTAGCGAGATGATACAGTTTGTCCGTCCGCTGGTTTACGGACGATCGTTACCGCGTCAACGTTGGGGAGTAGATCGCCGTTTATCGAGCGCTGCACCGTTTGCCAGGTAAACGAATCGTTATCGATTTGTTTCATAATGTTGACAGCCGACGATTTGCTGCCATCCGACAGCGTGCCGGTTTGTTGGATCAACCAACGATTGCCTTTGCGAGTCCACTTGCCCTCGGCGAAGCCGCCGTCAGAGTCGAATACCCAAGAGCGAATTTGTTTCGCCACAGGATCCCAGCCAACGATCTGCATCCCCGACATGTTCACTTGGTCGCCGACGACAACCGCAAACGATCGAGTCATGAAATTCTTGTTTTTTGCCCAGTTGCAGTCGGTCTGGATTGTAGCGTGGTCATCTTCGTCGTTATCGATCCAGGAGCCGATCATCCATTCCAGGTCCTTCAAGTGTTCGTAGTTCGAAGGCGGCGGAGCCTGTGGAACGGGCGTTTCTTCTTCGGTGACGCGATCGAGCAGCCATTTGCCGTCGCGCTTCACGAAGAGCGCCGAGTAGGTCGACACATCGGGCTCCTCCTTCGGTCGGACGGTGCGAGCGGTGCCACTTTCGACCGCAACGTTTGGCGACAGAAACTTGATGCCCTTGACGTCTAGTTCCAGCTTGGCATCCTTCAGGCCTTCGAACGTCTCGGCGAACTCCCTTTCGATCTCTTCGCGCCCGACGGCCTTCTTGCCCGTCTCGGGATCCACGTAGATCGCCTCAGGCGACCACAGCGCGGCCAGGGCCTTGGCGTCCCGTTTGTTGTATGCGGCAACATAGGTTTCGTCACTTTTTCGGATCGCCGCTTCGTCCTCGGCCTGGCTGGCACGACAAACATTCGCCCCGAAACAGCTCGCGCAACAGACAAGTAGCAGACGCGTAAATTGTTTTGTGTTCATGTCATGTTCCTAACCTGAGAAAATGTTACTCTGCGTGACGAACCATTCCGGTACGCCTGAGGCTCGCGGCATAGGAGAATTGGAGCCTCCTTTTAAACAAGGGGCAACCACCGCGCCGTTTGTAAATTCAAGAGGCCGTTGAGATCAGTGTGCCCGCGCGCGTAACTCTAACCATATTTCAAGACAACCCGCGAGCCCCGCGACTACGGCGAGCGCCATCCTACCGCGCTGTGGGCTATTTACTAGGCACTCCCGCCAATCGGGCTAACTAACCTTAACACTGCATAGGAAGACTACCTGGTAACGATCATGGGTTGCGGACTCATGGCGCAGTGACTGAATTGCCATTCCTTTCCTAGCAGTGGCTTGCGTACCTCAATTGCCGGGTCTAAAATCCCGGACATCAGAAGGCGCTAAATGCCTTTTCTTTTGCCTCGCGTCTGCTTCTGTCATTAATGCATCTCAAGCCTGCGAAATAGGGCCGTCGGCAGCAGGCTGGGTTCGTTGAACTTATCCCCATCGGCGGCCGTCATACACACGATGGTTGGTGGATGCGACGTCAAGCACATGAGCGACGATAAGCAGCCCAAGCAACGTTCTCAGGCGGATATCGAGCTCGAACGGGAAATCCGCGAGGGGCGTAAGTTCACCCTGGAGGAAGCCATCGCACGGATGGTTGGTCCTGGCGCAATGAAAGGGGAATCGCCGGTCACGCGCATGCAACAAGCGGAGATTGAGATCGGGTCTTGGCTAAGAGGCCACTTGATGGACACCGGTGGCGCATTAGAAGTCGTGCTGCACCGTCGCGTCAAAGGAAGCGAACTCCTGCTCAATAACTTTGATCAGCCATTGAGCGTGTTAGCCAGCTACTGCCAACAAGTTCTCGACTCGGAATATCTCTTGAATGAAGTTGTTCGTGAGGCAGACATCGAATGGGGACGTGTGATGTACGAGCGGCCGCATTTCCAGAAAGAGGGAATGCCGCCTCACCCAGACGACTGCTATACGGTCGAGTCGGTCCGCTGCTCTTTGTCCGACCTCGTTAAGCAACTGGCTGCGGGTGCAGAGAAGAATCTTCGGAGCGGACTAAGGTGACCACGACATCCCTTGCCACTTTGAGTTAAAAGGCCGGCTCGAAACTAGTTCTAAATTGCGCAAAACTGTATGTACAATTGGACTCGACCAATTAGACTGAAGTCGATTCTCTCATCAGTGATGTCGTTGAAAAAATCTAGGTAGATAACGCTCGGGCCAAGGCAGGCTGTCGGATCGCCGCACGGTGTACAAACAGCCATGAAGATTGGTCTCGCACTTTCCGGGGGTGGATTTCGGGCGACCTTATACCACCTCGGCATGGTTCGCTTTCTCCATGATGCCCGAATCCTGCCGAACGTATCGCACATCACGGCCGTGTCAGGCGGGAGTATTA
>CAZJWY010000274.1:0-4380 GCA_964549545.1 uncultured Planctomycetaceae bacterium | reverse complement strand
CCAACACCGACCCGGTTCACAAGGTCTCGATCATCCCGCGCGGCCTGGCTGCGCTCGGCTACACCATGCAGCGCCCCGAGCAAGACCGGTTCCTCATGACCCAAAGCGAACTGGAAAGCCGCATCCAAGTTCTCTTGGGTGGCACCGTCGCCGAGGAAATGACGTTCAACGACATCTCCAGCGGCGCACAAAACGACCTCGAGCGGGCCACGGAAATCGCCCGCAGCATGGTGATGGACTTCGGCATGAGCAAGCTGGGCCGCATCAATTTCCGCGATTCGAATCGGAATCCGTTCCTCGTTTCGGCACTGGAGTCGCCGCGCTCGCAGTATCATAGCGAGCAGACCGCCCGAGAAATCGACCAGGAGGTTCGTCGCATCCTTGACGAAGCGTTGCAACGGACGCGCCACATTTTGGAAACCCGCAAAGCGGCGCTCGACGCGATCAGCAACAACCTCATGAAGCTGGAAGTCATCGATTCGGCTCAACTCAAGCAGTTGATCGAAGAAAACTCAGATAGCCCGATGATCGTTCCAGGCACCGACGTCGACGGCAAACGCCGCACGAGCGCCGCCCCGTCGAAGCCCGCCAAGGACATCGATGCTTCGGACATGGAACGGGCCGAAGGCGAATAGCCAAGCGAATGACCCCACAACCAATGCCCGCCCAATGTAGCTGAATTCGTCAGAATTCAGATGGTTGGCAGCGCCCGCAGCTTCTCTTCGAGCAGCATGTCAACCTTGACCTTTTGTTGGTCTGGAATAATGGCATCGCATCGAAGCTCGACGCCGCGTTGGTCCGGCCCGCGCAGCGTCACAGCATCACGATCAGGATCCCACTTTTCGCAGACATCATGCCACTGGATGAATCGCGTATTCCACAGCACTCCCGCGTCGCAAAGTCGAATATCCGATTTCCACCACCACAGAGTAATGCAAATCGCCGTCAACCAGGCCATGAAGACGGCGTCTGGCGAAAGCGTGGTCAATAGCGCCGAGCCTGTCGATGCGCTGGCAGCCGCCCTCTTCGCAATCGTAACCAGCATCAGCGGCCCGATCCCCAGCAAGTAGCCGCTGAACAGACACTTGCTAATGATCCGCAAATAAGGATTCATTCCGTAAATTTGAAGCCGCAAAATCGTTCGGCCTGCTAATCGCTCGGCCAGATAGCGTCTTCTTCCGACAAGCACGATCCAGGCAAGCAACAGCATTAGCCAACCGCTCCAAGCCCCGATCGCGCGAGCCTGCTGGCTCAGATCGAGATGACGAATGCATTGCCCGACTGTTGCCGCCACGATCGACACGAGCACCATCAAGAAGAGCAACGTACGCGTGCTGAATCGCACGTCGGTTATCGATGCTCCAATAGCTGAATCGACGGTCGGTTGGTTTATGTGGATCAACTTGAAATCCTCCGCGGCAAAAGGCGGCGTGACTCCACTGCGTGTCACTTGTTTCGAGTGAATGCCGATCTCGGCGTTTGTCATTTTAACGCGAGCAAAAGATAGACACACGTACGACCGGCAATCAAAATAAGGACTGCAATTCAAAGCACGCCACTCGTCTTGGTGGACTTCCCCATGTCTGCAGGCTCTTCAGCTCCGCTTTTTTCACCCCCACCGGGCCCCGCTTGGATCGCCCTTGGCCTCTTGCTGATGATTGCCGGCGCTCTTTCCCCGGCTGCGCCGGTCGTAACGGCGATCGCGATCATCGCGATGGGAACGACCGAGATAGTGGCGTCACGCCAGCCAAAATCGCCCTCGCGCGCAGTGATCATGCTGACGCATGGGACCATATACGCCATGTTGTATGCGTTGTTTATTGTCGCCCGGCTTCATCTTCCGGCTACTGTCCTCGGTTCCTCCCTCACGCCGTTCACCATGCTTGACCTGGCTATGAGCATCCTTCCCATGGCGATTGCATCTCGCCGCGTTGTGGCGTGTCTGCGAGCGTCTGTTCCGTCGCAGCTCTAGCCCCTACAGCCCCTACAACCGCCCCAACCAAAACCACATCCCGGTCCAGTTGGGTGCTACGGGTGCCGTCACCTTTGACCTGGGCTAAAGCTGACCTAGGTTTGTTTTTGGAGAGACCGACGGCGGTCTTCTCCACATCGTTTGCGATTCCCCGGGCGTGGCTTGGAAGCCAATGCACTTGTGCCGCCTAACGTCGCGCGATGCCTCCTCACGTTGATCTCGTCTACTTTTGCTGTCCACGACGGGCAGCCACCCTTTTCTCATGGCGCACTTTCGTGCGCGCATTGGAGGCAAACTAGTTTATACTTCCCGCCGCAACGGTCGCTCGCTCCAATACGAACCGCTCGAAGCTCGCCAAATGATGGCGGTTACCGCCACGCTGACCTCCAGTGGTGTGCTCAACATCTTCGGCTCGAAGAAAGCGGATCAGGTCTATCTCAACCAGAAAAACGGCTATATCGCTGTTAGCGGCACGAACCAGGCTTTTGCGGCTAGCCAAGTTAATTCGATCTACATCGACATGGGGAAAAAGAACGATGTGGTCTCCCTCGATAGCCTGGCAAATGGCGGCAACGAAGCAATCTCCGAGTACACCGTCATTACGGCAGCCAAGAAGCAAAAAGATGTCGTTCGCGTCGCCGGTCACGATGTATCGCTCTACGCAAAGAAGACCGCGCAAACATTAACCATTACAACGACAGGCCAGGTCAGCCTCAACGGAAGTGTCTTTAGCTGGAGCATACCGTCGCCCTCGCCGTCTCCCTCTCCTTCACCAAGCCCGACTCCAACTCCTACGCCTACGCCCACTCCCACTCCTAGCACAAACTGGTTCGACACAAACGTCATCGACACGGCCCTGCGCGATCTCGGCCACAACCTGTTTACCGACGGCCTCATCGATCGCAACGACATGATCAGCCTGTTCCGTAGCACACAAGACAATGGAACAGTCGACGCCACAGAGCTGGCCGACCTCCGCAAGATCGTCAGCAATACCTCGCTGTTTGGCTCGCTGGACTATGTCTGGAAACTTTCCAGCTACATCGTCAATGGCAATACGGCCAACGCGAAATATCAAGGCTCGACGTTAGGCAATTTGGCAGCCGGTTCCTCGTCGACTCAACTGGAGAACCTCGTCAACAAGTGGTTCCTGGGAACCGATCGCCCAATTGCTGGTGGTACCTATCGCCAGGCTGCGGGGCAATTGTTCGTCAACGGAGCCACTTACAGCGATATCCACCAGGGCTCGCTCGGCGATTGCTACTTCGTGGCGTCTCTCGGCGAAGTGGCGCTGAAGAACCAGGCGGCCATCACCAATATGTTCATCGTCAACGGCGACGGCACCTACACGGTTCGCTTCTACAAGAACGGCGTGGCCGAGTATGTGACCGTCGATTCCTACCTGCCGACCAATAGCGGCGGTGGGCTTCTCTACGCCAACCGCGGCGCCTACTACGCCAGCGCAAGCAATGAACTATGGACTGCGCTTGCTGAGAAGGCCTATGTTCAGATGAACGAAATGGGCTGGACTCGTGGCAATCTCAGCGGCAGCGGGCTGAACTCCTATTCGGCGATCGAAGGCGGCTACATCTATGCGGCGCTGGGTCACATCACGGGCCAGGCCACCGCAGCCTTCACTTATACCACCGGCACCACCAGCTTCCAGACCTTCGTCAACGCCTACAACCAGGGCAAGATGATCGGCTTTGCCTCGAAGGTAACGCCCGCTTCCAATCTGGTCGTCGGCAGCCATGCGTACGCGGTCGTCGGTTACGACGCCACGAACCAGACCATCACGCTCTTCAACCCGTGGGGCACCGAGTACGGACTGGTTACGATGACCTGGTCCCAAATCCAAGGCAGCTTCTCCTACTTCGATCGAACAGCATAAGGAACGACTCAACAATAACTTCCCGATTTTCAGAATAACCACGGAGACACGGAGGGCACGGAGAAGAGGTCTAGGAGGACAGGAACACGAATCTTCACGAATCCCCGCTAATCTCAACTATCAAAGAAGAGACTATATATTTCATATTTCCGTCTCATTCTTGATTCTGCTGGATGAGCGTGGATCAGTGAGGATTCGTGTTCTTCTGTCTCTACTTCTGCCTTCTCTGTGTCCTCCGTGTCTCCATGGTGAATCCCAATTGCCGAAGTTATTTTTGCAGTCATCCTAAGTTCGAGTTTTGCACTTTTTTGAGGTGAAAAACTGCTCTAGTAGAAAAGCGGAAGCCTCCTGCACATTGCTAGGTGAAAACGAGACCCTGGCACTGCGCATGGAGGCTCCCTATGGAACTTGTAACCTCTTTCGAGTTGGTTTTGCAATCCTTGGCCCCGGTGATGACTGCTCCTACTGAGAATTAGATTGATCTATTCCTCCTCACAGATCAAACCGCAGCGGGAGC
>CAZJWY010000273.1:0-4430 GCA_964549545.1 uncultured Planctomycetaceae bacterium | reverse complement strand
TGACGGATTGAATTTCGTTCCGCAAAATGGCAATCACTCCGCAATCCATCCTGCCGATCCCGCAGGAGAACTGCAAAGTCCAAGGCGAAGGGGTCAGGTCCATGTTTTCGGTGAGCGCTTGCGGGCTGGCTTGTAAGCTATTGGCCGAAAAATGGACCAGACCCCGACTTTGCAATTCTCCTGGCCGATCCTGCCGATCCTATAATCAATCCTGTCCTTCGGAATTTCCGGTTTGCCTCGCTTGAACTAGCATTGCCTTCGCTCCGTAGTGGGTACGGCGGCCAGGTTATCATGGTAATCGCTAGAACTTACCTCGCTTGCCCCGAAAACAGGCCGAGGATACGATACCCCGGCAAGTCGTTACGAAGACATAACTTAGGCCAATTAGACGGGCACGGGCCCTAGCGACCTGGCGCCACGACTAATTGGCCTCGAATTTTATCGGCAACCGTGTAGCATTCGCCCCGGATAATGGGGGCAACCTAAGGACCCAAACATGAAGCTCACGACTCATCGCTTTCCCCGCGTTTCGCGACCCAAGCGGCTGATCGCAGCCGCCCTGGCCACGCTCCTTCTGGCCACCGGCAGCCAGCCTCTTCTGGCCAAGCCGACCAAACCAACTCAAACCGATAAAAACATCACGTTTGCGGTCTCGCGCTTGATGGAGCGCGATCATCTGACCCGCCAGAAAATCGATGACAAGATCTCGGAGCGTACCCTGAAGGCTTTCATTAAGGATCTCGACCCGCTCAAATTGTTTTTCTATCAGAGCGATTACGATGATTTCATGCGCAACAAAGACAAGCTCGACGACAGCATCAGCCGCGGAGACATCAACTTCGCCTACGACGTATTCGCCCGGTTCCTGGCCCGCGTGGATGAGCGAGTCCAGATGGCCGAAGCCGAGCTGCAGAAGCCGCAAGATTTCTCCCAAGACGAGAATATGGTCCGCGAGCCGGATGACCTCAAGTACGCAACCACGCCCGAGGAAGCTCAGGCCAAGTGGCGGCAGCGCATCAAGTTCGATCTCTTGAAAGAGACGGCCGACAAAGTGCCGATGGACGAAGCCATCAAGAAACTCACCAAGCGGTACGAAAGCATCCGCAGAAGCTGGCAGCAGACAGACGATAATGAGTTGCTCGAGCGCTACTTGACGGCGATGACCTCATCGTTCGATCCTCATTCGAGCTACATGGCCCCGTCGACGCTGGAAAACTTCAACATCCAGATGAAGCTGGAGCTCGACGGCATCGGGGCGTCGCTCCGGGCGGTGGACGGCTACACCGTGGTTCAGAACATCATCCCCGGTGGTGCGGCCGACAAGAACGGCGGCCTCAAGCCGGAAGACAAAATCGTCGCCGTCGGCGAAGGCGGGAGCGGCCCGATGGAAGATATCGTCGACATGAAGCTCAACGATGTCGTCAAGAAAATCCGCGGCAAGCGCGGCACCCAGGTTCGCCTCGAAGTCGAGCCAAAGGAAGGCGGTGGCCGTAAAACGATCGCGATCACCCGCGATCGCATCGAGCTCAAAGATAGCGAAGCCCGCGGCGAAGTGATCGAAAGCGGCGCCAAGCCAGACGGCACGAAGTACAAGATCGGCGTCATCCAACTGCCGAGCTTCTACATGGATATGGAAGGCGCCCGGATGGGCCTGACTGATTACAAAAGTACCACACGCGACGTGCGTCGCCTGCTGGAGGAATTCAAGAGCAAAGGCGTGGACGAAGTCATCGTCGACCTCCGCTGGAACGGCGGCGGTTCGCTCACCGAAGCCGTCAGTATGACGGGCCTCTTCATCGATACGGGACCAGTCGTGCAGGTAAAGGATTCGGCGGGCAGCATCTCGCCGTACAAGGACCCTGAGCCAGGTCTGGTCTGGGAAGGCCCGCTGGCGGTGATCATCAACAAGTTCAGCGCCAGCGCCAGCGAAATCTTCGCCGGCGCCATCCAGGATTACGGTCGCGGCATCATCATCGGCGACAAGAGCACCCACGGCAAAGGCACGGTACAGGAACTGAAAGACCTGGCTAATCAGTTGTTCCGCATGCGAAGCATGCCCAACATGGGCGCGCTCAAAGTGACGATCCAGCAATTCTATCGCCCTGGCGGCGACAGCACGCAGAATCGTGGCGTCGTGTCGGACGTCGAGCTACCGTCGCTCACCACGCAACTGGATGTTGGTGAATCGGATCTCCCTTACGCCTTGGAATTCGCCCAAGTCGCTCCGTTGCCGCACGACAACTTCCACTTGGTCGATTCTGGCATCGTCGATGCCCTGCGCAAGCGATCGGCCGACCGCGTCGGCAATTCGGATTATTTCAAGAAGGTCGATCGCGAGATCAGCCACTATAAAGAAGCCAAGGCTAAGAAAACCGTCACGCTCAACAAGGAGAAGTTCTTGAAGGAGCGCGAGGAACTGGACAACGACAAAGAGCAGGAAAAGATGTTCGACGCGATGAACGATCCCTCCCGACCGGTCTTCGATATGAACGGCTACGGCAAGGAAGCGATGAACATCGCGACCGACTACCTGGAGTTGCTCGGCGCAAACCGCGTCGCGGTGGGTGGCCGCCCAGCTACGGCCGCGACGGAAGCTTCGCCGGTGATCTCGCAGTAAGCGTTTGCACGCTCGCTACCAATACAAAGCCCGCGGGTTCGCCTGCGGGCTTTTTTTGATTAGGAATGGCTCACAACAACTTCGGCAGATAGGATTCACCACGGAGACACGGAGGACACAGAGAAGACAGAAGAACACGAATCGCCTCGAATCTACGTTAATCAATCAGGAATCAAGAATGAGACGGAAGTAGCCTCTTCTTTGATAGTTGACAGTAGTGAAGGTTAGTGTTCCTATCCTCCTTGACTTCTTCTCCGTGCCCTCCGTGCCTCTGTGGTTATTCTGAAATGGGAAGTTATTCTTGAGTCGTTCCTTAGGTCAGGTCGATTCGCAAACCATCGTAGGCCAGCGCCATTCCGGCAGGCAGCGCGGCATTGGTCGCCTCATGCTCCAACTCGTGCGACATGTGAGTGAAATACGTCTGTCGCGGTGCCAGCTCGCGGGCCACCTCGACCGCTTCTTCCAGGCTGAAGTGCGTGGCATGTCCGCGTGGGCGGAGTGCGTCCAGAATCAATACATCCAGCCCGCGCAGCAATTCCATGCTCTCCGGCGGGATCGCGTTGGCATCGGTGCAATAGGCCACATTGCCGAAGCGGTAACCGAATACCTCGAACCGGCGGCCATGCCGCATGCGGATCGGCACGACCCGCGCTCCGAGCACCTCGAACGGCTCGACGCCGATCCGGTGAAACGCCAGTTGAGGCACGGCGCCTGGGTGAGTTTGAACATCGGCCGAAAACGCATAGTCAAATGATTTACGAATCCGCTGCTCGACCGCTAGCTCGCAGTACAATGGCACGGGTCCGCCCAGGTAGAACTGCATCATCCGCAGGTCGTCCAGCCCGAACACGTGGTCGGCGTGCTCGTGCGTGTAGAGCACGGCATGGACAATTCCGATCTGCTCGCGGAGCAACTGGGTCCGCACGTCGGGCGAGGTGTCGATCAGCAGGTTGCCGCCCGGGAGGCCGACAACGGCGCTGCACCGCGTCCGTTTGTTCCGCGGGTTATCGCTGCGGCAGACGGGGCACCCGCAGCCGATCATCGGGATGCCCACGCTGGTGCCCGTGCCCAGCAGAATCATTTGCCCGCGGATATTGGTAGTGAGAAGCTCGTGCGGCATGGAGGGGGAGGTGCTGGTGTAGTTGAGGGAAGTACGGGTGGGGTAGGCGTTGGGCGGAGAACTAGGGTTTTCGTTGGTTGGCGGGGGCGGGGACGCCTCGGCTCGCTGGGGTTTGTTGCCCTTTCGAGTGTAGCAGGCCGGCCAGCGGCTCACACCCGGCTGCCAACTCCGCTTGACCCTCCCCCCCGATCGCTATAAACTTTTTGGCGGAGCCACGTTACGTACCATTCGCAAGTTCCGCTGCGGCGCGCCGGAAGCTTGTTTCTTCATCCTCGCGCCCAAGTCCTTCCAGGCTCCTCCGCCTCTGTACAATTCGTCATGGAAATTTTTGAACGCATTTGGGAAATCCTTGCCGGCATCGGCAACGCTATTCTTGGCCGCTTCGAGAAAGGCGTGACCGGCGTCTTCGGTTCGGCCAACGCGCGGTTCCTCAAGCGATTGCAACCGAAAGTCGAAGCGATCGGCGCGCTCGAGCCGAAGTACCAGGCGATGACCGATGAAGAGCTGCGCAATCAAACGGCCGAGTTTCGCCGCCGATTGAAAGCAGGCGAAACGCTCGATGATATCCTTGTCGAGGCGTTTGCGGTTTGCCGCGAAGGTGGTCGCCGTTTTCTGGGCCTGCGTCACTACGATGTGCAGATGTTGGGCGGCATGATTCTGCACGAAGGCAACATCGCCGAAATGGTGACGGGC
>CAZJWY010000272.1:0-4536 GCA_964549545.1 uncultured Planctomycetaceae bacterium | reverse complement strand
GAAAAACCAGCTCTGGTGGGATCTGCCGGCGATGGAATCGTTCCAATTGCACAAGCAAATCTACCGGATCGATCCGCAAGAGTACAAGAAAACACTCGACGAGTTGACTTCGCTGCTCGATCTGGGGCGGTTATTAAAGCAACCGGTCCGCGAACTCTCGCTGGGAGAGCGGATGAAAATGGAGCTGACCGCCGCGCTCCTGCATAATCCGGAAGTGCTGTTTCTCGATGAGCCGACGATTGGCCTGGATGTGATTGCCCAGCACAACATTCAGCAGTTCCTCAAGCATTACCAAGAGGAGCGGCGCATTACTATCATGCTCACCAGCCACTACATGAAAGATATCGCCGCTCTCTGCCGGCGCGTGGTCATTATTTCGCAAGGGCAAATTAAATACGATGGCCTGCTCACCGAGATTGTGAGCCGCTTCAGCAGCCAGAAACTCATTACTTTGCAGTTGGCCGAAGATGTTTCCACACGCGGCTTTGAGCGGTTTGGCGAGGTGATAGAGATTGTGCCCCCCAAAGTGAAACTACGCGTGGAACGGAGCGAGGTCGCCCGCGTACTGGCACAAATTCTGGCGCAAACAGCCATTGATGATGTGGTGGTGGAAGATCCGCCGCTGGAGCAGGTGATTGGCGAAGTGTTCGCCCAGGTTCACGTCGATGAATCGCCGGAAAAAGATATCGTCGCTTTACAGGGAAAGTAAAAGCCTGTCCGACTTCAATTTCGCTAACTCCAAAGAACACGCTCGTTTGCGACGTGCCGATGAGCTTGTCTCAATCTCTGGAACCAGGAGCCGTCGCTTGCGATGCTCTGGGATAGTCTGCGGCTGGAGTTGCCCAAGAATGGTGGAGAGGGGGGACGGGTTTGTTACTGAGCGTGTTCGTGCATTTCTAGCGGTGTTTTGTAGTTGAGGGACGAGTGCTAGCGGCGGCGATTGAATAAGCCTTCGATGAAACCTCGCCGCTCAAGGCCCCTCGCTTCAGCCGGGAAGTACTCGTTTAGAAAAACTCGTTAATCCTGCTCGTTCGGTAAATTTTTCTTTGGGCGGTCGATTCTATTCGGAGCAGTTCCAAATGGTAGTGTCCCGTCCAGGCTAAATTTTCGGGTAGAGCCGCTTCAGTTTGACCCTGGCTTTGTCGATCGTGAATTGCCAATCGACGGCGCGTTGCTTCTCGTTCACTCGCGTGGACCAGGCGGCGGGGCTGACCCAAACGCAGGGCGATCATTTTCTCCAAAAAATGAGTATGCAGAGTATCCTATATTTTAAACTCGGTGAGTTGACTATTAATTCACTCCATCAACTGCAACGCATGCGCTGTAGTAAATCGCAAAACAGTCGGGCGATGTTCCAGGCGTCATCGACCCCGCGATGATGGGTCCCTTCCATTTCCCACCCCAGCAACTCGCAGGCGGCATCGATGCCCGTTTCACGCGGCAGTCGATGGGCCATGGCGAACAGCGTTTTAATGTTCAGGTGGGTCGGTCCGAACGGATACTTGTAACGGAAAAAGTCGCAGTTACGGTGAAACTGGTTGCGGTCGTAATCGCCCCAACTGGCGAACAGGCGAAATTCGCTCTGGTAATCGTTGCGGAGCACATCGAGCGATTGCTCTAGCGACATGCCGCTGGCTGCCATTTGCGGAGTAATCGAGGTGAGTCGCGTGCAAAAATCGCTTACCTCGCTCGTTTGAGGGCGAACCATAATCGCCCTTCGTTCCAGCCGTTCGAGTCGCTCCACATCGACCACGCACAAGCCAATTTCAATTATTTCGCTGAATTGACCGCGCGGCGGAGGGCCTTCCCAACAGGTCGATTCCACATCGATAACGAGCACACGGTCGAGTTGCCGGGCCATGAATACTTTCCAGCGGAGCTTATAGCTCAACGAAACCAATAACGAGCAGCCACAGCACGGCGAGAACGCCTCCCATGCCAAGAATCAAGCCCGATAGTGCCAAACGAAAACCGAGTAATGTTTTGCTTCTTCCGGCGGGATCGACCGCGCCGAGGGTCATGCCGCGCAAATCGTGATAGCCGAGCAGGAGCGTGGCGATGGCCAGGGTGATTCCCAAAAACGCAGCCGCCACCCCTAAAAACAAGTAATCGGTAAAGACTAACAGAAGTAACCACATGCAAGCAAATGAGACAGTGCCGAGATTGGCGATAAAAGGGCCGCGATGCCCCAACGATTGAATGTATTGCGGTTGGTAGGCTGTTGGGCCGGAATCGCGGGGGGCAGCGAGTGCAGAGTGCGGGTCTGCCGCGATGTTTTCGTCGTTCGTGTTGGCTTCACTATCGGAAAAGAGGTTTCGGCCCTGCTCATCGAGTACCGTCTTACGGCGAAAGCGATCATCGGGTTGCAGGAGCGGATTGGTCATACTTCATCATGTAGGGCAGGCATCTTGCCAATTCTGTTCGGTACGAAATTTGCGCCACGCTCATATCATATTGCTTACGGGGGATGTTTGTGAGACGGGGCGATGGCGCGCAACTCAAACAACAACAAGCAAATCAAAGCGGCTTGCCAGTCCGATACGTGCAGCACGACCGCGACAAGAAGTTCCCCAAGGGGTTCGTCGCGATGCTCAAGCGACTTCGCGTGCAAAACAAACGGGGAGCGTATCGCGCGCCGAACACCAACGCCTTCGTCGAACGCTTTATCCAGTCGATCGGCCAAGAGTGCCTCGATCGGTTCGTGATCTTCGGCGAACAGCACATGGATTACGTCTGCCAAGAATACCTGGCCCACTACCATGAGGAGCGCCCGCACCAAGGAGACGGGATCGACAATGAACTTCTCAATCGGCCGAAGAAGCGCGGGCGACCGAAAACAAAGCGGGGCAACGTCGAGGACGAGATCGTCCCGCTGGCGAATGTACGTTGCAAACAGCGGCTGGGTGGACTGTTGAAAAGCTACAGACGCGCGGCGGCATGACGGCAAACCGTGGGCTATTCGTGAACTCACATGAAGATGTCCGGATTGTGCCCGGTTCCCAATTCGTCCTTCGCTTCTTAAGGTTTCTCGTAGGTGTTCGTCACTCAAACTGGGAATATGATGTCCAGTTGTATCTGGATGTCTGGTTCAAGAAATGGCAAGTAAATGCTGCCGAACGGTCGACAAAAGATTATCGCAAAGCTGCTCGGGACACGGCTCGCCGAGTTCCTTCAGTACGTTCTGGGCGAGCGGCTGGCTCAGGAACGTATCGTTGTTCGACCAGAGTCCGGCATTCTGCATGCGAGTCCGTGCCTCGTTCATCAGTTCGGGCGTCGGCTCATTGTGCGCGACGTCGTTGCGGAGTGAATAAAAGTTCTCGTCGCACTCATTCGTTGTGGCGAGCACCTTGGCAAAGGCGGCCAAGGCCGTGCGAGCGAGAAAATGCTCTGCGATCCGTGCACCGGGGCCGCCGTCGCTATCATAGACCCAGTACCAATCAATGCCATCAACCGTCTCCTTCAGTTGGAACGGTCGGCTTGGATTGTCTTTGGCATCTTTTGCTCTAAGGAGTTTGTCTCCCGACGGCGCGTTGCCCTTTACGACTTTGAAATAGCGACGTTTCTTCGGTTTCGAGGAGCGTTCGAGGCGTTCGTATAGCCCGTCCCAAAGCGCTGCCTCGAAGAATGCCACGGTGCCGTGAACCGCGCGTGGAATATCGCCAGCTCGCAGCGCCAGCTCGACACGCAAGCCCGTGTGGAAAGTATAGATTTGTCCGTCCTTGCGTGGGTAGTCCGTAGCGTTCGGGTGGTTGCGGCGATGGATTTCCAGCCAATCGTCCTGTATTACCGTCTTCTGGTGGCTGTTCTTTATCCAATCGTTGAGGTCGGCTTCGAGCTTCAGCGTGGGGGGATCGCTTGTTTCATCAAGAAACAGGAGCGTCTTGGCCTCGATCCGCACGCTGCCCCAGCCAAGCGGGCGCGCGTAGCCGAGTTTCGAGCAGTAGCCGTCGGGATGCATGCCGCCGAGCAGGCCCTTGAACTGATTGGGGCAGAGGGTGACGAGGATCGCCGCGATCTCGCTCGCGTCGAGGTCACGGAAGCGGATGGTGAAACGAAACTTGCGGTTCGGCCTTGACGCTTCGAGTGCCAGGGTGCTGCGTTCGTTCTGCCTGTTCGTGTGGGAGTCGTCCTCTGCCTGGGCGCCCTTGCGGTCGAGGTAGAACTTCCGGCCTGCAAGCTCACCGGGCACATCGTAGCCAGTGGCATCGCCGTAGGTGACGAGCGTGGCATTGTCGGAAGGCCGCGATTGCGGGTGATATGGCTGCCTGAGGTAGTGCTCGACCGCGCTCGGTCGAGGCATGCCCAGTTCCTTGAGAAAGGTCGGCTTCAGGAAACGGTCGTCTTCGCTCTCGTTTTCGCCAACGACTTCAAGCCCTGCATTGACGAAGACGCGGCCCATGAGTTGCGAGTGATCGCCTTGGCCGATGCCTGCGCTGCCCTCGTTGTCGCCGGTGTAGCCGAGGAGCCGCCGAACCAATGAGAGTTCCTTCGGGGCGTCGCCGTCCTTCTCTCGCTCCTTATCGAGCGGGAAGAGGC
>CAZJWY010000271.1:0-4575 GCA_964549545.1 uncultured Planctomycetaceae bacterium | reverse complement strand
GGCCGATCAAAAGATCGGCCAAGTGCTTCTGCAGCGCATCGCGGCGGCCATTCTTTACCCGCACCGTGTACTGGTTCCACACATGCCGGCAACCCTTGGTCGCTGGCGGCGCGACGATCGAATCGCCGAGGCCGAGACGAGCGAACTCGGTGGCGTATCGCAACGCGTGACGCTCACGAGCGGCGCACCATTCGTCGAGCTTCGGCAACTTGACGTTGAGCACGGCCGCCTGCAACGTATCGAGCCGGCTGTTGAGACCCACGCTGTGATGATAGTAGCGTGGCTCCATGCCGTGGTTGCACAAAATGCGAAGCTGTTTGGCCAGTTCGGCGTCGTTCGTCGTAATGAGTCCGCCGTCGCCGAAGCCGCCGAGGTTCTTGGTCGGGTAGAAGCTGAAGCAACCGGCCAGGCCCAGCGAGCCGGCGCGGGCACCTTTGTACTCGGCGCCGATCGCCTGGCAGGCGTCTTCAATGATCGGTATGCCGCGAGCCGCGTCGGCGATTTGCTGAATGTCGTCCATCGCGGCGCATTGGCCGAACAGGTGGACGGGGATGATCGCCTTCGTGTCGCTGGTGATTTTGTAAACGACGTCGGTCGGATCGAGGTTGAATGTCTCTGGCGAGATGTCGGCGAAGACCGGCTTCGCGCCGAGTCGCCACACGGCACTGGCCGTGGCAAAAAACGTGAAGCTGGGCACGATTACTTCATCGCCTGGGCCGACTCCCAACGCCAAAAGTACTAACAGTAGAGCGTCGCTTCCCGAAGCACAGCCGATCGCGTGTTCCGTGCCACAGTACTTGGCCATTTCGTTCTCGAACTTGGCACAAGCCGGGCCGTGGACAAACGCGCCGCTGCGCGTGACTTCGACCATCGCGGCTTCGAGTTCAGCTTCTAGCTTTTTGTTTTCCCGATTGACATCGAGCATCGGAACCGAGCTGACGGGTGTACTAGCAAGTGATGAATTGGCAACGTGCATCGATTAAATCCTTCGGCAGGGGGTATAAAGAGGGACGGAAATTAGACCGATCGGCCGAAACCGTCAACCTCAGGACAGCCCATGCTTGCATCGCAAAACCTACGGCCCAATAATCAGGCAGTCAGGGAAAAGTCTGATCTAACTTCAAAAATTGTGATCTTGAACCACGACGACACGACGAACACGACGTTGGATACAAAGCCGATTTTCGATTCTGTTTTCTGACTTCTTCGTCGTGCCCGTTGTGTCGTCGTGGTTTCTCAACACTGGATTCTGGGAAAAACATGTCTTCTGATCTCAAAGGTAAAGTAGCGTTGGTTACAGGCGGTAGTCGCGGCATTGGGGCCGCCACTGCGAAACGACTCGCGGCAGACGGCGCGGATGTCGCGATTACGTATGTCAGTTCGCCGGACAAGGCCAATGCGGTCGTCGCGGAAATCCAAGCTGGCGGTCGCAAAGCAATCGCGATTAAGGCCGATAGTGCCGATGCGGCGGCGATCAAAGCCGCGGTCGACCAAACGGCCGCCGAGCTCGGAGGGCTCGATATCCTGGTCAACAATGCCGGCATTTTTACGCCCGGCGCTTTTGAAGATGTTTCCGTGGCCGATCTGGATCGCATTTGGAACGTCAACGTGCGGGCGCCGATCGTCGCGATGCAGGCCGCTATCAAGCACATGAAAAATGGTGGTCGGATCATCACGATTGGTAGTTGTCTGGGTGAGCGTGTTTCGTTTCCCGGCGTCACGATCTATTCGATGACCAAAGGCGCCGTGGCGAACTTAGCCCGCGGGCTCGCCCGCGATCTCGGCTCCAAGGGCATCACAGTCAATGTCGTCGAGCCAGGCCCGATCGACACCGACATGAACCCGGCCGACGCCGAAGGCTCGGACGCCCAGGCACAATCGACCGCGCTGGGTCACTATGGCAAGCCGGAGGACATCGCCGACATGGTCGCCCATCTGGCCGGCGAATCGGGTCGGTACATCACCGGCGCGTCGTTCCTCGTCGACGGCGGCTTCGCGGCTTAGAAACGGCTCAAAATAACTTCGGCACATGGGATTCACCACAGAGACACAGAGAGCACGGAGAAGAAAAACGGAGAACGCTAATCCGCACTAATCTGCACAGGTAAAGCACTTTTTAGTGATGAACTTGTTCCCCTCTGCATTTGGTTTTGGCTTATTATTGATGTCTGCGCAACCAAAGAGCCTTCGGGTGCCATGGCCACTGCTCGAAGTGGCCATGTTTTAGCAACCTTTTCGGCATGCCCACGCAAAGCCGTGGGCATGGCACCCCTGATTTCATGGTGCTATTTGCTGCGCAGGCATCAATAGACCAGAAATGATTAGTGTTCCTTTCATCTGCATTGCTCTATGCTCTCCGTGTCTCTGTGGTAATTCTGGCTTGAAGGAAGTTGTTTTTTAGCGGCAGTGCTGGCATTCAGTCGCCATCGACGCCGCCGGCGGCGATTGCTAGGCTTCGCGGTCTTATCGTGTCCTCGAAATGCCTTCGCTGGGTGAACATTCATGTATTCCGCACGTTGGCGGCTACGAATTGCTGTCGGTACTCTCGGGCTGCTGCTGGTCGGAGTGGCTGTATTCAACTATGTCCGAGTGTATTGCTGCGAGCCGATTCACTTGTCACTCAGCGGCGGTGATGTGTGCCCTTTGCGTTCGCAAATGGCGCGCACGATCTGTGGCGAGGTTCACGACGCGGGCATCATGCTCGAGCCGGTGGCTGGCGGCAACTCCGAAGCCATCTGCGAGTCGGTCAACAAAGGAGAGCTCGATCTTGGCCTCGTGCTCGGCGGCTTCCCGCCGGGCGACTACAAGAACGTTCGGCAGGTTGCTTCGTTCGGCGTTGATCCCTTGCACTTGTTGGTCCGCCGCGAGTTGCTCACGCTCGGTCCCCCCACACTGGAAATGCTGCGCGGCAAACGCGTATCACTAGGTGAAACTGGCACCAACGGAGCGCTGTTGGCCGAAAGCCTGATCCGCTTCGCTGGGCTTAAACCCTCGACCGATCAGCGCACCGGCGATTTCCGCGCCGAGCATCTACGTGAACGTGATCTGCGCATGGCCCTGCAAGCGGTTCGCCGCGCGTCGCCAACAAGCAAGGCGGCGTTCCTGGCGATCTTGCCCGACGCGGTTTTCGTCGTCGATAGCATCCCCTCACCGATTGTCGATGAATTGGTGACGATCGGCGGTTACCAGTTGATACCGTTGCCGTTTGCCACGGCTCTGCATCTCGATAGCCGACGCGATCATGGTCGATCGCGTAATCTGTTGGAAAACAGCCAGCTCGAAAATTTCACGATTCCGGCTTACACCTACGGCATCAACCCGGCGGTTCCGCCCGTGAACTGCGAAACACTTGGATTACGGCTGCTGCTCATTGCCAACAAACAAGTTTCCTCTTCCGCGGTGTTTCATTTGTTGCGAACGCTCGATGGCGGCGTGGCCGATCGGTTTCACATCAATCTCACGGTGGCCGAACAAGACTCCGAGTTTCCACTCCACGCGGGAGCCAATGCGTTTGCCAAGGGTCGCAAGCCGATGATCATGGCCGACTTTCTGGAGCCGGTCGGCAACTTCATGAGCGTGGCTGGCGCCGCGGCAGCCGGCGCGTTCGGCGTGTGGGGCTTCTTCCGTGGCTTACGGGCCGTTCATCCGGACGTCTACCTGCGGAAGATCGATCGGATCGAACGACTCGCGCGCGGCGACGAGCAAGACGCCCAGGCCCCTGCCCTGCCGCGCGACTTCATCGAGTATCTCGAAGCTCAACTGGCCGTTGTGAAGCAGGCGGCGATCGACGATTATGCCCATCGCCGACTGGTGGGCGACGAAGCGCTCGTGGGCATTCTCACGCTCATCGCCGACACGCGGCACTTGCTCGCCCAACGGCACCACGACCTGGATCATCACGAGCAACGCATGCTCGAACGGCGCGGTCGGCTGGCCGACGCGGCGTAATTCACGGCAGGTAGTCGGGGTCGATCTCCGATCCATCGGACAACAAGCTCTGCTGTTTGTGGCGAGTATTGCCGCGACATGAGTCGGGGATGCGTGGCAAAACCCTCTGGCGCTCGAGGTTTGGAGGGTTTTGCGCGGCCGCTTTTCGCGCTTGGACTTTCCGTGCAATCGCAACTGTTGACCATGTTGGAGGTTGCGCTCGCATGAAAGATTGCTTGCAAGATAGGGATCTCACTCGCAGGTGCAAAACTCATGAATATTGCGCCGGCGGAGCGCGAGAAACGACGAGAATCAAAGGATCCACGACGAACTCGGCCGAGCAATATTGCCAGAGTTTCGTTCTATTTACGCGCGCAACAATCGTTGCGAAACCGCGCTGATAGTTTGATTCGAATTGTCAAAGAACAAGCGTGCGAGGGTGTGAAGTTAGCATAGAACACGGCCAATTCCAACTACCAACTTTTGGCCACCTGTGATCAAGAAGATCGTGATATATATTATTGACGCGATGAATGCTCAACAACGGCTTGAGGGATCGTTCGCACAGATCGGGCTTTGCCTAAAAAGTTGCGCTAAGGGATGACTCAAAAATAACTTCGGCAGATAGGATTCACCACGGAGGCACGG
>CAZJWY010000270.1:0-4578 GCA_964549545.1 uncultured Planctomycetaceae bacterium | reverse complement strand
GGGCAAATTTATCTGCTCGACAATCCTCTGCTGCGGGAGCCTCTCAAGCGCGAGCACATCAAGCCACGTCTGCTCGGTCACTGGGGCACGTCGCCTGGCCTCAACATGCTGTGCGTGCATCTTAATCGGGTCATTAAGAACGATGATCTGAACATGATTTACATCATTGGTCCTGGTCACGGCGGCCCATCGCTGGTCGCCCATGCATACCTGGAAGGCACCTACAGCGAGGTGTATCCAAACATCAGCCAAGATGAAGAGGGAATGGCGCGGCTGTTTAAGCAGTTCAGCTTTCCCGGCGGAATTCCCAGCCACGTTGCCCCGGAGACTCCAGGCAGCATCCACGAAGGCGGGGAGCTGGGCTATGCGCTGAGCCATGCCTACGGGGCGGCATTCGACAATCCGGATTTAATCGTCGCCTGCGTGGTGGGAGACGGCGAAGCGGAGACCGGCCCGCTGGCTACGGGTTGGCACGGCAACAAGTTCCTCAATCCGGCTCGCGACGGATGCGTTCTCCCGATCCTTCATTTGAATGGCTACAAGATCGCCAACCCTTGCTTCTTGGCACGCATTCCTAAGGATGAATTGCAAAAGTTGTTCGAGGGCTTGGGGTATAAGCCTTATTTTGTGGAAGGAAGCGATCACGAGGCTGTTCATCAGCAATTAGCGAGCGTTCTCGACACGGTGGTCGCCGAAATCAAACAGATCTGGTCCGAGGCGCGAAGCGGCGGCGAAGTCAAACGCCCGGCGTGGCCAATGATCATCTTCCGCACGCCCAAAGGCTGGACCTGCCCGCCTGAGATCGACGGCAAGAAGTGCGAGGACTATTGGCGCAGCCATCAGGTGCCAATGGGCGATATGGACAAGCCGGAACACATCCGAATCCTCGAACAGTGGATGAAGAGCTATCGGCCGGAAGAACTCTTCGATGACCAGGGGCGGCTGAAACCCGAATTGGCGGAGCTAGCGCCGCAGGGCCATCGCCGGATGAGCGACAATCCGCACACCAACGGCGGTCTCTTGATGCGCGACCTGAAGATGCCCGACTTCCGCAAATATGCGGTCGACGTGCCCAGCCCCGGCGCCACCACCGCCGAGTCGGCTCGTGAGATGGGCAAGTTCCTGCGGGACGTCATGAAACTGAACCTCGAAAGCAAGAACTTCCGCCTGTTTAGCCCCGACGAGAACAATTCGAACCGTTGGCAAGACGTGCTCGATGTGACCACGCGCTGCTACATGGCCGAGATCTACCCGGAAGACGACAAGCTTAGCCCCGACGGTCGAGTAATGGAGGTGCTCAGCGAGCATCAATGCCAAGGTTGGCTGGAAGGCTACCTCTTAACGGGTCGGCACGGATTCTTCTCCTGTTATGAAGCGTTCATCCACATCATTGACTCGATGTTCAATCAGCACGCGAAGTGGCTTAAAACGTGCAACCACATCCCGTGGCGGCGGCCGATCGCTTCCTTAAACTACTTCCTCAGCTCTCACGTGTGGCGCCAGGATCACAATGGTCTTAGCCATCAGGATCCGGGCTTCATTGACCATGTCGTCAACAAAAAGGCTGAAGTAGTCCGGGTATACTTACCACCTGATGCGAACTGCCTGCTGTCGGTGACCGATCACTGCTTGCGCAGCCGCAACTACGTGAATGTTGTCATTGCCGGCAAGCAGCCGGCGCCCCAATGGCTCACGATGGACCAGGCCCTCAAGCATTGCACTGCCGGCCTGGGCATTTGGGAATGGGCGTCGAACGACAAGGACGGCGAACCCGATGTCGTGATGGCCTGCTGCGGCGACGTGCCAACGCTGGAAACGTTGGCAGCCGTTGACTTGATTCGCAAGCATTTGCCCGAATTGAAAGTCCGGGTCATCAACATTGTGAACTTGATGAAATTGCAGCCACAAAGCGAGCACCCGCATGGCCTGTCGGATCACGACTTCGACGCGCTGTTCACCAAGGATAAGCCAATTATTTTCGCGTTTCATGGCTATCCTTGGCTGATCCATCGCTTGACTTACCGGCGAACGAACCATAAAAACATCCACGTCCGTGGATACAAAGAAGAAGGCACGACCACGACGCCGTTCGACATGGTCGTCATGAACGAACTGGACCGTTTCCATCTCTGCGAAGACGTGATCGATCGATTGCCGCAGCTCGGCGCTCGAGCCGCCTATTTCAAACAGGCGATCCACGAAAAACTGATCGAGCACAAAGAGTACATCGACGAGCACGGCGACGACTTGCCGTCCATCAGCGGCTGGAAGTGGGGTGCTAAAGAGCCGGCAAAAACGCGCGGCACGTCGACTGAAGGAGATAACGTCTAGCTTCGAAACCCAACATCCTGCGAAAGGGCCGATCTATGTCCAACGTCTTGGCTCAGAAGCAACTGCAGCAATGCGAAAATGGACCGCTACGGTTTACCGCCAGGGATGACTTCCACGAATACGACTCTCTGGCAGCGCTCCAGATTCCTGCGATGGGCTATGGCCTGCGGTACGAATACGGAATCTTTCAACAGTCGATAGAGAACGGATTCCAGGTCGAACAGCCCGACCGCTTTTGCATTCCAGCAAATTACCAAATTGCGTGCTGAGCAGACATCAAAGAACACGAGGGATTTAGCGTCGGCGGCAACGCCGAATCTCCAATCAACACGTACCAATTTGGCGCGAAAAAAATCTGTTCTAGTGGCGCCACCGAGTTCTATTTAGGACATCCATGACACACGCTGCACAAGCGGGCAAGAGTTTTCCACTTGGCGCGACTGTCGATGAGAACGGCGTCAACTTCAGCCTGTTCTCTCGAACAGCCACAAGCATTGAATTGTTGCTCTTTGACGAGGACGACAGCGCCACCCCATCACGCGTGATTCGATTCGATCCGGTATTGAATCGAACTTATCACTATTGGCACGCGTTTGTGCCTCGTGTCCTGCCGGGACAACTCTATGGTTTTCGAGTTGGAGGACCAAACGCGCCGATTCGCGGGCTGCGGTTTGATTCAGAAAAAGTGTTGCTCGACCCGTACGGTAAGGCCGTTGTGGTCCCGAAGAGCTACAATCGGCAGTCGGCAACCGAGCCGGGCGACAATTCCGCCTCGGCGATGAAAAGCGTCGTTGTCGAACCAGGTGAGTACGACTGGGAAGGAGACGAACCGCTTCGCTTGCCGATGGCGCAGACCATCATTTACGAGATGCACGTGCGCGGCTTCACACGCCACCTTAGTTCCGGAGTCGGCGAGAAAACGCGCGGCACCTATGCCGGCCTGATCGAAAAGATCCCCTATCTGCAGCAACTCGGAGTCACTGCGGTAGAACTGCTGCCGGTCTTCCAATTCGACGCACACGATTGTCCGCCAGGAAAAGTCAATTATTGGGGCTATGCCCCAATCTCATTCTTTGCCCCGCACCAGGCATATAGCTCCCGGCAGGGCCCACTTGATCCGGTCGACGAATTCCGCGACATGGTCAAGGCGCTCCATCGCGCCGGCATCGAAGTCATTCTCGACGTAGTGTTCAACCACACGGCCGAGGGCGACGAACGTGGACCGACAGCCTGCTTTCGTGGCATCGATAACCCAACGTACTACATGCTTGAGGAAGGTGGCGCTCGGTACGCCAACTACACCGGCTGCGGAAACACACTCAATGCCAACCATCCGATCGTGCGGCGGATGATCGTAGACAGCCTTCGTTACTGGGTGGAACACATGCATGTCGATGGGTTCCGCTTCGACCTGGCTTCCATCCTATCCCGCGATGCCGACGGCCGACCGCTACCGAACCCACCGGTGCTCTGGGATATCGAGTCGGACCCGGCACTGGCAGGTACAAAGCTGATCGCCGAGGCGTGGGACGCCGCTGGGCTGTACCAGGTTGGCAGCTTTATTGGTGACTCCTGGCGGGAATGGAATGGCCGTTTCCGCGATGATGTCCGAGACTTCTTCCGCGGTGAGCCCGGCGCGCTGCGCCTGGTAGCAGACCGGATGGTTGGAAGCTCTGAGATCTATGGATACAAGCAGCGCGAAGCCGAGCAGAGCATTAACTTCGTGACTTGCCACGATGGATTTACGCTTAACGACCTCGTTTCCTACAACCAGAAGCACAACGAGGCGAACGGCGAAGACAACCGCGACGGCGCCAACGACAACCGCAGTTGGAACTGCGGCGTCGAAGGCCAAACCACGAACCCAGCAGTGGAGAAGTTGCGCAACCGCCAAGTAAAAAACTTTTTGACCATCACATTGATGTCGCTGGGGACGCCCATGATCCTGATGGGCGACGAAGTTCGACGTACTCAACGCGGCAACAACAACGCCTATTGCCACGATAATGACATAAGTTGGTTTGACTGGTCACTTCTTGCTAAGCATGGCGACGTTCACCGGTTTGTTCGCTTACTCTGCGAGCGGCGCGTATTGCGTAGCACAAAGCACGAACGACAGCGCGTAAGTCTCAGCGAGATACTTCGTGATGCGACAATGGCGTGGCACGGAGTGAAACTGAATCAGCCCGACTGGGGCGATGGCTCGCATAGCGTGGCGTTGGGCGCCGAGCTTCGCAACGAAGGGCT
>CAZJWY010000269.1:0-4605 GCA_964549545.1 uncultured Planctomycetaceae bacterium | reverse complement strand
GAGGCCACCAACTGCCGCGCCCGCTGCCCCTTCATCCCCATGCCCGTGCCTTGCTCCGCCGCCCGAGAAAGAGCCCGAATCGCCGTCATCGCACAATCCGGCGGCACGCCAAGTTTCTGCAACTGCTTACGATTCATGTCGCGCATCCACTGCATTTGGGACTGAGAATTCGACGGGATAACTGGATCGGCGGGATTTACAAGATCGAAGACTGGCAAAGAGAAGCCACAGCCCACGATAGGTTCGCTCCCGCCGGTTTTTATCCAATTTCCATCCTGCCGATCCGGCTAATCCCGTTATCCTGTCCTTCTTCCACGCCCCAGGCGAACCTTTTCCCGCCCCGGCAAGTCTAATTTTCCAGCGGCAAAATCCTTTAAACTAATATTTGGACTTGTCGAGTTGCCCGATTATAATAAAAGGCGACAGGTTCGTGCTTACGCGGCACGAGTTACTAGAGGGCAAAGCTGATCTGTCTGTTTTGGCTTTCTAGATTGGCCTAGCCATCACAAGCTAGTAGGAAGGAGGTGGTCTTTGATCGACATATGTTCTAGCCAACGAGGTGGTTTAACCTGAGATTGGCCGGCGGGTCGCCTCAGGCGGCCACCACCTGCTTCTGAGTCGTGTGCCTTCTGTTACTTGCTGCAGCGAGTCCCAAGGGCCTAAGCTCAAAGCAACAATTACAGAGCCCGGCTTCCGTACAATACGGGAGCCGGGCCTCTTTTTTGCGCATTGCGTCCAATTTCGTAGCACGAGCGAGCTCGTTTGGACAATACTACGGAGACTGCATCAATCCGTACAATCAACAAAACCCGCAGTGGCCGTGCAGGCAAGTCTCGGTTGCCTACTCGAGGCGATAACCCCATGATGTTGGCCGGTATTGTATTGACTTCGATTGCTCAAAACCTAATTTTCAAAAATTACTCCAGCGAAAACCATTGTCGAAACAACCTTCTGATGACGACCCGCTAGGTCTGCGTATCCGATAAGTACTCAAATGGCGATGGCATCTTTGGGATCAACCTTCATGTTTCTCTTACCGGCGGCTGTGGGTACTTTTCTGGTGGTCAACCTCCTTTGCGCTTGCATCGCGCTAGGGGTGGGGTTCGCTGCTGGAATTTGGTTCGTCGCTGCCAAAATGGGGAAGCCGGCTATTACCCCCCCGGAACTAACCAAGAAGCCTTCGGTCAAGCCAGCGCCCGTGGACGACGCCAAGAAGAATGCCGAGCGAACCGCCGAACGAGCCGCAATGGCCGCTAGCCGCGTTGCCGAGTTGGCTCAAAACGTAGCCAGCGATGTCGGTGACCACGCCGCCAAGATGAAAGCGATCTCCGCCGACCTGGCCGGCATCGACCGCGAGTCTGGCAACGCGAACGCGGCCGTGTTTGTCGCAATGGATCAAATGATCGCCGCGAACGCCACCTTGCAGCAGCGACTTGAAAAAGCCGAGCAGCAGCTCGCGGCCCAAGCCGAGGAAATCAAAGCTCACGAATCCGAGGCCCGAACCGACTCCCTGACGGGACTGTCCAATCGCCGCGCCTTCGACGACGAACTCAAGCGACGTTTCGGCGAGTGGCAACGCAAAGGTACCCCTTGTACGCTGATCCTCTTCGACATCGACTACTTCAAGAAGTTCAACGACACGCATGGCCACCAGGTAGGCGATGAAGTCCTCCGCCAAGTGGCCAAAGCCCTCGGCAAGCAATCTCGCGAGATGGACGTCCCCTGCCGCTACGGCGGCGAAGAATTTGCCGCCATCCTGCCGGCTACCGATGCCGTTAGTGGTTGCAAGGTTGCTGAACGCATTCGCGCTGCCATTGAAGCCTCGACCACCATCTTCGGCGATAAATCACTGAAAGTCACCTGCAGCCTGGGTGTCTCACAATTTCAAGCCGACGACGACGTGCAGCGCCTCATTCGCCGGGCCGATGATGCGCTGTACGCCTCGAAAAAAGCAGGGCGAAATTGCGGCTACTTGCACACCGGCGCCGACCAGGTTCCTGTCGTCGATGCGGGCCACGTTAAGCCAGTCGAGGTGGCCGATTCGCCGTCCTCCTCAGAACTAGGTAGCGACGACTCGGCCGAGGAAATGTCTCCCTTCGGCGCCACGTTCATTCAAATGCTCAAGCGCCGTGTCACCGAAAGCCATCGCTTCGGCGTGCCGATTTCGATCCTGTATCTGAAGATCGAAGACTACGACATCCTTTGTCGCAAGTATGGCAATGCCATCTCGCGACAGATCGTCGAAACCGCGACCCCGGCGCTGGAAAAAGCTCTGCGCGAGATGGACGTTCTGGCCAAGCTCGGAAATGGCGAATTCGTCGTCATGCTGCCTGGCAGTACGCTCGTCGAGGCGAACCAAACCGCCAAACGCATGAGCAACGCGGCGGTCGGTTGCATTCTCCCTGTCGTCGACCGCGAGTTGCAAATCATCCTCTGCACCGGAGCGGCGGAACTCAAGCCAGCCGAAAGTGCTCAAGTGCTGCTCGCTCGCGCCCGGCAAATCGCCAACGAACCATCCTCGCGGCAGGCCAGCGTCTAGCCATATTAATTTTAGTTGTTGTCGCAAACTCTTTAGCGGCGGCGCCCACGCCGTCCAACACCAACCAAGCTCACCATGACAAAAATGGCGATTTGCTCCGCCAATCCTGCGATTTGGCCCCGCCCTGCCCGAATGGTATGATTCGTCTGCCTTACATTCGAGCAAAAACTCGCCGGCAGCCGGTGGCCTCATGTCTGATCCGTTCCCTTCTTCAGCGCCTCCCTCGCGACGCTCGTTCCTGCTGCCCAAGTTTCAGTTTAACCTCGTTTGGCTCTTGGTCGCCATCGTTGTACTATTTTTGGCTATGGGGGCTGCCTCGTCGTTTCGCGATTTGGTCGGGTCTTTGTTCTTTGTAAGTGTCTGCTGCGTCCTTCCCACGCCGCTGGTTGTCGCCGCCATTTTCGGGCGCGGCGACATTCAGTCGTTTGCGATCGGCGCGTTGGTGCCGTGGTTCACGCTCCTTCCCTGGATGTCGACCATGGCGATGTGGCTGCTGATTTTGCCACTCATTTGCGGCACGATTGCCGTCGTTACTCGTCGTTGGTTGCGTCTTTTCGGGGGCGTTTGATTTACCAAAGCCGGCTTCTGGAAAACGCCAGGAACTACCCATTTTGCCAGCGGTTTCGGTCCCAGGATGTTTTCTAAAAATTCTGAAATAGCCCCCTTGTCGCCCGATAAGACATCCGTACAATCAAAATCTCACGCGTTTGACATGTCGAACGTGTGTCGCTATAGTTTGCGATTCCTCTGAAGGAGTAATAGCTCATCAGAGGAGACGCCACCGCGAGTGGCCAGAGGCTGATAAGGCAGCCCGATCCAGGAGGGAAGCAACTGCCTTATCGGCCTCTGTCCATTGGCAAACCGTAGGTCAGACTTTAGTCTGACGTACAGTTGTGTCGAACAGAGCCGGTAGAATGTGACCGGTAGCGAGCCCCGGGGTTCATCCCCGTGGTCCGTGTTTGATCTTTGACAATTTTGGTTTGAAGAAAGCAAGAGTGGCATCTTTGCCAGTCATGCAGCCGATCAAAGTGCGCAAGCACCAAGGTCAGCGAGCCGGCTCGTTCGCGAGCCCGGTAAGCAAGGTCAGCATGTCTGGCACAAGACTCTTTAAATTTGTCCTTAGATTGTTTGTTTTGTTTGTTTTGAGCGTTACTCGCCCAAATCTTAATCGAAGATTTGGGCAAACGTAGCGTGGGTCGGATATGCAACCGACTCACCAATCATTAGTTGACGTTCCCATTTAGCGGCGGGGCTTGCCCCGCGCGTGTTTGAGAGCTTTAGATTAATGTGGCCAAGCTACTAAGGGCGTATGGGGGATGTCTTGGCATCAGGAGGCGATGAAGGGCGCGACAGTCTGCGAAAAGCTCGGGGGAGTTGGCAAATAAGTGATGATCCCGAGATTCCCGAATTAGCGCATAGTGAATACATAGCTATGCGTGGCCAACGTGGGGAACTGAAACATCTAAGTACCCACTGGAAAAGAAAGAAAAATCGATTGCGTCAGTAGTGGCGAGCGAAAGCGCAATAGCCCAAACCATGGAGGTTTCCTCCGTGGGGTTGTAGGGCCGTTCACATGAGAGTTACAAAATTGCTGGTTAACAGAATCTTTTGGAAAGTTGAACCATAGAGGGTGACAGTCCCGTATGTGGCAACTAGCAATCTCTCGAGCGGTACCTGAGTAAATCGGGCCACGTGGAATCCCGATTGAATCTACGAGGACCATCTCGTAAGGCTAAATACTCCCTGATGACCGATAGCGAACTCAGTATGGCGATTGAAAGATGAGAAGAACCCCTGTTAGGGGAGGAATGTGAACCTGAAACCATACGCTTACAAGCGGTCGGAGCACTATGACACTTCGGTGTAATGTGTGACGGCGTGCCTTTTGCATAATGATCCGGCGAGTTACCGTCTGCGGCTTGGTTAAGGCTCTTCGGGCCGAAGCCTCAGGGAAACCGAGTCTGAATAGGGCGACAATTGGTCGTTGGCGGTAGACGCGAAACCACGTGAACTACCCATGAGCAGGTTGAAGCGCGGGTTATACTGCGTGGAGGACCGAACCCACT
>CAZJWY010000268.1:0-4678 GCA_964549545.1 uncultured Planctomycetaceae bacterium | reverse complement strand
GGCACGGACCCCGAGAGCCGTCCCAAGTGTGGTTGCCAACGCAGGAGGTAATTCGACGTTTTGGGCGAAAGGGGCGAGACGGCACACCGTGCCTATTGCCAACCGTCGACCTGCCAACGGATATTCTGCGCGGCCGAGCCAGAGGGCTTATGCAAGCAATCGGAGTTCGCGAGGAGTTATCGCCGGCCAGCTTTGGTGAGACAGACGCGATGGTTGTCATTTCACGCCTGCAAACCATATTCGGAAAACAAGTTGAAGAAGGCGTCGATCTACGGCAGGAACTTCGCGAGACGATTCGCCCGGCATATCGAAACGTTCTCGAACTGTTGGGGGGTGGCGGAACGAACGCGTCGGATGGCTGCCTCCGCAGCGCTCCGTTGCTCGTAAATGACGGTTCCGGAAAATTGAACTTCAAATCCGCCGCCGCCGTGTTTTATCTTGATCGGCGCGATACGCGCGACCGATTACGCACGACCAATCCACTTTGGACATTCGTGCTTGAGGCCGAAAGGGGCGGCAAGAATACACTGATCGACCGATTCGGCTGCCGGATTCTTGAGGAATCGTTACGTTGGATGCCAAGTGTTGAGGGCGACGAGTTTTCGGCTGATGATAAAGCTGCTTGGCAATCCCATTTGCGTGAATTGGCACCCTATATCCTCGCGAGAGTGGGTGCCGATCGAGTGGAAGAGACGCAATTGCGTCGTGACGCGGCGCGACTGCGCCGGCTCGTGTTTAGTTTGGAGCCGGTGTCACGCATTCGACTGAAGTGTACGTTGGACGGCCAGGAGCTCTTTCTGAATGCAGTGGAACGAGAGGCGTTCGTCGATGAAAGCAGTCCGGATGGTCGCATGACTGCGTTTGTCCGTTGGGGAGAAGCAATCTGGCCGCCCACCGAGGATGACGCCGATGCCCTCGCAACAGCATTTGGGGAAGTGCTTGGTCCGGGCTACTTTGAATCGTTCCTGGCCTTAATACGCTCGCCGCTCGCGAAACGTGAGCATTTGTTGAAGCGAGCCGGTGCTCCAACAGATATCGCGGAGCGTCGCTTCCTGCTTTTCGAAGACAATGTTCTTCCAGACGATCCAGCGACTCAATCCGAAGCTCCGGGGCAGGACGAGCCGAAAACGGTAATTTCAAAACCCGATTCGGAAAAGCCTGCGGAACAACCGCTAGGGAATGGTGCCGTTGGCGATCAACCCAAGCAATCCCCACTTTATTCGCAGAATGAAATTCTTGTGGACGGCGTTCCGATTCAGCTTTTTGGAACCGCTGGTCCACCAAGTGGACCAACCAAGACTGACAATCGCGGCAATTCCGACAATGACGGTGCCGACCAAAACGGTGATGGCGAACATGGGCGAGGATACGGCGGACACACCGATCTCGACCGTCTCAATGCGCTGGGCATGGCAATCGTGATGTCTTACGAGCTGTCTCGCTTGCGGAAAGCGGGTGCGCCGGAGGTTACGATGTTTGACCCAGCACGTGAAGAACCACAACCGAACGCGGTTGTATTCGACGTCTCGTCGCCGAGTCGAATCGCGGTGGCTCGGGCCCGCTGTAGCCATTTTGATTCCGCTTTCAGAAAGCTAATCGAGGCGCATGGCGTGCCAGCAGAATGGCCTGGGTTCGACGTGGTCTCACTGTCCCCCGACAATAAAGTCGATCCCGATAGGCTGATCGAGCTGAAGTCGTCGGGCGTCTGCGCCCGCGTCCAAGACATGAGTTGGAACGAGTGGAAGAGTGCGAGGTCAAATCAGATTCGACAGCGGTTTTATCTGTATCTCGTTGGTAACTTACGAACGGACCTCAATGGCAGCGTACCTTTTGTCCGCACTATTCGTGATCCATTTGATCAACTAATGGCCGAGGTTCTTGTGAACCGCCGTACTGAGCGCAAGGTGCAGCTGGCGGTTCACCAATTTCAAGAGGCCGAGCATCTTGATTTAACCGTGGTCAAACCCGCTAAGCATCAGGAATAGGATTCCATTTCCCGGTTCTAGGACTCGCTCGCGTCCTGCAAATGCTTCGCTTCGACGAGCTTCTGGAACTCAACCAGAATTTCCGGGTGGTTTGGCGACAGGAATCGTACCACACGGGCGTTATCCAGGAGTTTTCGCAAATAGCCCACGACGAGCACCAAGTTCAGCACGTTCTTACCGTGGGATTCTTCGATCACTTTGAACTCCCGCCCCAGTGATTCCATTTCGTGTTCCATCCGCGAAATGTCCTCGGGCGAAAGGCCGCCCAGTTCCTTGGGGCGATCACCATCGAGCATTTGCTCGGAGGGCGTCGCGGCCACTAGGCACTTGGCGTAGCCCACGGAAAAGTTGCTGGCGGCGCACATCAGTTCGGCAATTTCAATCTGCCGCATGGGCTTAACTTTCCGCAACTCGCGGAACGCTTTGTCCGTCGCGCGACGGTCCTTGAGTAGTTGCACCGCTTCACTGCAAATGCCGTCCAGCATGTCGCGCTTTTGGCGGATCGTTCCCACGTCCACGTCGAGCGATCTCGCGATGCGCGGTTCGGAGACGCCATTCTTGATGGCCCGCATGATCATGAAATGTTCTTGAATGGCGCTTAGGCGACTGACTTTGTGGTTGTAAGTGAATCCTTCGTCCTCCGTCGCAATCAGGCACTTCGCGTGCGTCTGCTGCAGTTCTTTCAGGATCAAGTGCCGTACATGGCCATCGAGCAACATGAATGCTCCGTCACTGTTCGGCTGAGGGAAAACGACTAGTGGTTCGATCAAGCCGAGTTCCTTGACGGAAGCCTCGATGCATTTGAATTTGACCGTTTTGCGGATACCGGCGTCGGGCATCCGCATTGGCAGGATTTTCGCAAGGGGAATCTGTTTCACTTCCGACTCGCAGGACATACGAACTTTGTCGCTCATGACCGCGCCTCGCTTCCTTCGATCTGTCCCGCCAAGTATTGCGGCAGGGAATCGAGACCTTCCGCCCGTAGGAGCGTCACAAAATGGTCGTCCTGAAAGAGCTGCCTGACCGCCGAAACCGCGAACAACAGCCGCGTCTCGCAGATCTTCGCCTTTTGGACAATCATCTTTTGCTTTATCGTTTCGTTCTGAAACGTCTTCAACAATTGCTCGGTCGAGATGGCCTTGTCCGCCGGCTTGCGCGGACCGCCGCGTGGCTTCTTGCCTTTCGATCGGCGGCTTTCGATCAACCGCCGCGCCCGCAGCAGCGATTTTCCCCGTAGATCGTTGCGTTCATATGCTTCTTGCAGGGCACGCTGCACGGACTTGTCGTCCGAGGTGGCGATGGTGATCGCGATGCTCACGGGCAGTTGCCCTTTTTCCACGGCCTGCAACAGCCGTTCTTCTCCCTTGGCGAGCAGCTGCAGAATTCCGCGCACGTAGGTTACGTCCAAATCGGTCTTGCGGGCAATTTCCGTGTGATTGTAGCCTCGCTCCTTCAGCAAACTGATCTCGCGGACCAGTTCCACCGTCGAATGCTTGCGGCGTGCCAGGTTTTCCGCCAGGCTCATGAGCAAGAGGTCTTCCTTGGTGCCCTCCACGACGATGGCTGGAATCTCCAGTTGTCCCAATTCCATGTACGCTTCCAGCCGACCTTGTCCGCAAACCAAGTCGTACCGCGAGTCGCCGTTGGTGCCGCTCACATGGGCGACGGTGATCGGTTTTTTCAGCCCGAGCCGTGCGATATTTTCCACGATCTGGGCGAACTTCTTTTTCCCGCGTTCACGCGGATTAAGAATGTTGATCTGTCCGACCGGAATCGTTCGGACCTTGGGATCGAATTGCGAACTCATGTTGCATCCTCTATCTTTCGGCGTGCGGCCATCGTGGTGAAGTAGTCCAAGTTGTCAAACTGATACGTGTCGAGGTAGGCTCCGTTGGCTTCGCAGAGCAGCAATCGCGGCGCGTCGATGTCCATAATCGGCAGCAAGTAAAAGTCGGCCGGCTTCTGATTTGCCGCATCCATTCGCACCAGGATCGTGATGTCCGGAGCCAATTGCCGGTCCAGTTGAATCATCCACCGGAGCGAGCCCGCGGGCGTTTGCCGGCAGCGCGAAAGAACCATCGTCGCACTGTATTCGCCATTGATCAGCAATAAATCGCTGGTGTTATCTTGCGTGACGGTCGCCCCGACCGAATCCAGTCGGCGCATGACATCTGTGACCAACTGGGGATACAAAGCTCGCAGATCGCGATTGATTTCGACGAAACGGTAATCGCGATCCGGTTCGTAGCCGGCCAAGCGATATGCCTGGAGCAGGCTGCCGAACCGATTTCGATAAGCGGCGCTGCTCGGCAATTCCTCGGCGGCGTCGATCAAATGGCTGGAAAGAACCGGGTGGTGTTTCATCAAGGACTTCAATCGGACCAACATGTCCTCGTCCGAAAGTCGGCGCGCCCGTTCCTGAATAATTCCCTGCGCCATGAAGTACGCCTCCGGCGTGACGACGGGCTGAAACACACCATCGGCGCGAACCCACATATCAAGAGGGTTCTGCACGTGCTTCTTCTTGAGCTTGAAGGACGTGCGGTTGTAAACGTTGTTGCCGACGTATTTCTCGTTCGTCAGCACCTGATGGACGGTTCCGCGCGACCACGTTCTTCCCAAGTCAGTGGCGATGCCTTGGGCGTTGAGATCGGCGGCGATTTCCGACTCCCGCCGGCCTTGATGTGTGAACT
>CAZJWY010000267.1:0-4785 GCA_964549545.1 uncultured Planctomycetaceae bacterium | reverse complement strand
ACATTTTCGGCATGCCCACGCCAAGCCGTGGGCATGGCACCCTTACCTCGTAGTGTCATTTGCCGCGCAGACCTCATTAATTCCCGCTAATATCAAAGAAGAGGCTATTTCCGTCTCATTCTTGATTCTGATGGATGAGTGGAGGTCAGTGATGATTCGTGTTCTTCTATCTTTATTTCCGTCTTCTCTGTGTCCTCCGTGCCTCCGTGGTGAATCCTATCTGCCGAAGTTGTTTTTGAGTTATCCCTAAGTTCGAAATTCCAGCGGTACACGTAGGCGGATTTCAGTATGACGCAGGTAACCAATCCAATAAAATGGCACCATCGTCCGCCTGAGCACGCTGGATTCGTCCGTATGCCGCATCGACTATTTGCCCGTTACACCGACCTGCAGTCCTACGTCAATTGGGACCAATCCGATGCCGAGCGTATCGCCAGGATTGCGAGGATTGTCGATCGAAGTATGGAATCGTTGGTCGACGACTTCTACTCGGAGCTGCAAAAGCATCCGGATGCGTCGCGAGTAATCACGGGAGGCTCTGCACAAATCGCCCGGTTGATGGAGAGTCTGCGGAATTGGTTGCGTGAATCGCTGCAAGGCCACAGTGATGCGGGGTATGTCACCCGTCGTTGGAAGATCGGGCTACGCCACGCCGAAATCGGCCTCAATCCGGCATTTGTTGCCGCGGCTATGTCGCGGTTGAGGAATGGAATCATTGGCGTGGTATGTGCAGAGGCTAAACTGCCGCCGCTGGATTTATGCGCCGTCGTTCAATCGATCAACAAGATGATCGACCTTGATCTCTCGATCATCCACGACGCCTACGAAACGGAGTATCTGCGCCGCGAGAAAGCGGCAGAGCATGAGCGGAGCGAGGCTAAGTTTCGCATGCTCGTCGAAACGGCCGTCGGTCTTGTGATGATCCTCAAAGAGGATGAGACGGTTGTTTACTCCAGCCCCGATTGTGAAGAACTGACCGGATATCGAGTAGATGATGTATTGGGAAATCGTTTCACGTCGCTGTTGATCGCCGAATCGGCACGCGAGGAAGTATCAACCGCGCTGGCAAAGACGATTAAGGGCCAGCCTATCAAGGCCTTTGACGGGCCGATCACCCATTGCGATGGGCGAGAACGCTGGTTCGTTTGGAATGCCCAGCGGCTCGACGACTTCGAAGGCACGCCAGCGGTGATCGTCGTCGGTCAAGACGTCACGGAGCAACGCGAAGACCAGCAAAAGCTGCTTCGCTCCGAACGCCTGGCGGGCATCGGCCAAATGATCACGGGCATCGCGCATGAGAGCCGAAACGCGTTGCAGCGAATCCAATCCTGCACGGAAATGCTGGAACTCGAGGTTGAAAACAATCCTGAAGCGCAGCGTCTTGTCCAGCGGCTGCAAGAGGCTCAAGACAATTTGCTGCGGCTTTTTGATGAAGTTCGCAACTTCGCGGCGCCTATTCAGCTTCACATGGAGCCTTGCCGCTTGAGCAGTTTGTGGCATGAAGCTTGGAACCAGTTGGAGAAATCACGCGCTGGGCGTGACGCCGGACTTTCTGAAAAATACCCAAATGACCATCCGCTGCTTGCCCTCGATCGTTTTCGGATAGTTCAAGTCTTCCGGAACCTGTTCGAAAACTCCTTGGCCGCAAGCTCTGATCCCGTGCGGGTAGAAATTCGTTGCGAGCACGTTCAATTGCAGGATCGTCCATTCACGCAAATATGCGTCCGCGACAATGGCCCCGGTCTTACGCCCCTCGCCAAACAAAGCGTATTCGAACCATTTTTCACCACCAAGACGAAGGGAACCGGGCTCGGTATGGCAATTGCTCGGCGAATTGTCGAAGCCCATGGCGGCAGTATCGTTGTCGGCGCCGGCCAGCATGTAGGCGCGGAGTTCATCATCACGTTGCCGGAAAACCACTTATGAGCCGTTCATTGCGTATTGCCGTCGCCGACGACGAGCCGGATGTCTGCGACTATTTTCGCGTGATGTTGCCCCGACTTGGGCACGAAGTGGTGGCCATCGCCACGAATGGCCGGGAACTGGTCGATTTGTGCGCGGCGCACGCTCCGGATTTGATCATTGCCGATGTCCGCATGCCCGAAATGGACGGCGATGTTGCAATTGCCAAAATTTGCGAAGTCCGCCCCACTCCCTTTATACTGATTTCCGCCTACAGCAAACCCGTGGAGTTGGCTGGCCACGAGTCGGTGGACTGGACGTATCTTACCAAGCCAGTTCGTCGAGACGACTTGCAGGCCGCCATCGAACGGGTTTGTGCGGCCGAATAGAAGGTATCTTCGCAAAATTGTGAACCGGTGATGTCTACAGCAACGGCTGGCCCTGCCCTCGATATCCTCTTAGTCGACGACGATGCCGACCTCCGCGGCGATATGGGCGCGTTTCTGGCACGCCAAGGCCACCGCCTCGAGCAATGCGCCAGCGGCGAAGAGGCGCTCGATTTATTGGAACGACGGGCATTCAATGTCGTCGTGTTGGACCAGATGATGCCGGGCATGTCTGGTCTGGAGGTGCTGAAAGAGCTGCGGTGCCGTCACGCCGAATGTGAAGTTGTCATGCTCACTGGCGAAGCGACGATCGAATCGGCTGTCGAGGCGATGAAGCTCGGGGCTCGCGAGTTTCTTACCAAGCCTATCCGCCTGAAAGAGCTGGATCGCCTTGTCCGCAACGCCTACGAGACAGGTCAATTGCGCAAGGAGAACCTGCAACTCAAAGAAGTGCTTCGCCATCAGCAAAAGGCCAACTCGATCATCGGGAAATCGCCGCAGATGCAAGAGATGTGTCGGCTCATCGCTCGTGTGGGCCCCACGAACAAGCCCGTCCTCATTCAAGGCGAAAGTGGAACTGGCAAGGAGTTGGTGGCCCACGCCATTCACGAAGCAAGCCCGCTTGCCGACAAGCCCTTGGTGATAATAAATTGCGCGGCGCTGCCCGAAACGCTGCTGGAAAGCGAACTGTTCGGCTACGAAAAAGGCGCGTTCACCGGAGCGACGGGCATGAAGCCCGGCCTGTTCGAAGTCGCCGATGGCGGCACGCTGTTTGTCGATGAAATTGGTGAGCTTGCGTTGGGGCTGCAAGCCAAGCTGCTGCGCGTCTTGGAAGACGGCACGTTGCGACGCGTGGGCTCGGTCAAGGAGCGGCGAGTACACGTGCGACTCATCGCGGCAACGAACCGGGATTTATTGCGAGAGGTCGAGAACAAGCGATTCCGAGAAGATCTTTACTACCGTATCAATGTATTAACGATTCAGCTTCCACCGCTTCGTCAGCGCGAAGGTGATTTATCGTTGCTTGTCGAGCACTTGATTGGTCCTGAATGGCAACTGGATTCGGAAGTCATTCCTGTGTTGCAACGCTACAGTTGGCCGGGGAACGTTCGGCAACTGCAAAATGCGCTCGATCGCGCGAAAATACTGGCGGACGACGACCGAATTCGCGTGGAGAATCTTCCGCCGGAGATCGTCAGTAGCGCCCAATCATGCTCAACGATGAAGGCAACAGATGTCGATTTGGACACACTGACTCGTGATCACGTTTTGGAAACCTATCAACGCCATGCCAACAATAAGGCGCGCGCTGCGCGGGCGCTCGGGATCGGGCGCCGCACTCTCTATCGTCTCCTGGAAAAGTACAACGTGGATATGGATATCGAGCGGTGACGGTTGTAATTCAGCTTCGCCTGCAACCACACTACCGAATCGCACACGCAGTGTGCGGTTCAGCACACAAACCACCAAGAACGGGTCCCTGGCCAGTCTTGCATTTAACAGGAATCAAATCCAATCGCTTGCGGCTTAGCTCGACTTATTGATGTCTGCACAGCCAACGAGCCTTCGGGTGCCATGGCCACTGCTCGGAGTGGCCATGTTTAGCAACCTTTCGGCATGCTCACGCAAAGCCGTGGGCATGGCACCCTGCTGCGTGGTGCTATTTGCTGCGCAGGCATCAATAAAAACAGAGCAACAGAAACAAAAAGCAATATGCCGCTGGGCTTGTCTCGGCGAAACTACCGCTGGCGCCCTGTTACAGTTTCTTGCCTCAAATCCATCAAGACGCCGTTTAGCGGTCCAATGCTAATTGGTATAATTCTTGCTATTAGATCAAAGTGAAGTCGTCCGATTTCCTGGACAGTGAGCGCGACTTTCAACAGGAGTGGCGGCCATGAACGTTCGATCCATACTTTTTCCCACCGATTTCTCTCAGCAGAACGATGCCGCGTTGCACTACGCGTCGGCCTTGGCGGCCGATTCCAATGCCACGTTGCATATCGTGCATGTGCATGACACGCGCACTCTCAACCCATCGATGGGCGAGGCGGCATCGCTCTATGCAGCGGAGTGGCAGCGAGAATTGGAAGTGTCTCGGGAATTGCTCGACCGCATTCGGCCGACCTCGCCGGGCGTCGATTTCCAGCATCATTCCCTGACCGGCATACCCGATGCCGAGATCGTGGAGTTCGCGACGGAGAACAAGGTCGACTTGATCGTCATGGCTTCGCACGGTCGCACGGGCATCTCGCGGCTACTGATGGGTAGCGTGGCCGAAGCAGTAATGCGCAGAGCCCCGTGCCCCGTGCTGATCGTCAAGCAGCCGGCAACCGACGAAGAACAGTAAAGAAGGCGAGTTGTCTCCCCAACGCCATCCTCGGCGGTGCCAACTTGTCGACTTGACCTACGGTCAAACGGTATCACCGCCACTTGCTAGGTTAGAGCAACTTACCAAATTACGTTCCGCAATAAATCAAAGAGCAAACGCAGTTTAGCG
>CAZJWY010000266.1:0-4814 GCA_964549545.1 uncultured Planctomycetaceae bacterium | reverse complement strand
CTGCGCAACCAATGAGCCATCGGGTGCCATGGCCACTGCTCGGAGTGGCCATGTTTTAACAACCTTTTTCGGCATGCCCACGCAAAGCCGTGGGCATGGCACCCTGATTTCGTGGCGCTATTTGCCGCGCAAGCATCAATAGAATGCACGTTGTCAATCAATCGACTCCGGCGACGGCTGGCTTCGCCCGCCCGATTCTAAATACGCCGTCAGCATAATTTGGGCCGCGAGTTGGTCACGCCGGGCCTGCCGCTGTTTCTTCGTCAGCTTGCGAGCACTGAGCAATTCGTCCGCTTCGAAAGTCGTAAACCGCTCATCAAAATACTCGACAGGAATGCCCGTGATTTCGCCGAGCCACTTTCCGAACGCTCTTGCTTCCGCCGATTTCTGGCTCTCGCCGCCATGAAGATGAACCGGCAAACCAACCACGAATCGGTCGATCCGCTCTTGTTGAGCCAAAGCCTTGAAATAGTCACCGTCGAGCTTCGGCGAACGCCGTGTATAGTTCTCGAATGGCCCCGCAATACCGACTTCGGTTTCAGCCAGCGCAATGCCGATGCGGATGGTCCCGTAATCAATGCCGGCAATGCGGACGTTGGTGGCTGTCATTCGTTCGTAGCCGAATTCTTGCGAATTCAGCTACCCGACGATCGGTTGCCGGGCTTCAAATGTTTCAAAGTAGCCATGCTCGAAAAATCGCATCGCGTACTCATGCACCCGCTTGTCGTTCATAAAAAAGCTGTGGAGCACCGGCAACAGGCGAAAGTCCTTTGCGCCGGGTAGCCGCGTGCTTTCGACCGTGACGACACCGTCGTCGTCGCCAGGAATAAGAGGATTATAACCCTTGCCATCCGACTTGCCGCCTGCCAATACCCCGAAGTCGAAATGGGGAATCGCTAGCTTCGGCTCCAGCTTGTCCCAGCCCGTGGCCATCGCCTCCGCAGCCGGTCCCGCCACATAGTTGGCCAGTGCGCCGCGAATGAGGATCGTCGCGAGCTTCGGCTGCCGGTTCGGCGGGGCCAGCATTACCATTCGTCCAAACTTCTGTCCATGCGGCAGCGTCCGCTCTGCGGCCGCGAAGTCGTGTAGCCAGCGCCGAACGACGAGGTTGCCCAGGCTGTGCGCGATGAAATTGATTTCGCTCATCCCCTCCAGACTACGAACCACATTGTCGAGCGACCGAGCATGGGCCTCGATACTGCCACGGGTTGTCGGGTAACCGACGCAAAATGTCTTATAGTTGCCCGATTTTGCCAGCGAACTGCTCAAAGAAGCCATGCACGACCGCGTGCGGAACAGCCCATGCAGCACGATGATCGCCTTGCCTTCCATTGGCGGCAGGTTGTCGCGCTTGTGGATTTCGTCCATTCTGTCGCGACACTCCTCGTACGTGCCCGACATATGGCGATGGTTCGATCCATCCAGCAAACGATAGTGCCCCGTCAGCGCGTTGCACTGAATATGCCAATCGTGGAAGAACCACACATCGGCCCAAAGCTGCTTGCCGCCCGCGGTTTGATTCATCAGGCCCATCAAATCGGCAACCTGTTTTTCAGCGTCGGACACGTTGGCACCTTCCGGTTCAGCCAGCAGGGAGCGGCCGCCGAACGCAGTTGCGACCAGGGCAGTGCAAAAACGTCGACGATCCATGCCAAATCCCCTCTTCCGTGAATCGAGAGCAGGGTAGACCTATGACCGTAGCTGAATTCGCCAGAATTCAGACGATCTCCAGCAAACCAAACTCTCGCGAGTTCAGCTACAAGTATTCTGACCATCCCAATTCTTCTAGCTTCTTCACCACGTGTCGAATCTGTTCCTCACTATGCTTATCTGCCACGAGCGTCGCATTGGGCGTGTGGACGACGATGACGTCTTTAAGCCCTAGCGTGACGACCAGGTGATCGTCATTCGTACGAACGATCGCGCCGCTCGTATCGAGGCCCAGATGTTTTCCCACGATTGCATTCGCGTTGTCATCTTGGCCGACCAAGCGGGCTAGCGATTGCCAGCCGCCCAGGTCATCCCACTCGAACGGCGCTTCGATTACCGCCACGTCCGTCGCGTGCTCCATCACGGCGTAGTCGATCGAAATCGGCTTGATCGCCCTAAACTCGCGTTCGAACACAGCCGCTCGATCGCTTGTATCCCAAGCCTTCACGATCGTCTCCAAATGGCCAAGCATCTCGGGCTGCCGCTCACGCAGGGCATCCAAAATCGTACGAGCTCGCCACACGAAAATCCCGCTATTCCAATAGTATTCGCCCGAGTCGAGGTATTTCTTGGCCGTCGCACCATCCGGCTTTTCTTTGAATTGGCGAACTTGGAAAGTTGGTGCGTCGCCGACCGGTCGCTCGATAGGCTGACCGCGGTGAATGTACCCAAATATCTCGGCCGCATACGTTGGCTTAATGCCGAACGTGACGATTCGCCCAGGCAATGCGTCGACTAACGCCGCAGCTTGTCGAATCGTAGCCTGGAACTTTTCCGCGGGCCGAATCACGTGATCGGCCGGCATGACGACCATCGTTGCATCGGGATCCGCACGATGGACCAATAGCGCCGCCAGACCAACGCATGGCGCGGTGTCCCGCTTGCATGGCTCGCCCACGATCGCAGCGGCTGGCAGTTCAGGTAGCTGCTTTTGGATTGCCTCGACCAGACGCGTGTTCGTGACAATCAGTTGCCGGTCCCTCGAAGTAAGATCGCCGAGTCGATCGATCGTCTGCCGAAGCATCGTCTGCCCGCCAACAAGTTGAAGCAGTTGCTTGGGCGCGTCGTTCCGACTCGCCGGCCAAAACCGAGTGCCGGTCCCACCGGCCATAACAACAGCGTGAAGCATGATGAGGATTTAGGGACTGGAGGCTAGGGTCTGGGACGGCGCGGCCGCTTCAGCGGCCTCGCATCTACCACTCAACGCATTCAACAACTCACGAGCCGCAAACGTCGGATCCGCAGCACGGATCACCGCTGAACCCACCGCAATCCGCCGCACACCGGTATCCAACACACTCGACAAATTCTCCGCCGTAATCCCCCCAATCGCAAACGTCGGGAGTCGAATCTCGCTGGACACCGCACGCAAGTATTCCAATCCAGCGAAGTCACTAAAACTTTTTGTTCGCGAAGCAAACGTCGGCCCCGCGCCAAGATAGTTGGCTCCATCCAGCACCGCCGCCCGGGCTTGCTCGATGTTGTGCGTCGACACGCCAACGAGGATCCGCGTCCCCACAATCGCACGGGCATCTTTTACCGACAAGTCTGCCTGCCCGACGTGGACACCATCTGCCCCCACCGCGGCCGCGATGTCCGCCCGGTCGTTCACAATAGCGAGAGATTGTGTCTCCCGCGTTCGTTGGACAAGCGTTCGCGCACGGGCAACCAAATCGCGGTCGTCCAACTGCTTGTCCCGAAGCTGGATCATTCCGACGCCTGCTTCGACCAACTCGCCAATCAGCCTGTCGAACAGATCAGCCGAATCGCAGCCGCCTACCAATACGCACAGGCGAACGTTTTGAAGTCGGTCTCGGCTCGACCGACCTACGTCGATTGCTTTCTCCAGCGTGTAGACGCTATATCGCAGCGATTCGATGCGTTCTGCGAATTCGCCATCGACCAGCTTGCCATATTCCTCCAGGCTCCTTAGCGATTGCTCGGTCCGCTCCAAACTGGCCGAGCAGACATCCCAGGCATCGCGGCGCGAGCCTTCGGAGTCGGTCGAAATCGAGGTTCCCACGTCCGCATGAGTGTCGCGGGCAGCGTGTCGTTCCAACATTGGAATTGTTCGGGCGATGGCCGCCAAATCGTGCCGGATCGTCTTCGCCTGCCCTGTCAAAAACGGGTCGTCGAGCACGAACCGCACGTAATCTTCGACCACTCGCAGCCCTTCAGAGGCTCGGTTCACCGAGGCGTCGAGAATCCGAATAATTGGGGTCTGAGGCATACCGGCCCATCACAATTGCTATCAGGCGCATTGCACGAAATCACGTTAGATCATACCGCTTAGCCCCATTTGCGGACAGAACAGGCGAAAACTAGCTTTGCCTTAAGTTCAAGGGGCGAAACTAGTTGCCTTGAACGGGGCCGTTTCCGGGGCTACACTTTCAGGGACTTTTGCGGTTGGCGCAGAGCCTCGGTTCAGCGTCCAATCGCGGTCTCGTTTCTTGATGCCAGCAAGCCGAATTCCTGGTGAGTATTTATTGAGCAAATTCTGAGTGGCCAAATCAGGCGACTCGGGTCGAAAACAGTCCCGACGCTCCATTTGACCACGCGCATACAATATAGAGCCGACTGACGGAAACCCACCCAGCGGTAGCTGTTAGTCGATTACACCCGGAGAGTGAAATGTACGAACGATTTACCGATCGAGCCAGAAAGGTGATGCAGCTCGCCAACCAGGAGGCGCAGCGCTTCAACCATGAATATATCGGCACGGAGCACGTCCTCTTGGGCCTCATCAAAGAGGGCAGCGGCGTTGCCGCCAACGTTCTTAAGAACCTCGACGTCGATCTCCGCAAGATCCGATTGGAGGTTGAGAAGCTTGTTCAGAGCGGCCCCGACATGGTCACGATGGGCAAGCTGCCGCAGACGCCACGGGCCAAGAAGGTCATCGAATATTCGATGGAAGAGGCCCGCAACCTGAACCATAACTATGTGGGCACCGAGCACATTCTGCTCGGGCTCCTGCGCGAGCAAGAGGGCGTTGCCGCCCAGGTGCTCATGAACCTTGGTCTCAAGCTGGAGGAAGTCCGCGAGGAAGTCCTCAACCTGCTCGGCCACGGGATCGAAGGCGGCGAAGGCAGCAGCGAGCGTGGTGG
>CAZJWY010000265.1:0-4864 GCA_964549545.1 uncultured Planctomycetaceae bacterium | reverse complement strand
TTGTTTATCTATGTCGCGTTGTTGGGGATTGTGGTTTACCTGGCCTGGCCGCAGGAGCAGCGGCTTGATTTGGCTCAGCCAACGGCGGCAAAACGGCTGGTGAACTTGTTCTTCTTCGGGCAGTTCATGTTGGCGTCGATGATGGCGCCGAGCTTTGCCGCGGGGGCGATTACCGGTGAAAAGGAGCGGATGAGCTACGAGATGCTGCTGGCGACGCCGCTCCGGCCCGGAGCGATCGTGCTGGGCAAGCTATTTGCAGCGCTGTGCCATTTGGGCATTCTTATGATCTGTTCGCTGCCGATCGTGATGCTCTGCTTGCCGCTGGGGGGAGTGTCGCTGTACGAGGTATTGGCCGCGTATTTGGCGATGATTTGTGCCGTGGGGCTGTTCGGGATGATCAGCCTGTGGGCGAGCAGCTACTTCAAGCGGACAAGTGCGTCGCTCGTGGTGTCGTATCTCATGATCCTGCCGCTGGCGGTGGTTTGTGTGCTGATGTGGAACCAGATGGAGCAGCTTGGCCAGTTACGGTTGTTGGTCACCGTGACGGTAGTGCCGATCGCTTGCCTATCGGTCGGGGCGATGATGTGGCACGACGCGTGTCAGCGGCTGCTTTATCCGCCCGACCTGGGAAGCGAGGGGAAAGAGGTTATCGACTTGGAGACCGAAGCCCGCGACGCGGTCGGGCTCTACATCAAGCGCGACGAGTTTCCGGATAAGCTCTTCGCGCCGCCGAAGCGGACCACGTTCCTAGAGGAGGGCGTCAATCCGATCTACGATAAGGAGATGCGCAGCGAAATCTTCAGCCAGGGGACGCTGATGCTGCGACTGGTGATTCAGATCAGCATGTTCCTGGCGATATTCGTGATGGCGGCGTGCTTGTATATCGTGCCGGCTTGGGCGGCTTGGTACATCTCGTACGTGATCTTGTTCAGTATGCTCGTGGGGCCGGTGTTTTCGGCCGGAAGCGTGACGAGCGAACGGGAGCGGCAAACGCTCGATTTGCTGTTGGTGACACTGGTGACGCCGTGGCAGATGTTGTGGGGAAAGCTGCTTTCGGGGCTACGCGTGTCGAGCGTGCTGACGGCGTTTTTGCTTTGGCCGGTATTCTTGGCATGCTTGATGCCGTGGCCGTTTTGGAGCCATCTCCCGACGATGGTCGGCTATGTGCTGATCGTGGCATTGACGTGCGTAATCACGGCCGTGACGGCGTTGTTTTGTTCGACGATTTTTCAGAAGACTTCAACCAGCCTGATTTCGACGTATTTGATTATCGTCGTGATGTTTGCCGCGCCGGTGGCGGTAAAGTTTTTTGCGGAAACGTTTTATAAGGGGACGACGCAGGCCGCGGTGGTGGAAAAACTGGGGGTGATCAGCCCCTTTTCGGCGACGTTTGCGCTGCCGCTCGATATTCAGTCGGACGATGCGCGGGCAGTGGGGGCGGCGGTGGTCGACAATTCGGATTTACGTGTGTTCTTCGGGTTTGTGGTGTGGTCGATTTTCTATTGCGCGGCGCTGGTGTTGGCGATGATGCGGTTGTTTGAAGTGCGGTGGCGGGTGGCGGATTAATTTGGCTATCGGCTGTCGGCTATCGGCCGTCAGCCAGAGTTATTACTCGTTCCCACGCTCTGCGTGGGAACGCAAGACATAGCCGCTCTGCGGCCTTCAACGCCGGAACGACGCAGAGCGTCGAGGAAGTGCGTTACCACGCAGAGCGTGGGAACGAGGGGGCAATGGCTTGACGATGGGGCATTGGGCGTGCGATAAAAAGTGAAACGCATTCCTTCTTGGCATGGCAGCCGGTGAGATATGTCGAGCGCCCCCACAATGCAACGGCCGAAAACGCAGGACGAGCGTGATCTCGACCTGTACGAGTCGCGTTTACAGCGACCTGTGCGGATGAAATCGCCCGAGTTTGAGCGGAATGGGCGAATTCGGCACGTCATTTTTTCCGGGCAGTTTACCGCCCCGTTTCTCGATGAGTTGGGCGGCATTGCGGATATGATCCGCATTCTGTCGAAGAGTCGCACGGGCCAGGACTTCCTAATCAATCTGCTCCCTCATCGGCGGGCGATGTTGTACTTCACACAGCCGTCGACGCGGACGTTTTTGTCGTTCTCGGCCGCGTGCCAGATTTTGGGCATGACATGCAACGAAGTGCGCGATCCGAGCACGTCTTCGGAAACGAAGGGCGAAACGCGGTTCGACTCGATCCGCATGTTCAGCAGCTACTTCGACGTGATTATCATGCGGAGCCCGATCGCGCGGCTGGCCGAGTCGTGTGCATATCTGATGAACGATCTGGAGCAGAGTGGCAATCGGACCGTGCCGATCGTGAACGCCGGGTCGGGAGCCGATGAACACCCGACGCAGGCTTTGCTGGACATTTACACGTTGCAGCGGTCGTTTCAATTTGATAGCCCCAAAGATTCGCCGGGGTTGAATAGGACAGACTTAAGTCCGTCCCACGGCAATCGATTCGACGAGCTGCGCGAGCGAAAGGGTTATGCCGGACTCACCAAGGGATTGGCGGATAAGACGTACGGGTTCTGCGGCGATATCGGACGCGGGCGCACGGTGCGATCGCTGGCCATGCTGTTGGCGCTGTACGAGAACGCGCGGATGGTGTTCGTGTCGCCTGACCACCCGACGCTGTCGATGCGCGAGGACATGCGCGAGCGGTTGGTGGATCGAAATGTACGGTTTTATGAGTTCGATTCGTTCGACGAGATGCTCGACGGCAAGCCAGTGATCGAGCAACTCGACGCGCTCTACATGACGCGAATTCAGAAAGAACACAACAATCCGGCGGATGCCGCGTCGCTCTCGCAGATCGACTTCTCACGGTATTGCCTGTCGCCGGAACTAGTTGGCCGGATGAAGGAGTATGCTCCGATCTTGCATCCCTTCCCGCGAGATCAGCACTTTGGCGAAATTCCGCAAGAGATCGACAACGATCCACGGGCGATGTATTTCCGGCAGGCTCGTAACGGGATGTGGATTCGAGCGGCATTATTGGCCCATATCTTTGATGTGGACCGGCTTATTTCTCGGCATTTCATGACCGAGTATCTGGAGCGCCATAATTACAACGATTGATTCGTGCGGGGACGCAGGGAAGTTGTTGTTTTTGCTGTGTTGCAGCCCTTGAGTCCCTGGCTTCCGCCGAGAGCTGACGGTTGTGGTAACGGTCGTAGCGTTTGGGTAAGGCGCGACGCTTTGGGGGGCTTCTTTGATTGTTTTGCGGGGCGCGGTTCGATGTGTCTCGAAGGGCCGTGTTGTCTGCTCTTGTTTCGGTATGAGGAATATTCCCATGCGCCGGCAAGTTTTGAGTCTGTATTTGGCCGTGTTTTGCGCTATCGCTTGGAGTGCGAGCGGCAGCAAGCTGGCGCAGGGGGCCGGGTATTGGAACGTGCCCAGCAATTTTGGCCAGCGGACGGGGCATGGGTTCGGCGGCGGATATCATGCGCCATGGATACTGGGGCCCATTCAGCACGACGGTTGCTACTGGGGAAAGCCGACTCGCTTGCCGTACGCGCCAACACCCTATTACGGTTGCACAAGCTGTGACGGTGGGGGGCGGTTTGTTGAGTCGCCAACTGCGATGGAGGGTGCCGTGCCAACGACTCCGGCATCTTGGTCCCAGCCTACGGTTCCAGCGTCAGTGGAAGAAACCCGATCGGCCGAGGCTGCTCCCGTGATCATGCCCGACAAAGCCATGCCAGAACCGGAGCCGATTGTCGAGCCCACTGTTGCGCCGGCCAATGAACCTACGAACGAGCCTGTAAAGCCACTCTTCACAGCACCGCCCGTTCAACGATGAGGCGGTTCGTGCTACAGTAGCGGCTTGTTTCCGTACGGCGGAGCGCCCGATCTCGTGATGGGGGCTCGTCGAGCGTTTCTCAGGATCGCGGTCGCTCATCGTGTTGGCTTATATCGTCGGAGTGTTGGTACTCGCGATTGCGGTGTGCGCGTGGCTCGGTTGGGCCATGCTGCGGCCGAAGATGTTTGCGCTACGCGTACGACGTGCCGTGCGGGAGTTTGCTCGGGATCGGCAGACGCTGGAATCGAAGTTTTTTCAGGATGCGTCGCTAAGCGGCAAGCCGCGGGGGTTGAAGTGGCGGCAGTGTGCGTTTCAGGAGGGGCTGACGCTGGGGCGAGATCGGGCGAATGGCGAGATCGTAGGGCTGGTCGGCGTGACGATCGGCTTCGAAGCGATCGAAGGGGGGGGCATGGAGGAAGTCGAGGCAGTGGGCAACCTGCGAGCCGCGACGGCCGTGTTTACGCACAATGGGCGCGAGTGGACGACGCAAGGGAAGGCGATCTTCAACCTGGAGCCGCGCGAGGTTTTGGAGAGATACAGGGAAAGTTTGGCACCGATTTCGAAGTAAGAACCATTCGCATCGCGAATGGATATATAGCCGACCCATTTTGGGTCGGAGGACGGCTTTGTTTAAAAAGTCGCACTATGCCGCAAGCGGTTGGATAGCAAATGTCGGATGACCAAACCATGATGACCGGGCTGTTTTTGTTGGTTCAGATATCGGCGGCGGCGTTGGGGGCGCGGGAGGCAGCTAGTTCGTCGAGCTGTTTGTGAACGAGCTCAAGGACAGATGGTTCACGAGGATGGACTGAGCCACGGGTGAGAACGACGGAGGATACTTCGTTTTCCCAAATCAATTGGCGAGGACGCTGGTTTTCGCGAGTTACCGGGCCGTACTTTTTGACGGCAGCTTCGCTCACTAAGTGGAACTGGTCGGTCGGCAGATACGCGGTGATACGGAAAAGCTGATTGTCGATGAAGTGGTAGAGCAGTAGCTCGGTTTTCCCGCCGAAGACAACTCCCCCACGGTCGCCGGCGTGAAAA
>CAZJWY010000264.1:667-4949 GCA_964549545.1 uncultured Planctomycetaceae bacterium | reverse complement strand
CTCCCGCTGCGGTTTGATCTGTGAGGAGGAATAGATCAATCTAATTCTCAGTAGCCATCAACTAGCTATGGTATTATGGTTGCGCGGATGAAACCGTACGGCACCGCCAGCCGACCGCGATTTGTTTGAACGGACTGAGGAACGCAAGCGGCCGGCTTGGCGAGCAGTCCCCCCATTTCCTGGCATATGACTTCTTTTTCTCCGATCGTGCATGTCGTGGACGACGACGACTCTGTCAGGACTGCGGTGGCTCGCTTGCTACGTTCGAGTGGCTATGAGGTGCGGGTTCATGCGTCCGCCGGCGACTTTCTATTAAATCGACAATCAGATTGCCCCGGATGTTTAGTATTGGATGTTCGGATGCCCGGTCCGAGCGGGTTGGATCTGCAAGAGGCATTCTTCAAGTCGGGCGACTCGATACCCATCGTGTTTCTTTCAGGCCACGGCGATATTCCGACCACCGTCCGGGCGATAAAGGCCGGGGCCGTGGACTTCCTCACCAAGCCCGTTGAGAATCAGGCTCTGCTGTCTGCCGTTGAATCTGCTTTGGCTCGTGACGCGGAAAGTCGATCGAATCGAGCCAAGCTGACCGATTTGGGAGCTCGCTACAAATTGTTGTCTCCGCGCGAGAGCGCAGTGTTTTCGCGTGTTACCGCTGGCAAGCGCAACAAGCAGATTGCCGTCGAGTTGGGTATTTCCGAGCGGATGGTAAAAGCACACCGTTCAAGCGTAATGGAAAAATTCAATGTGCAGTCGGTAGCCGAGTTGTCTCGAATCGCGGAGCAACTTCATACGCCTGATTGCTAATCGGCGTTGTCATCTTGTCGCGGAACGTCCGTCCACCTGCACCAAGGTGAAGGTGCATGTGTACCAATGGACGTTTACGGTGATTCTTGGCTGCTCCAAACTGTGGACTGCTCGTAGGACGCGTTGCCCGTCGGTGTGAAATTGTGAACTCCAATGCACGTTCGGAACCAGAAGATCTGCACCAATTCCATCCCGCTCAGAAGGAAAACGCCATGTTGGTCTTGAGTCGAAAACGCGGTGAACGAATTTTGATTGGGCCGAACATCGAGTTGACGGTCGTGGACATAGGCGAGAACAAAGTGCGGCTGGCCTTCGATGCACCGTGTGATGTTGCCATCCATCGTCAGGAAATATATCAACGGATTCAAGACGAGCGCCGTCACGAGGCGCAGCGCAATGAGCGCACGCGTGTTGGTTGTCGATGAAAATTCATTGGTCCGTGAAGGCCTGCGTTTCATGCTGACTCACCTTGAACTGCATGCAGTCCACCTGCACCAAAGGGGAATTATCCCTGCGTCAAAAGACGGTTTACGGAGCGCCTTCTGCGCTGAAGACTGTTTCATCGCGGATTGCTCGGAGGACCATTTGCCCGCGAGGCTAAAGCAGAGAACTGATATGCCAGGTCGAAACCTGAAAATCGTCATTGTGGAGGACGGCCCCAGCATGAGGCAGGCCATCAAGCGAATCCTGCACACGGCAGGCCACAACGCCAAGTGCTACGAATCGGCGGAAGCAGTCGTCGACATGGAAGCGGTGATGACGGCGGATTGCCTGATCCTTGATATAGAACTTCCCGGAATGTCCGGCCTCGAGCTCTATCGAACGCTGACGCGTTCCGGACTGACGACCCCGGCAATTTTTGTCACCGCGCACGACGGGCAGAACATGCGTGACGAAGCCGAACGACTGGGAGCAGCGAATTACCTAACCAAGCCGTTTTCCGGACAAGCGCTCCTGACTGCAGTCGCCGAAGCCGCGGGGCTCAATTGAATCGCATAAGGCAAATCCAAAAATGAATACTTACTTCGTGCAGCTGGGCGACGGCAAGGCTTACGGCCCCGTCGTTGAGAAATCCTTGCGGCGGCTTGCCGCTAGGGGCAAGTTGATGGCCAACGATCGCATCGCTTGCTCGATAGATGGTCCATGGCATGCTGTGCCTCCAATGCACGACGGAATCGCATTTGATGTCGAGCGGGCTGGCGCGCCGAATTCCCGTCATAGGTTAACGTAACGCGTTTCGCGCTCGCCATGGCGGCAAAACGATCGTGGCGCGACACGAATGTGTGGAATACTAAGCGTCGGTGGAAATTGTCGAGGTGTTTAGGAACAGCTCCTCGTCATCTTACACGATAGAAGTTGGTGACAAAGAAAATACCATCGTGAGCTTGGATTCGTTTCCAAGCTCGAAACGCGATGGAAACCTTGATAGGAAAAGGAGACTGGACGATGACTAAGTTATGGTTTCTTGGGGTAGCTGTTCTAGCTCTCGCAGTGTCGGCGCCTGAAGCAATGGCTCGCGGCGCGGCTCGCGGCGGCATGCGCGGAGCTGTGGTAGGCGGGATGGCCGGAGGAAGCGAAGGAGCGGCAAAAGGCGCCAAAGTCGGCGTGGTTGCTGGCGCCACCCGCGGCGCTGCTGAAAGGAGAGACAATCGCCAAGCGGTAAACTCAGAATCGCAGTCGCGCAGTGAATACGAATCCAGCACTGAATACGAGAGTGCTCAACACTCGGATTTCAATGAATCGCCGCCCGATCTGTTGGCGTCCCCATCGGATAAGTCTGCGACCTCGGGTGAAGAGGCCATTCTAAAGAAGGATGGCAAGCCGATCGTGGCGATCACCTATCCTTCCGATTGGAAGCAGAAGGAAGGCGAGACCTCCGTATCCGCTGTCAGCAAAAAGGGGAATGCCTGGTCCGCGCTTGGCCTATTAGACGGTGTAAAAGACAAGCAGGATGGAATCAAAAAGCTTAAGCAAGGGCTCGAAAAGTGTCTGAAGGACATCGAGTATGACGACGTGACCAAGACGGACCGGGGCGCACTTTTGATTACCGGTAGCGGCAAGGGAAAGAAAGCCGGAACCGAAGCGGTGTTTGCAGTCGCGATCTTTGAAGCGGCTCCCAAGCAACTCGCGGGTGTCGCATTCATTGTCGATAAGAGTGTCGACGAACGATACAAGGAAGCCGCTCGCTCCATCGTAGAGACCATCCAGGTCGAGAAGGACCTGTCCGAGCAGAAGAACTAAGTTGCGAAGCCGGCTATCCGGAGTAACTCGTAGATTAAATCCAAGTGCTTGATTAGCGAGTGGTCCATTTCAAATGATCGAGCCTGTGCGGCCCGTGGAACCATCGAGTGGTTCCACGCGGCCGCTGAGGTTATCGCCAATGATTGCCGTCAACATTCTGCGGTCAACCGAGTTCGACGAATTCGACGCGACCGACGTTACTGAAGAGGACATCGACCAATTCGAACGTCGACGAGCTCGAATCGTGTCGTCAATGCAGGATGCCCCGGCTGTAAGTTGCCCACTGCCATTAACGCATTCGACCTATCCGCTTTCTTGCTCGGAAGAGTTGGTCAATAGCATCACGCACGGGATCGGGCTCATTCTCAGCGTTATAGGTGCTGTGGTCATGGCAGTGGCGCTCGTACACGGCGATGTCTGGCGGGTGACCGGATGTGGCATATACCTGGTTGTGTGGGACAGCCGAAGTGGACTCGCCCGCAAGGCCGTCGTTGCCATCCTCTTGAAAATAGGATCGTTAAATCGCGGGCGCACACGTTGTCGTTGGACGTCGCCATCGCGGGCTGGAGTTTGTCGATTCGTACGATACGCAGCAGTTGCTGCTGCGCCGCTCAATATCCTCGTTTCACACGAAAGGCCACGCACATGCATCAGCAATGCGTAGATTCGTGGCCGCGGGCGCTGCACCGCACCTTCACCAACGAACCGCTGACGCTGCACGAGCGGATGCAATTACTGGCCAACCAAGGGAGGTGATACAGAATCCAAAAATCTCGATGTCGTTCAGGCGGGAATCGCCTGCTGCTGATGGGGCCGTGGTTGCTGTGGACTTGCCCGGAGTGGACAAGCGGCAACAGCGGCGTTTTTTCGGTTAATGTAGGAGTTTGGCGATGAAAACTAAGCATATTGTGTTAGCTCTGTTTCTGGTGACGTCGGTTGTCCTAGCTATCGGGATGCCGGCTTCCGATGCCTTGGCACAAGAGACGATCCGTGAGGGTCGCCAGGAACGTCGCGGCGATCGACAAGAGGGGCGCGAGGATCGTCGGGATGACCGACAAGAAGCGCGCGGCGATCGGGGAGGTGACCGCGAGTTGTTACGCCTTGCGCTTCTTGCGGCGCTTCGCAACGGGGATTTTGGAGATCGGCAGTCGGTCAGAGAGGAACGCCGGGAGGGGCGCGAGGAACGTCGCGGCGATCGACAAGAGGGGCGCGAGGATCGTCGGGATGACCGACA
>CAZJWY010000264.1:0-567 GCA_964549545.1 uncultured Planctomycetaceae bacterium | reverse complement strand
TTGCGGCGCTTCGCAACGGGGATTTTGGAGATCGGCAGTCGGTCAGAGAGGAACGTCGCGAGGGTCGCCAGGATCGTCGCGACGATCGACAAGAGGGGCGCGAGGATCGTCGGGACGATCGGCGAGAGGCGCGCAACCCCGATGGGAATCGAGAGTAGTTAATAGTGGGATGAACCATTGCTAGATTAGCAATTTGGCTCCCTTCAGTGGGATGATCTGTGCGGCCCGTGGAACCATGACGAGGTTCTACGGCGCCGCACAGTATATCGCCAGTGCACAACAGCAATTGGTCGCATGGCTGCAGTCGCAAATGATGGACACCAGCCGTACATCCCGCGACTTCGAGCCTAAGCAGCGAGTGAGCACGTGGCGATACTTGCCGGCCACCTCAGGACGAACTTCGGCCACAAAAAATGCTTGCTCGACAGTGGGCGCAGTACTAAGAAGGTGTTTGTTAATTGATATCACCGTTTTTGAGGTTTGGCTGGTCGGCAGAGTCGTTGGAGCATGAGCTGGATCATGGCTTCGCTGTTTTCGAGCAGTTCCTCATAGTCCTTGCTGAGGCGG
>CAZJWY010000263.1:0-4998 GCA_964549545.1 uncultured Planctomycetaceae bacterium | reverse complement strand
TGGCTAGCGGCTTGACTCGAAATCAAGTGCCGGGAAACCGGTTGAGGGTTCGAATCCCTTGCCCTCCGCTGTTTTAACCTCATCGGGGCTTTTTGCCGCTTTTTACGATCAATCAGCCACGCGAGCCGGGGCGTCCTCGCCCCCGTCGGACCGGCAAACCGCCCCATTCGCTTTGTTCGGTGGTTGGCTAGCCAACTGCACAAAAGCCTCCTGTAAGCGCGACCGTTGCCCATCCGGCAAAATCAGATAACGGTGTTGGCCGGTCGGCATTGCTTCAAACGACGTAACCCCGTCCTTATCCACCGCCACGCGTCCCGGCGGCGACAATTGAAAATAATCCCGCCCCGGCCGAACCGCATACAGCACGCTCGTTAAGTCCCAAGTCGGTCGATCGTACGGCATTTGCTCGTACAACCGGTAAGCCTCGGCGAGCGGGTGATGTGGCACATATCCGTAGTCTTCCTCGATGCTCTTTGCCAGATAGGTTGCCGCCAGTCCAACTTCGAACCCGCTAAACACAATCGACGTCGGCCATTCGGAAAAGACCTTCGTTGCCGAAGGAATGTCGATTTTGACGTTGTACTCTGCCGGTCCCGACTTTTTTTTCGCATCAAACGAACCCGCCATGACGGACAGCAGCCGCACCTTTTGCTTAACCAGTTCACTACCCGACAGGCGGCAAGATTCGTCGCCTTCCGACGCCAACAGACGCGCGAGGTTCGTCGAGGCGCCGACCTGCACGATGACCACGCTGCCGTCTTTTGCGCTTGCTAAGGTTTGCCGAAGTACCGCTACTGCATCTGGAGCATCGGCGCCGCTCACTAGGCGATGTGGGTAACGCAGCTTCTCGCTATCTTTCTGGCCCATCAGCGGCGTGAACTTGCTGGGTTCAGGTGTTGGCCCTTTCCGAACCACTCCAACCGGTATGCCACCACGTCCATAGAATGTGTTCACTGCGTCCACGAACGGCGCCGACATCGGCTCATCCTTCGTTACCGTTACGGCCAGCAATTTGCACTCGCCGCGACTCTCCAATGCGTGGATCATGCCCAGGGCGAGTGCATCGTCGATATCGTTCCCGATATCCGTATCGAATATCAGCGGGATCGGTTCCGCTGCAACGGCTGCGGTGGAGAAAGCTGCGATCATTGCGCAGACGAACGCGAGGCTTAGCGAAAGAGTGCCGAGCCGCATCCTCTGTGGTTGCCATTTCATCGTATAAACCTGAATTGGCGGTTTCAGACAGCAGAAAGGCAGTGCTTACTACGCTTTCTTAGCCACACGCCCCTTGGATCGCGCGCTACCATTCGTCAAAGGCCGAATTCGCCGCGACGCCAAACCATTGGCTGGAGCGGCTTTTTTGCCCGCCAAAAGTTTCTCGATCTCACTGCGCTTTGGTGCCGAGGGCTGAGCGCCCATCCGCGTGACCGAGATTGCCCCCGCCGCGTTAGCAAAGCGCACGGCGTCGCTGAGCGGTCTGCCTTCGGCTAACGCAACAGCCAGCGCGCCGTTGAACGTATCGCCCGCTGCGGTCGTGTCGACTGGCTTCACCTTAAAGCCAGCGACCAGTTCTTTCGACTTGCCGGTGGCCACGTAAGAACCGCGCGAACCAAGCGTAATGATCACCGTCTCCACGCCTTTTCGCAGTAGCGCATCGGCCGCTTTCGCGCAAGAAGCGTCATCCGTAACCTTGATTCCAGTAAGCAGCTCCGCTTCCGTTTCGTTGGGCGTCAGGATCGATACTTTCTTTAAGAGAGCATCAGGCAGTTTCTGCGCGGGGGCCGGGTTCAGGATTACGGTTGCCCCTTTCGAGTGCGCGAGATCGGCGGCCGCTTGCACCGTTTCGAGTGGCGTCTCCAATTGCATGATCACGGCGCTCGCCGATGCAAATGCAGACTTGGCTTTCTTCACATCCGCCGGCGACAGCTTCGCATTCGCGCCGCCGCCCACGCCGATGCTGTTCTCGCCATCCTTTGCAACGAAAATCAGCGCCACGCCCGAAGGAGTTTTATCCTTCTGCACATGATCGACATTGATCCCCGCTGCGATGAACCCAGCCACTGCTTGTTCGCCGAACATATCCTGGCCGACGCGGGCGATAAAGGTGACTGCGCCGCCTGCCTTGGCCGCGGCAACGGCTTGATTCGCGCCTTTTCCGCCCGCCGCCGTGACGAACTCGCCACCGAGAATGGTCTCGCCCGGCTTGGGGATGCGGTCTAACTTGAGGATCATGTCGGTATTCGAGCTACCGACCACCACGATCTTGGCTTTCATAAGGGTTCGCCGTCAGGAGTCGTTGATAACCAGCACTTATGATAGTTGAACTTTCAGTGCCGGGCGACGGCCCCTGCCCCACATTTTCCCGATGGATAAAAGGGAAAACGGGGCTACTTCACTTCGATGCTGGGAACGCTCGGGGCGGCAACCGCTGGTGTGGCGTCTGGCTTCATATTGGCGCGAACGATCAACCCCAGGCCCACGATGAATAAGGCAAACATCAGCGCGAGCAGCTTATTGGTACCGGGCCGCGCATTCTTGAATTCCTTCCAGATGAAAACGCCCCAAAAAGCGGCGACCATCGTGGCGCCTTGGCCTAGCCCGTAGGAGATTGCGTAGCCCGCCGTGTCCCCAGCGATAATGGCGAACGACATTCCCACGCTCCAAATCATGCCGCCCAAGATACCGACGGCGTGCAACCAGGGAGTGCCCTTCTTGAAGTAGTCGCCGAATGGAACCGGCGCGCCGACAAATGGCCGCATCATCACAAGCGTGTTGAATACGAAGCTCGACAGGAAGAGACCCACCGCGAAAAACACGAGGGCCGTGTAGGGCGTCAGCTTTCCGGCCATCTCGGGAGCGGCGATCAGGGAGAGAGGCTTCGGCATGGCTGCCGCGACAAATCGAAAGAACTGCCCCATGAGAATGCCGCAAAGGACGGATAGGACAATTCCTTTCGCCGTGGTTTTTTGGCCCGAGGAAATCCGCTTGTAGGCGATGGCATCTAAAATGATGGCCGCGGCCACGCAGGCGACACCGATGAAAAGCAGCGCCGGGTAAGCAGGTTCGATTCCCGCCAGCTTTTCGTCGCGATATGTGACAATCACCCCGATTACCAGCGCCAGCCCGATGCCAATTGGAAACGCGACCGCCATGCCCGCGATATCGATGGCCGCGACCAACAAAATGTTGGCGATATTGAAAATCACGCCGCCCAACAGCGCCGATCCGATCGCCGCGCCGCTGGCTTGTCGCAAGTCTTCCATGAACGTACGCGGGTGAGGCCCCATGCTGCCCAGCGTGAACGCGAAGATAAGCGTCAGCAGCAGCACGCCAATGCAATAATCCCAATAGAAAAGCTGGAACCGCCATTCCTTGCTGGCGAGCTTTTGCGTATTGGCCCACGATCCCCAACAGATCATGGTGATAATGCACATCAATACCGCGATGGAATACGTCTGGACAAGCACCATAAAGCTGACCCGCCTGATTGAATGAATGGAAGTTGCGCGAACCGCATCGCCTTTGCTGACCGCATGGGCGCCTCGTGGCGATTATGGCCTCTGCTATCATCGCACGTCTAGCGCGGCACGTAGCTCAATCGCAAGAATTTGGATGAACACTGGAGCGGCCGAATTCTAGCGACTTCGATTACCCGCCATATTGCCGCTAAAAATCTTGCCTGGGAGGCCCGATGGATTGGCGTTGGATGAACTCTACCGGAACTCGGTGGAGCAATTGGTGTGGCTTGCGCCCCGTGCGAATCTGCTCGATCAATAATTCCGCGGCGCAATGGCCGATTGCCTCAATGTTCTGCCGTATCACGCTCAGCGGCGCCACTAGGTACTCGGCGAATGGAGCGTCGTCAAAAGTCACGAGTGAAATATCGTCGGGAACCTTGAGTTTCCGCTCGGCAAACGCGTGGAGCGCCCCGAGCGCGTTTTGATTACTCAAAGCAAACAGCCCCGATAAATTAGGATAGCTGTCAAGTAATCGGCAGGTTGCTCGGTAGCCCGAGTCCTCGCTAAAGTCGTCTCCCTGAATGAGGTTCACATCGAAATCAAGCTCGTGATCAATCAATGCTTTGCTGAAGCCGGAGAGTCGCTCGTCATTGGACGACGTGCCTGGCCGCCCCTGGAGGCAGCCGATGATGCGATGCCCCTTCTCGATCATTGCATTTGTTGCGAGAAACGCACCGTGCTCGTTCTCCGAGGTGACCGTCGTTAGTTGCATATCGCCAAACCACCGGTCAACAACCACGACTTTCGCGCCTGCCTCGCTAAGAGGCCGCAAATGGCGGCACGAATCACCGATCGGGCAAACGATCAGCCCCTCGACCTGCCGCGATTGGAGGTGGGTCAATAAGTCTTGCTCATGCTCGATCGAGTCGTGGCTATCGGCCAATAATGTGGAAAGGCCCTGTCGCTCTGCATAAACAGTGGCTTTTCTTGCAATGGCAGCAAAGAATGGATTAGAGGCATCTGGCACCAACAGGCCGATCAGGCCCGTTTTTTGCGTTCGCAGAGAGCGGGCAACGTGGCTGACTTGGAACCCCAAGCCCTTGGCGGCTTGGAGAATAGCCTCTTCGGTGCTTCGGCTGATTCGACATTGCCGCGCTTTGCCAGCCAACGCCCGTGAAGCGGTCGACGTGGAGACGCCTGCTGCCTGAGCAACCTGTTCGAGCGTTACAGAACCACTTGTCATGGCAAAATAGAAGGCCGAAAAGTCGGAAAAATTCGCTTGCACAATCGATTGTGCAATGTCATACTAATCATCGTCAAGGGAAAAATCAACAAACTCGTTGCAGGTGGCTCTTGAGAAGTTGATCGGTTTTTCGCATGTCTGGCGACATCTTTTGTGTCGCTCAACATGCCCTTTTCATTACAGTCCTTGTCAACGTTTTTTGGCGGCGTTTCCGGACGACTTATTCACACTTCACTGGTTGGGTTTCTTGACGGTTTAACAAGCGGCTTCAATTTTTCTTTGCTTCCGGCCCTCAGT
>CAZJWY010000262.1:0-5000 GCA_964549545.1 uncultured Planctomycetaceae bacterium | reverse complement strand
CCAGGAGCGACTTCCGCAATAGCGGCCCAACGCCCGAGACGAGCGACAGCCGTACATTATCAACAAGCTCGCTATCGAAAACCGTCTCGGCCATGCGTTTCCCCCCTTTGCCCCTTTTCGACGCAGTCTACATGCCGGCAACACCAATAGGAACCTTTTTACCAAGCGCGACAACTGCCAGATTATTGGGAGTCATCTGTCGACAACTCCAACCTTGAGTAAAATGAATTTTGATTAAAGGCGTAAACTGTAATTGAGGACTCCCAATGGAACTCTCGTCTGAAATCATTGGCCAGGTATTCTCGCTTCCACCACAGGAGCGTTACGAACTGGCACATCATTTACTCGATAGCATCGATGACACAGCCGCGGCGGATTTGGATCGGGCCTTTCTTGAGGAACTAAGGCGGCGTCGCGATGAGATGCTTCGTGGCAACGAAATTGTTTCCGATTGGCGGGCGTCGCTCTCAGCGATCGAAAAAAATCTATCGCAGGAGAACCCTCGGTGATTCTCAAGCTGCACCGTCGGGCAGAAGCGGAAATTCGCGAAGCCGCAACATGGTACAACGGGCAGACTCCAGGTCTCGGGAAACGATTTCTTCAGGCAGTGCATGAGTCTTTCGAATTGCTGGAACGCAACCCAGGTCAATTTGCCAAGCTCGAAACTGCTTCCCAGCATGATCCTTTTCGCCGGCTATTCGTCGAGGGATTCCCCTATCTTATCGTGTACGAAGTTCTGGAAAACGATGTATTCGTGTACGCGGTAGCTCACGCGAGTCGTCGGCCGAATTATTGGAAACGGCGAAAACATCAACTTCCTTAAGCAACCACCCTATCGAAACAGCTCCTCGACCGGACAACTAAAGCCGGGCACGACCGGGTCGCCTCCGAGCGTTTCTCCGACCGTTTTGATTTCAGCCTGGTTAGCGGATTGATAAAGCGTGACCGTTTGCAACTTTGGATCAACCACCCACACCGCCGCGCAGCCGGCCGCGAGCCACTCTTTGACTTTCTCGGCAACTTCGCCCGCAGTATCACCGGGCGAAAGCACTTCAACCGCGAGATCGGGTGCGCCAGGCCAATATGCTTCCGTGGGTTTCGTTTTCGGCAGACTTTTGTTCGCCAGGAAAGCGAAGTCAGGAGCGCGAACTGTATCTGGCGTACGCTTTAACAGGAAACCAGTTTCCGCACCGAACCATCGACCAAGCTTCTTCTGACGAATGAACGCACCAAGAAGATCCGAAAGGTTCGCAATAATTTGCCCATGTTCCCAACCAGCAGGCGACATCACGCGAAGTTCTCCCGCGACGAGTTCGTAACGCTTGCCCATGCCCATCGGCAAGGCCAGCAGTTCATCGGCAGTAACAAGGGTCGTGGTGCTCATGTTTTCATTTTACCATGCAACCAGATGGCGAATGTTTATGCGTCTAGTGAGGCCAGGATATCGTCGGTGCCTACATCGTTTACAAGTTCCACGTGGCCCATGCGTGTTGGCAAGACGAAGCGGAGCCTGCCCCGGTCGACTTTTTTGTCGCGGTACATCAGTTCGATTAACTCGTCATGCTCGACGTCGGGCACGTCGAGCGGCATCTTGAACGCTTCGAGCAGTTTCTGCTGCCGGGCGACGAATGCCTTGTCGACGCGACCGAGTCGCTCGGCCAGGCGGGCGGCGCACATCATGCCGATGGCGACGCCTTCGCCGTGGAGCAGTGCTTCGTAGTTGGTGCCGGCCTCGAAGGCGTGGCAGAAGGTGTGGCCGTAGTTGAGGATCGCTCGTAGGCCGGTCTCTTCGCGCTCGTCTTGCTCGACGACGTCGGCTTTCAGGCGGCAGCAGCGTTTGACGATGTAGGTCAGCACGGCAGGATCGCGCTTTTGGATCGCTTCGATGTTCTGCTCCAGGTAGGCGAAGAACTCGGCGTCTTGAATGACGCCGTATTTCACGACCTCGGCCAAGCCCGCTTTGAATTCGCGATCGGGCAGCGATTCCAGCACGGCCACGTCGATGATCACGCCGCGTGGTTGCCAGAACGCGCCGACGAGATTCTTGCCACCGGGCAGATTGACGCCAACCTTGCCGCCGACGCTGCTGTCGACCTGGGCGAGGAGCGTGGTGGGAACTTGCACGAAGCGGAGGCCACGCGTGAATGTGGCGGCGACGAAGCCGGCCAGATCGCCAATGACGCCGCCACCGAGCGCGATCACGACAGTCTTGCGATCGGCGCCTTGATCGAGCATTTGCTCCCAGAGGTCGGCAGCCACCTCGGGCGCTTTGCTCTGCTCGCCCGCTTCGGCGACGAGGATGTCGACCTGCGCGCCGGCCTCTTGCAAGGCGTCGCCAACAGCGTCGCTGTAGAGTTCTTCGACGTTGGTATCGGTGATGACAACAGCGTGGGCATCGTCTTGCTCGGCATCGCAGAACTTGGCGACATCCGCAAGATTGCCGCTGCCGATCTCGATGTCGTAGCTGCGCGGGCCGAGGTTGACGTGAACTTTTTCCATCGTCACGCCCCAACTCGCGCGAGGTCTTCGGGCGTTACATAAATGCGTCGGCAAAAGCCGGTGTGGGTGCGGACGTACTCGATTTGCGAAGCTTCGTCGGGCGATTGGTGCAATAGCCGCTCGACGCGGGCACGTTCGGCTGGTTCCCAGTCGTCGTACTCTTCGGGCCAGGCGGTCTCGACTTCGATGATCAGTGCTTCACGATATGGGTCAAATGTGTCAGGCATGGTTGGGTGGTCCGGTGACCGTGGGTCACCGGCTATGGTTTTATTAGGTATATGGACTCGCGTTTTGGCGGGTCGTGTGGGGGTGATTCGATAGTATACTGAAGCGATTACCGACTCAAAAGGCACCGCATGGCAGCGACCGACCGCAACGAATCGTCGAATTCCTCGATTTCCGGCAAGCTGGTGATCATCTCGATCCTGTTGGTCGCGCTGTTGGGAGCAGGGATCAGTTGGTACTTTCGATATAGTGCCACGCATCGAGCTGCTCGATTTTGGAATACCGGCTCGGCTGTGCTGATTCGTGATGCACCGCAAGTCACGCTGCATAGGATGCCCGCGACGGACGAAGCCAAATCGTCGATCGACATCTCGCAAGGACGGGGATTGATGCATCTGCGCAATGCTTTGCTTGAGGATCATAATTTTGTGTGGCCTGAATTGGACCAGGCCGAAATCGCGGTCAACGAACCGCTCGATTGGAAATGGATTTTGGAGTTTCGCGATCCGACTAGCAACAAGGTGGTTGCCATCCAGTTCACGAAAGACTGCACGCTGGCGGCGCGCGTGATGTCTTCGAAAGAACGAGCGATCGTTCGGGCTACGGCAGTTCGGACGGATTCGATCATGGCGAAGGGGTTGCGGGAGATGTTTGAGGAGTTTGTGGGGGGTTCTTCGGTGGACGATGGGGGCGCTAAGCCGCAAGCGGCGGATGGGGCGCGATAGCAGGGCTAGCATGGGTTTGCGTGGCCGCCTAGACGTGGGCTGGCATTCTCCTATAATCCCGGCCCTTCGTAGGTTCGGCGGAGCCGAGCCGGCTTGTCGTGTTCGTTGATTCATTATTGGGCCTGTCATGCGCACCATTGCCATCATCAACCAAAAGGGCGGCGTCGGGAAAACGACGACCGCTGTTAATCTTAGTGCCGCGCTTGCTCGTGCCGGTCAGCGCGTCGGCTTGATCGATGTCGATCCGCAGGCGCATGCGTCGTTGCACCTTGGGCTCGATCCGCGGTCGAGCGTGCCGACGATGTACGACCTGCTTACGGAGGAAACTCGAATTGCCGATTTGTGGCAACATGCCGGTTCGTCGACGGTGGAGGAAAAAAATCTGTGGGTCGCGGCGTCGCATATCGATCTGGCGGCCGTGGAGGTCGAGCTGGCGGGCGTGGTGGGTCGCGAGATGATCTTGCGAGACAAGCTCAAGGAGGCGGCGAGCGAGTTCGACTATGTGCTGATTGATTGCCCGCCGTCGCTCGGCATTCTGACGATCAACGCGCTGGTGGCGGCGGACGATGTGTTTCTGCCGCTGCAGCCACACTTTCTGGCTCTGCATGGTTTGTCGAAGCTGCTCAAAACGATTGGTCTGGTGAATGAACGGTTGAACGATCGGCTGACGCTGGCTGGCGTGGTGCTGTGTCTGTATGAGTCGGGAACGAAGCTGGCCACGGAAATCACGAAAGACGTCGAGCAGTTCTTCAAGGAAGCTCGCAAGGGCGGCAAGGCTTGGGCGGCGGTGCGGCTGTTCGAGACGCGAATTCGCCGAAACATCCGGCTGGCCGAGTCGCCGAGCTTTGGGCAATCGATCTTCGCGTACGCGGCCAAGTCGCCGGGGGCCGAGGATTATGCGGCGCTCGGGGGCGAAGTGCTGGCGTATTACGCGGGGCGGTTGATGCTGGAAGCAGCAGCGTAGAGAAGGCTTAAGTCGTTAGGCTTAAGGGTTCGTTTTGCACGTCCGGTTTTTGCGCGTTGGATTTGCGACTCGCGGGCGCAAAACCGCGTGGCGCTCGGGGATCTTTGAATTTTGCATTCGCGATTTCTGCGCGGTGCGTCGGAATCTGTTACGCGGCAAGACTTTAGGGTTTGCGTTGGCGGAAGGGATTCCATTGGACGGTGCAAAACCCTGCTATTTTGCTCGTGCCGCGCGGCGAAACGCTCGGCGATTCGTGGTTCTTCGCGATACGCGGGCGAGCAAAATGGGAGCTATTTACTCCGATTGTTGCGCGTTCTTTGCGCGCTGCGGAGTCATGGGCCGCGCCGCTGCGCGACATCAACTTTAGAGGTCTAGCGCGCATCGGTAGCGCCATGTCTGGCCGACCGCCGAAAGGTGATCGCCGACAGCGATGGACGTATTTGGTTGTCAAAGAGCAAGCTGCTGGGTATTCAGCGTGCTGCCGAGCATAGCAGATACTATACATTTGACAACTACCCCTTATTGGCCACTTGGAGTTTTTTTGGCGGCGGAAATGATCCGAATGATGACATGATCCGAATGATGAC
>CAZJWY010000261.1:0-5061 GCA_964549545.1 uncultured Planctomycetaceae bacterium | reverse complement strand
GGCGCCACCACGAGCAGGAAGTCGGTCGGGTTGGCGCCGATTCGCACCGATCGCGGCGTCGACGGGCTGGTCGAAGTCTTTCAGCGCACCGGCGCCCGGCCGACCACGCAGCGCGGCTATCTGCGGTTTCTCGTCCACATCTGCGAACTCGCCGGCGAGTATCTCAAGACCCGGCGGCTGCGGCACTTCGTCACCAAGCAGTCGTTGTGGGAGCAGCTCGAAGGGTTCACCTCGTCGGTCCACACGAAACTCGACTCGCGGCAGACGGCCTACACGATCGCCAACGAAGGCCGCCGGCTGATCGGCTGCGATCGCGTGAGCGTCGCCATTCGGCATGGCGGCAAATGCTTGATCGAAGCCGTCAGTGGCCAAGATACACCCGATAAGCGGTCGAACGTGACCGTAATGCTCGGCAGGCTAGCGGCCGCCGTGGTGAAAACCGGTGAAGATGTGTGGTACTCGGGCGATACGTCGAACTTGGCGCCGCAGGTCGAGGCAGCGCTCGACACGTACGTCGACGAATCGCACACCAAGGCGATTGCGATTCTTCCGCTCACCGAGCCACAAGATAAAGAGGCCAAGTTCACTGAAGAAGAAGGCGAGCATCGCCCGGCCAAGGTGATCGGCGCCCTGATCGTCGAGCAGATGGTCGACAGTCGCACGCCGGACGGCTTTCTGCAGCGCGTCGAAGTCGTTCGCACGCATAGCTCTTCGGCCCTGACAAACGCCTTGCAGCACGAAGGCTTGTTCCTGCTCCCTCTGTGGCGATTCCTGGGCAAAGGCACGCGGCTATTCCGCGGCCGAACGCTGCCCAAGACGCTCGCCGTTTTGTCGGCCATTATCGGCGCGATCGCGTTTTTGACCTTTTACCAGGCCGACTTCAAGCTCGAAGGCGAAGCCAAGCTGCGTCCCAAGGTTCGCAAAAACGTGTACGCCCAGGTCGACGGCCCCGTTAATAAGGTGAACGTCGAGCACGACGACGTCGTACACAAAGGAGATATCCTGCTGGTGCAAGAAAGCCCCGACCTTGACAAAGAAATCGAGTCGGTGCTCGGCGCCATGAAAGAGGACATTGCGAAAAGGGCCTCGGCAGAACGCGATCTCGATCGGAACGAAGAGCTGACGGAGGCGGATAAGAGTAAAAAGGAAAGCGAAATCACGCAGCTCAAGGAAAGCATCGACAGCAAAAAGAAGCAACTCGCGTTGCTCAACATCAAAAAAGACATGCTCACGATCCGCAGCCCGATCGACGGCCGCGTGGTGACGTCGAACGTGCAGGAACGACTGGGATCGAGCCGCCCCGTGAATCGCGGCGACAACGTGCTCGAAATCGCCGATCCGACGAAAGAGTGGGAACTTGAGGTGCTGATGCCCGAGAAACGCATGGGCCACGTCGCCGAGGCCCGCTCTGCGTCGAAGACCAAGCTCCCCGTGACATTCTTCCTCGCAACGAACCCTGCCGAACAGATGCAGGGCGAGGTCGACATTGAAGAACTGAGCGCCGAGGTCCGCGGCGAATCGGGCAATACGGTGCTGGTCCGCGTGTCGTTCGACCAAGACAAACTACATAAAGTCGTCGCCGACCCCAAAATCGGGGCCAGCGCGACCGCCAAGATCCACTGCGGCAAACGATCGATCGGCTACGTCTGGTTCCACGACCTGGTTGACTTTGTCCGCGCTAAGATACTGTTCCGCATTTTTTAGGATATTGATTCACCACGGAGGACACAGAGATCACAGAGAATAAAGATTGGTCATTGCAAATTTGTCATTTGAAATTTGGTCATTTCAGAAATGGCCAATGACAAATGACAAATTTGCAATGACCAATCTTCTCTTTTCTTCCTCTGTGCTCTCTGTGTCCTCCGTGGTGAATAAAAATTTGAAGGCTGGTCGACCTGCGAGATGGCCAAGAGAACGGAGATGCATCCGATGACCAAGTCGATTTCTCTCACGCTCATGCTGGCGATCTTGTTGTCGTCTGTTGCGCAGGCTCAGCAGCCCTCGTCGCAGCCGGGCAACCCGGTCATTAAAGGTGTCGTGCGCGTTGCCGATCAAATCAAGTTGCCGGCAAAGGAAGCAGGTGTATTGGTACAACTCACCGTGAAGGAAGGCACACAGGTGAAAGCCGGTCAGGTCATCGGCAGGATTGACGACGCCGAGCCGCAAATCAAGAAAAACGCCGCCCTGGCCGACTACAAAGGCGCCTTCAAACGCTTCATGGATGATGTGGAAATCCGCTACGCCCGCGCGCAGGCCGCGGTGGCCAAGGTGAAATACGAACGGCTGATCGAAACCGTCAAACAAGCCGAGAAATCCGTGCCTGAAGTCGAGATCAACGAAGCCAAGCTCGAGTGGGATCGCGCCGAACTCTCAATTGAGAAGGCGACCCACGACAAGGAACTGGCCCAGTACGAAGCCATGACCAAGCAGGCCGAGTTCAACGCCAGCGAGCTGGCCATCAATCGCCGCACGATCGTGGCCCCCTTCGATGGCGTCGTCGAAGAGATCAAACGCAAGCAAGAAGAATGGGTGCAGCCGGGCGACACGATTCTTACGCTACTGCGGCTCGACACAATGCACGTAGACGCCTCGATCGAGCAGAGCCAGTACGACCCCAATGAAATCCAAGGTTGCGACGTCACGATGGAAATCAAGCTTGCTCGCGATCGCAAAGCGACCGTTCGCGGCAAGATCGTGAAGGTAAGCAACCTCGTCCGCTCCGATGGCGTTTACAACGTCCGTGCGGAAGTGTCGAACATTCAAGAAAACGGCACCTGGGTCGTCCGCGACGGCTTGCCTGCGGAACTCACCGTCCACCTCGGCACCGGCGGCGGCGCCACCACCGCCCGCACACCGTAGAACCAGAATGGGAGAGGGGGAGATAAGGAGAGGGGGAGGAAATCAGGCAACGCTGTACCTACAAGCCTCCCCCTCTCCCCTCCTCCCACTCTCCCCCTCTAGTCTTCCTCAATGGCAACACTCGCCGACAGCCTGGTATCCAGTTCTTCGCGTAAGCTGCCGATCCGTATGCGCCCGGATCTCAAGGCGCGTCGCCAGCGCTACCAGGGACGCAACTACTGGGTCGTCAAAGACCCCGTCGGCCTGCAGTACTACCGGTTCGAGGAAGAAGAGTTTGCGATTCTGCAAATGCTCGACGGCCAGTCGAGCCTCGACGAGATCGCCAAAAAGTTCGAGCGCGATTTCCCGCCGCAGACCATCCGCACGGAAGAGTTGCAGCAATTCATCGGCATGCTCCACCGTAGCGGGCTCGTGATCACCGACGCCGCGGGCCAAGGCCAGCAGCTCGCCAAACGCCGCGACGAAAGAAAACGCCAGGAGTTGCTCGCCGCCGCCACGAACATCCTGTCGATGCGCTTCAAAGGCGTCGATCCCGAGCGGTTCTTCAACTTCATCTATCCGTACGTCCGTTGGTTCTTCACCGTGCCGGCAATGGTTTGCTGCCTGATGCTCGCGCTGGCGGCGCTGTCGCTGATCATCGTGCAGTTCGATGTGTTCCACTCCCGGCTGCCCGACTTCCAGTATTTCTTCCGCGCTCAAAACTGGCTCTGGCTCGCGATCACGCTCTGCGTGACGAAAATTCTGCACGAATTCGGCCACGGGCTCTCCTGCAAACATTTCGGCGGCGAGTGTCACGAAATCGGCATCATGATGCTCGTGCTGACGCCCTGCCTGTATTGCAATGTGTCCGACTCGTGGATGCTTCCCAACCGCTGGCATCGGGCCGCGATCGGCGCGGCCGGCATGTACGTGGAGTTGGTGCTTGCCTCGATCTGCTGCTTCATCTGGTGGTTCACCGTGCCCGGGCCGCTCAACTACATCTGCCTCAATGTGATGTTCGTCAGCTCGGTGAGCACCATCATGTTCAACGCCAATCCGCTGCTGCGGTACGACGGCTACTACATCCTCAGCGACATCCTCGAAATCCCCAATTTGCGCCAGAAGGCCAGCACGATCCTCAATCGCAAGCTGGGCAAGTGGTGCCTCGGTCTCGAGGAGCCAGATGATCCGTTTTTACCGCAGCGCAAGCAGTGGCTGTTTGCCACGTATACCGTGGCCTCGGCCATTTATCGCTGGGTCGTGACGTTCTCGATCCTATACTTTCTTAACCGGGTATTCGAACCGTACGGCCTCAAGGTCCTCGGCCAGGCGATCGCCATAGGCTCGCTCTACGGCCTGTTGATTCAACCCCTTTGGAACCTGTACAAGTTCTTCCGCGTGCCCGGGAGGTTAGGCAAAGTGAAAAGCCTTAGAGTCTACGCCACGCTGCTAGTAATCGCGGCCGCTATTGCCGGCATCCTGTTCGTGCCGTTGCCGTCGCACGTGTACTGCCCGCTCGAAGTGCAGGCCCGCATCGATCCCAGCAACCCAACGCGCCGCGCCGAATCGGTTTACGTAAGGGTCGACGGCGTTCTCGAAAAAACATTTGTCCGCCCTGGCGACCACGTTACCAAAGGGCAACTCCTCGCTCAGCTCAAGAACATCGACATCGACATCAAGATCGACGAGCTCATCGGCCAGCGCAATGTTTACGAGGCCCAGCTTAAGGGTCTCAACCTTGTGAGCCTTACCGATCGCAAAGCCAGCTCGGAAATCGAGCCAACCGAGAAAGCCCTGGCCAGCACCAAAGAGCAACTCACGCAGCGCGAAAGCGATCTGAGGATGCTCCAGCTCGTGGCCCCGCGTGATGGCGTCGTGCTGCCGCCACCACTGGTGGAGAAGCAAGGCGACGAGTCGGCCCACTTGCCCAACTGGCACGGTTCGCCGCTCGATCCGGAAAATACCGGCGCGCATCTCGTGAAGGGCACCAAGCTCTGCCAGATCGGCGATCCTCGCTCATTCGAAGCGCGGCTGGCGATCGATCAAAACGATATCGAATTCGTCGCCCCGGGGCAAAAGGTCGAAGTGATGCTGACCCAATCGGCCGACTATGTGTACGTCAGCAAGCTCGAGCACGTGGCGACCGACAACTTAAAAAACACGCCATCTCACCTCTCCAGCTTGCACGGCGGCGACCTCCCCTCAAAGGCCGACAGCACC
>CAZJWY010000260.1:0-5111 GCA_964549545.1 uncultured Planctomycetaceae bacterium | reverse complement strand
CCTCGATCTGGCGGCGCGCACGGCTGAGCAGATCCTTATTCACACGCCCCATCTAGAAGACAAGTACCAGGGGACGCGGATGATTCTGGATATGCTATGCGATGATAGCCGGCTCCATCGGGAACGGGTGCTGGTGGACCATGTCGAGGAACACACAGTGCGATTGGTGCTCGACGAAGGATTTTGGGCTGGGATGACACTTTACCCGGTGAGCAAGTGTACGCCGGCGCGAGCGGCCGATGTAATTGAGAGGTATGGCCCCGAACGATTGCTGGTGAACTCGGCTGGCGATTGGGGGCCGTCGAAACCGACGGCGGTGCCGGACTTCATTCTCGAGATGCGCCGACGGGGCCACCCAGAGAGCTTAATTCGGCGGGTAGTCTATGAAAATCCGGTTGAGTTTTTCAGCCAAAGCCGCGGTTTCGTGTTTAATCCGCCCGATGTGGCGCCGGCAACATCGGTTGGACAGCGGTAAGTTCAGCATAGCGGATTTGTAGTACGCAGTGCAGCGTCGTGGCCCGCTGAGGTCCCGCTCGGCTCGCGGGACCTACTTTGCGTTGCTACTCGACGGAAAATTGGCGGAGAACGATCTCCGCGATGTCGGTATCGGCGAGTTGGCCACCCAGGAATACACCGGGCTCTGATGTGAGGAACACGCCTTTTTGCGACGGTTCTTTCGCCGGGGCGCCATGCGAGCCTTTCACGAGCGTGGCATTGAGCGGAATCGACTTGGTGCGGGCGTCGAAGAACAGCTCAACGGGGTCGTAGCCGGGCTTACGATGGATATCGACTGTTCGGGCGAAAGCGGGGGCGCGAGCGTCATCCAGCCACCAGTAATAGGCCTGCCAACTGTTGGGCGTGGAGACCAGGATCACGTCGCCACTGCGAGAATGATTCAGACGGCGCGCGGCGATTTCTTCGGCCGTGAGGACCTCGGCGATGCCGGGACGTTTGTTGAATAATCGGGCGACTCGCTTGATCGTCTTTGGATCAGAGTCTTGCACGAAGACGTGGGAGAACTGGTGATCGACTAATGCCCAGGCTTTGCTGGCAGCGAAATCAAGGTGCTCTCCATCTTCCATTTCGCTGACCTTGAGCAAACCGGCCTCGCGGAGGACGCGATTGGGATAGGTTACGTCGTTGACGGGCGTGATGGCGTACTCGCTTACGGCGAGCCACAGAGGGGCTTCGGTATAGGCTTTTCCGAAGCCGGCGATCAGGCGTCCCAACTCGGTATCTAGGTCGGCCACGGCCTGGTGGGCCGCCTTACTATCGGGGCCGCTCTTCTGGGCGGCGTAGTCTAGGTGTGGCAGGTAGATGTAGAAGAAGTTGGGACGATAGCGCTCGGCCGTTACGATCGCGGAATCGACGATCCAGGTCGTGGATTGGATTCCGGCGAGTGGTCCCCAGAAGTTGTGCAACGGGAAGTGGCCCTGTTTGGTTTTGAGCTCGTCGTATAAGCTTTCGGGGCGCGTGAAGCACCAGGGGGACTCGCTACCGTCGTCGTTGTGGACGGGAGCTGGGGTGCAGATGTAGTCGGCGCCGCTCCCTTTGCTGTGGAGAGCGAACCAGACGGCCGAGGTGATTGCCCGGTCGCGATCGTGGAGGAGGTCCCAAATCTGCGGCTTTTCGATGCAATCGTTCCAGGCAGTCCACATTTCGACGCGACGTTGATCGCGCCAATAGAACCCGTTGGCAACGACGCCATGCTGGCTGGGGGGGCAGCCGGTCGTCATGTTGGCTTGAACTGGGCAGGTGACCGCGGGGAAGCTGGGGTTGAGGATCGCGTTCCCACCGCCGACAAACAGACGCGTGAGATTTGGCATCGATGCCAGGTCACGCGCGCGAAGTCCGGGGATCGACAACAAAATGACAAATCTGGCCATTCAATTCTCGCCGTGGCGATGCTCGGGGTGCGGTCTCCGCCGCTACGAGCAATAAAAATTAACAGAAGGTGAATTTTCTCTATGCGCCGGCTGCTGCCTGGATGAGCGGCCGCAAAAAATTGTACGCATGTCGGGCCGCCTGTGGCCCTTCGTGGCTATGGCGGCTCAGTTCGACGCTGAGCAACCCATCATATCTAATTTCGGCGAGCGCCGCGATGACCGGCGGAAAATCGATTTCCCCTTCGCCAAACTGTAAATGTTCGTGGATTTGGGCCCGCATATCCTCGATATGGACGTTCAAAAGGCGGTCTTTTGAAGCTCGAATTTTCTCGGCAATGGGGAGCTCTCCTTGGCAATGGAGGTGGCCAATATCGATTGTAAGACCGAGCCGCGAGGCGTCGATTCCCTGGGCGGCCAAACGGTCTAGCAGATCGCGGTACCGAGGGATCGTATCGATCAACATGCCGGGCTCAGGCTCGAATGCCAGAGGAACTTGGTGCCGCTCGGCTTCAGCGAGGACGGTGGGTAGGCTATCGAGCAGGCGGGAAAACGCCTCATTGTCCCCTGCTCCGTCGCGGACTACGCCCGACCAGAGGGAGACGCAGGTGGCATCGAGCCGCGCGGCGATTTCGATCGCCCGAGTGAGAAAATCGACTCGTCGAAGGCGGGCTTCGCGGCTCGGACTGACGAGCGTCGGCTCATGCTTGTGTAATGGATCGAGCAGGAACCGGGCGCCGGTTTCGATCGCGCAGCGCAGGCCGGTTTGTTGCAAGGCACGCGAGACCTCGCCTAGTTGTCGGTCGAGTTGATCGCCATAGGGATTGAGGGCGCCGTGGTCGAGAGTAATGGAGATGGCAGAGTACCCGATGTCTGCGAGCAGTTCGATTGCGTCGAGTAAGCTATGGTTTGCGAGGCCGTTGGTGTTGTAGGCAAGTTGCATTGAAGAATATTGGGCTCGCTTGAAGAAGGGACCAGATGTGGAGAGGCGGTTCGTCCAGTCGCATGGCAGGGTAAAGCGCGGCGTGATACTATTTTAGCAATGAGAAATTGGGAGCACCAACCGCTCCGAACTGCGCAAGTACATCATTCGGCTAAGTTGAAATGCTGCTCCTGATCGACAACTACGACAGTTTCGTGCATAACTTGGCACGCTATTTTGAGCGGCTGGGACAAGCTACGCATGTCGTGCGTAATGATGCGATCGGCGTGGCCAAAGTGCGAGCGATGAAGCCGGCGGCGATTGTGATGTCGCCCGGGCCTTGCACGCCGCGCGAAGCGGGGGTGTCACTGGAACTGACGCGTGAGCTGCATCGTGAAGTGCCAATGCTGGGAGTTTGCTTGGGGCATCAGGTGATTGTCGAAGCGCTCAGCGGGCGATTGGTGCGGGCGGAGGTGCCCGTGCATGGGCGGGCATCGGAGATTCGTCACGATGGCAGCCGATTGTTTGAGGGTTTGCCGTCGGCATTTCGAGTTGGGCGATATCATTCGCTGGTGGCCGAGCCATCGTCGCTGGGGGAAGCGCTGCGGCCGACGGCTTGGACGGCCGATGGCGTGATCATGGCGCTGGAGCACCGAGAGTTTCCTGTATTTGGTGTGCAGTTTCATCCGGAGTCGATTCTTACGGAGTTCGGCTACGAGTTGCTGGCAAACTTCTTGCGGGTGGCAGGCTTACCGTGCAGCGAATGGGCCAGCGAGTTGGCGGCACTTGAGCGGCCGGGGCCGAAAATGTCCCAGCAATGGCCAACTCAACCTGTTACGTTTTGAACTCTATCGCCATGTCCTTTTTTGACTCGGATACTTGCCCACGTTTACCCGACGGCTTGCTGCTGGAAAGCATTGTCACGACGCTCAACGTGGATGGCTCACCGCATCCGGCGCCGATGGGACCGATTGTGGACGCGGAGTTCTCCCGATTGTTGTTGCGCCCTTATCAGACATCGGTCACATATCAGAACTTGAAGCGAACTCGTCAGGGAGTGATGCATGTAACAGACGATGTCGGGCTATTTGCGAGGGCGGCAGTCGGGCAACTAACCGAGTTGCCCGCCTTCGTCCCGGCGACGGCGGTTGAGGGCGTGATATTGAAAGACGCGTGCCGCTGGTATGCGTTTCGCGTACTCGCAATCGATGACCAGGAGGAACGCACTGAGATATTGGCCGAAACGGTCGATCACGGTCGGGGGCGTGAATTCTTTGGGTTCAATCGAGCAAAACACGCCGTGATCGAGGCCGCGATTTTGGCCACGCGGATCGATTTTCTCGCGACCAGCCACATCGAGGCGGAGTTCGAGCGGCTTGTTGTGCCGGTCGAAAAGACAGGCGGGCGACAGGAACGCGATGCGTTCGATTTTTTGCGGCAGTATGTACGGGAACAGGTTGCACTTGCTGGGATGAAGAAGGCTGAGCGATGACTGTTTCCGTTTCTGTTCGCACGCCATGCCGATTGCATTTCGGGATGTTCAGCTTCGGGCGGCCGGACCACGCTCAATATGGCGGTTTGGGTGCGATGATCGAGCCGCCCTGCGTGGTGGTTCGCCTTACGCCGGCCAAGCGATTTACCGTCGTTGGGGCAGTGCCTGGTCGCGCGCGGCAGGTGATGGACTTGCTCGTCGATCGCTGGGAGCTGCCAGAGCTTCCGAATTGCGAGTTGATGGTTCACTCGCCACGCGACCATACGGGGTTAGGAGTGGGCACGCAGTTGCATCTGGCTGTCGCGACGGCGCTGCGTCGCTTTTTGAAGTTGCCGGCCGCGACTCTCGAAGAGTTGTCGGCTACCGTGGGACGGGGCGCGCGATCGGCAGTCGGGACACATGGATTCCGGCTGGGCGGGCTGATTGTGGATGGGGGTAAAGAGGCGGGAGTTTCGCTTGGGAAACTCGCGGCTCGCGTCGCGTTGCCAGAGGAGTGGCGGTTTGTGTTATTTTGCAATCCAGACGAACGAGGACTTGCCGGGCCTGGCGAGACGCGCGCGTTCGATCGATTGCAAGGAGTTCCGGAAAGCGTCACGGAGCGGCTGTGGTCCATCACGGATGAAGAGGTGCTGCCGGCTGTCGAGCAACGTGATTGCAACAGGTTTGGTAACGCCCTGTATGAGTTTGGCCGACTCGCCGGTGAGTGTTTTTCTGCAATTCAGAATGGGCCATTTGCGAGCGAGGAAATCGAACGGCTAGTAGAGGCAATCCGTAGGTATGGCATATCGGGGGCGGGACAATCGTCGTGGGGGCC
>CAZJWY010000259.1:0-5233 GCA_964549545.1 uncultured Planctomycetaceae bacterium | reverse complement strand
GCGCAGTCTTCAATAAAGGGGAGCAACTTACTTGATTCATCCGCCGACTTTAACTGCAGTTGTCAATCCAAAGAAAGAAGAAGGCTCACGCAGAGGCGCAGAGGACGCGGAGAGGCTGGAAATGGGGCAAACTCTCCGCGCTCTCTGCGCCTCTGCGTGAGATTCTTGTCTTCCAAGTATGTCGTCGCTGCCACTAACAGTTCCTGAAGAATCAAAAAACTTGGATGAGGTAACTTGCCGCGATTAGGCCGCGCGGCGATGGGGCAACGCGGCCGCAATCGTGTCGACAATGGTTAACACATCTTCGTTAAACCAAGGCTTCCCCAACACTGTCGTTGCGCCTGCTTGATAGGCGCGATCAATTCGATCACGTCGTGGGAAGTCCAACAGGGCGACGACTCGTGCTCCGTCGCGCGTCATCTGTGTGCAAAATGTCGCCAGGTCGATGGCTTCGGCGTCGCTCAATTGCCCGCCGTCCCAGATGCCGGCGATTGCGCCGCGAATTGGCGCGTGTGAGCGGGCATGTCGTTGCCAAGCAGTCGCATAGCCGGCGTGACAGAGGACATCGGTGAGGGCATCGGCATTGTCGCGGCGATCGGTTCGTAGGACGACGAGGCCGGTTCGGGGGCGGGGACGCCCTGGCTCGCTGTTCGGCACTCCGCAATTCGCAATCCGCAATCCGAGATTGCCCATCCGCGCCCAATCAGGGCAAAGTCGCGCGACACGCAAGTGCATTTGCTTGCGCCACCAAGGTACAAACTCATAGGAGTAGAGCCGCTGGACGCCGGGCCAAGGCCGGCCGGTTCGCATTTCGCCTTCGCACCAAGCACCAAGAAGCCCGACGATGCCGGCCAGGGGCGCGACGCGACGAAGGCGATCGACTTCGCCGACACTAATCACATCGGGTCGACTTTCCGCTAGCACAATCAGCTCAGGCGAATCCTTAATATCGGCCCACGCCGATTCATCGCGAAGGAGCGACACGGCCTCACGAAAATCGGGATGGTCTGCCTCTCCGACCAGGTGAACTCGCAATTTATTGCTCGCTTCGTCCATGAAGAGCTACTTCGCTTAAGTATCTTGAATCGTTGCGTCGCGTTCGCGAATCAGTTTGTAAACAGCTTCAGGGCTATGCGTATCGCGCAACGCGGAAAGGAAATTCTGATCGTTAATCACTCGGCTGAGTCGTGCGAGGATTCGCAAGTGCTCATGGTCGCTCGTAGAACAAATCAGAAAGAAGATATCAGTAAGTCGACCGTTCGTACCGAAAGGGATGCCGCCGGGCGAGATGCCGAGGGCCAATACCGCCTCGGCCAGAATTGCGGGCATTGGGCGACGCGGGTGCAAAAGCGCAACTCCGTTATCGAGCGCGGTCGAGTGCATCGCCTCGCGCGTGCGAACCGCCTCAGCCATTTTCTCCGGGTCCCACAGCAAATGCGTGTTGGCCGCGAGCTGGGTCATGCGACCCACGACGCTACCGCGCGTGCGCGCATCGATCGGAACCTCGATCGCTTCGAGCTTGAGCAGTTGGGCAATTGAAATGGCCTCGGTATCACTATCGGTGGAGGCTCGATCCAACGCGCCTTCCATTTGAACGAGATCCGCTTCGTCGGAAAGACCGATGCGATCTTCAAGCCAATGATGAATTTCGGCTGCTGAGAATCGCCAATCGCCGCCGATGCGTCGGCCAGGAAGTTTCCCTCGTTCGGCCAACCTTTGCACAGCGCTAGGCATCATGTGCAGGTAGGCGGCCAGGCGTTCGATATCAAAGTCGTCTTGTGCCATGCTTGCATTGTACCGGAGCTAAGCCGCAAGCGGCGAAGATCGCTTATTTTCGAGGGATATAGGGCATCTAGAGGTTCGTGTGAAGGCGACTCGCAACCGCTTGGGAAACTCGCCTTGACGTCTTTCGAAACTTCAACGAATATCCCGTGGCTTTGTTGGCGAGGTGTCCCGCAACACTTTGCCGACAGCTCACAACTTATCCGAACACGCCCAGCACGTTGCAGGCAAGGAGGCCTCGCGTGAAGCACTTACCATCACAATGCCATGGTGTGTCGCTCCGCCAACTTTTGGCGAGCAGCGCTCCCGGAGTTCGGCTACCCGACTTTCGCGCCACCAGTTGTACCAGCGACTGGCGCAACGTTCGGCCGGGCGACGTCTATGTCGCGATCACCGGCGCCGACGACGATGGCCACGACTATGCGACCGAAGCAGTAGACCGCGGGGCGGCGGCGATTATTTGCGAACGGCAGCTTCCTGTGTTCAACGTGCCGCAATATGTGGTTGCCGATAGCCGAGTTGCTTATGGTGAACTTTGCCAAGCGCTGGTGGGCAACCCGTCACGAAAACTGAAGGTGATTGGCGTTACGGGCACTCACGGCAAGACAACCGTGGCCCGTTTGCTGAGCACCGTGTTTCGCGCGGCCGGAATGGCTGTCGGCACGCTCGATTCATTTGGCTATTACGACGGTTACGAAGACAAGCCCGCGACGAGCGGACCGTTGACCGCCCCGATGCTCGCACTTTCGCTATCCGAAATGTTGGTGGCTGGTGCGACTCACGCGGTCGTCGAGTTCTCCAGCGTTGAACTTGCTCAGCAAGTTTTGGCTGGCGTAACGCTCGATGGCGTGTGCATAACGAACATTGGTAAACATCACCTCGATCTGCATGGTTCGGTCGAGAACTACCGCGAAGCCAAGCGACGGATTCTCCACTATCTCGATCCCGATGCGGTGGCGATCCTCAACGCGGATGACGCCGAATCGGTAAAGATCCTGGATGAACTGATTCGCCCGGTGCTCACGTACGGCTTGCAGAAGCCCAGCGAGATCAACGCTCAAATTGTTGAACAATACATCAACGAGCAGACATTTATATTGTCGGCCAGTGACGACTCGGTCGGCGTTCGCACCGAGATCGTGGGCGATCATCATGTGTACAATTGCCTTGCCGCCGCGACCACGGCGCTGGCCTACGGTGTGGAGCTAACGACGATTGCTCGCGGACTCGAAGCGGTCGATCGGTTGCCTGGGCGCATGGAACGAGTGATGGGAGGCCAGGACTTTGCCGTCGTGGTCGACGCTGCGAACTCGCCCGAGGCCTTGCGAAATTGCTTGCGTGCGGCTCGCAAAGGAACCAACAACCGATTGATTTGCGTCTTCGGCACCGGCGATGAGCGCGACTCCCAAGAGCTCACGGCGATTGGACGGGTCATCGGCGCGATGTCCGATGTGGCCGTCGTAACGAATGCTGGCCCAGCGGCCGACGGGCGCCATCGCACGTGCATGGAACTACGAAGTGGATTCGCCGACGTTCGCAAGGCAACGATCATTATCGATCGCAGCCAGGCGATCGGCTGGGCAATGCAGCAAGCGCAAGCTGGCGACACGGTCGTGATTGCCGGCATGGGCGAACGGCCCCACTCGCCGCTCGATCCAGAAGACGCGCTGGCCAACGATGGTGAACTCGTCCGATACGCACTTCGCACTACGACACCGACGGTGCCGCTACGGATGGCTGCTTGAATAATACAACAAATAGACTCGGCAAGTTGCCAAAGCAACGCCGCCAACTTTTCCAATACATACTCATTCAATAGAAAACATAGCCGACCCATCCTGGGTCGGTCGCTCGGCGAATAGATCCGGAATAAGTGGCGACGCTTATTCCCGCCCAAGATGGCCGGGCTATGTTTTCGAGAGAGCCAATACATACCCGTTTACTGTTTGAAATACGCTGAGGCTTCATCGTCGGCTTCGCGAAATTGCGGGATTTCGTGAGGCCACCCTCCCTGGGTTGGAGCATACGCTTGCCGCGCAATGGCTTCTGGGTCAGCCGCGCGTGGCAAGTGCTTCACGATGAAGCTTACGTCTGAGCACCGGAGTGACGCATAGCGCCGCTCCGGTGTCTCAGCGGAACACGGAAGAAAGAGAGGGAGGTTGGGAGAGTGGGAGATAGGGAGGCACGCGATTCACACGTGCCTCTAAGCATTTCCTTCCCTCCCCTCCTCCCCCTCTCCCAACCTCCCCCTCTCGATTTCCATGGCACGCCCACCTCATATCGTATTCGCCGGCGGCGGCACACGAGGGCAACTCTACCCTGGTTTGGCCGTGGCTGCGCAGCTCGCCAAACGCGTGCCGCATGCGTTGATTACATTTATCGGCAATGGCCGATCGGGCGATCGCCATGTGATTCGTGCGGCCGGATTCCGTTACGCAAAGCTCCCTTCGCAACCAGCACCGGCCAGCGCGCTACACGCCGTGCGGTTCGTCACTGATAACGTGGCAGGCTATCTTGCCGCTCGTTGGTATCTCAAGGAAAAGCACGCCACGGCGGTCGTGGGGCTGGGCGGGGCCGCATGTGCCCCGACAGTGAGGGCGGCCATCTCGCGCGAGCTTCCTGTCGTGTTGCTCGAACAAAATGTCGTGCCTGGCCGCGTGACACGCTGGCTGGCGCGATCGGTCAATTCGGTGTGTGCCGGCTTCGAACAGACGAGGGCTTATTTCCCTTCGGCCGTGCCGCTCACGGTGACGGGCAATCCGGCCCGCGCCACCTTTCAACAGATTCATCAGAAGAACAGTCATCAGTGGCGCAACGGACGCAAGCGGCTAATTATCCTCGGTGGCTCGGGCCGCAACTCGTCGCTCAATGAACACATGCCTCGCGCACTGAGTCGGCTACGTCAACAACTGGCGGGCTGGCAGATCGTGCATCAGGCTGGCGATGGACAGCTTCAAGAAACCGAGCGCCGTTATCATGACGTATGCGTCAACGCAATGGTCTTCGCGTTTGTCGATGAAATCGCGCCGTTGATCTTTGGATCCGAGTTGGTCGTCTGTCGAGCCGGTGCAACGACGCTTAGCGAGTTGGCGTTGGCAGGAGCGGCGGCGGTCGTGATACCTTCATCCAGCGCCATCGATTATCAATGGCCCAATGCGGAGGTCTATGCGTCAGCCGGCGCAGCGATGCTGGTCGACGAAACCGACGACAACTCACCATTGGATGACGCGATCGTCCAGCAGCTTAAGTCGCTACTCGTGGACGACACGCGGCGCCAACGAATGGCCGCCAACATGCGCCGCATGGCGCGGCCCGACGCGGGCGATCGTGTGTGCGATGTAATTTACGACACGCTGTTTGGCACTACCGCCGTGCGGCTGGCCGCATAACGGTCAACTATTGATAACTGCGCAGTGAATGAGCCCTTGGGTGCCATGGCCACTGCTCGGAG
>CAZJWY010000258.1:0-5237 GCA_964549545.1 uncultured Planctomycetaceae bacterium | reverse complement strand
CCCGCTGCGGTTTGATCTGTGAGGAGGAATAGATCAATCTAATTCTCAGTAGCTGCCTTGCTGCGTAGCCGCTTTGATCTTGTCGAGCATGCGCCCCGGCGACCCCATCACGTTGTAGCCACCATCGAGGTGCAATATCTCGCCCGTAATGCCAGACGACATATCCGAGAGCAAGAAAGCGCCAGATTTGCCCGCTTCTTCGTGCGTGACGTTCCGTCCTAACGGCGCCATCGCTTCGTACAAGCCCAGCATTTCGTCGACGCCAGCACCGCGGCCGGAAATCGTTTGCAGAGGTCCAGGGCTGAGCGCGTTGACGCGAATCCCTCGCGGCCCCAGGTCATAAGCCAAATACTTCACCACCGAATCGAGCGCCGCCTTGCAAATGCCCATTACGTTGTAGCCAGGCACAGGCCGCTCACCGCCATAGTAGGTGAGCGTCAGAATGCTCGCACCATCGTTCAAAATATCGCGAGCCGCATTGGCTAGCGCAATCAAGCTATACGCGCTGATCTCCATCGCCAGCTTGAAACCCGCTCGGCTCGTTTCGATCGTGTCGCGTTTCAAATCGTCCGGCAGTGCGAAAGCAATCGAATGGAGCAAGAAGTCGAGCTTGCCTAGCTTGCTATGCGCTGCCTGCATGAGATCAGCGATTTGCTCGTCATTGGTCACGTCCATCGGGTGCAGAAATGCCGCCCGTGGATTGCCTTCGGTCAACTTGGTGACGCGTCCGAGGTTCTTCTTTCGCTCATCATCCGGCTTGTCGGGCATGTACGAAAAACCGCAGGTCCCCCCTTCCTCCAGAATCCGCTCGGCAATCGCCCAAGCGATCGATTGTTTGTTAAAAACGCCCGTGATCAGGCCCTTTTTGTTCTCAAATAGTGGTTGCATCCAACGCCTCCAAGGTTGCCGGGCTGCCTGCGTGGTGTATCATTTGGATAACAGGCAACTGTCGCGAAAATGACAGCACCACGTAAATTACACGTTCTTTGCAGGGTTTTCTACAGTTCCTCAGTCGAGATACACCCGTCTGAGGCCGATTGTGGGCCCATTACTATCTCAATACCAATGCCAGACATCGTACCGAACCTGCTCCACCTGTCTAGCGAGGTTAAGGAAGTTGCCGATTTGCTCGAGACAACGCTCGAACTAGTTCTGTCGGCAACGGACGCCGACGCGGCCGCTTACGCTCGTGCCACGTTGCCCCAATGGTCGGTCGAGGCGGCTCGCGGTGTCCCCCGATCTGCCGTCCCGCTGGAGCTTGCAGCCGAATCACTGGAGCAAGGCCATACGGTAGCCAGCGAGGGCTGGTTGGCCTCGCCGCTAGGCCAAACATTTCGCGAAGCAGCGACAATCGCCGAGCCGGAGCATGTCCTGCTCGTGCGTAGTAAATGCCTGGAATCGCGCCTCACTGTCATCGCCAACCGGCTCTCAGAGGCTGTAGCAATTGTCGACCAAAGGGCCCGCGCGGTCGCTCGCGTGGAACGACTACAAACGATCCTGACCATCACAAACCAATGGCACCAAACAGACGACATGCAAACACTTCTCGTTCGCATGGCCGAAGCCGCAACGCGATTATTCAACGCCGATCGGTCCAGCATTTTCCTCTGGGATAAGCCAAACAAGATTGTCGTAGGCCGCCCGGCCTTGGGAATCGAGAACGGTGAATTGCGGCTTCCCGACGACGCCGGCATCGTCGGACAGGTGATTCAAACGGGCGAGCCGCGTCGAGTGAATAGCGAGATCGATGAGCAGGAAATCGACCGGGCGGTCGACAAACAAACCGGTTATCGCACCAAGACCTTGCTCTGCGTCCCCATCAATTCACCCGATGGCGACCGGCTCGGTGCATTCGAACTGCTTAACAAACGAGTCGGTATTTTTACCAACGAAGATCAACATGGATTAATCGAACTGGCGTCCTACGCGGCTGTAGCACTTGAAAACACCCAACAGTTCGCCGAACTGGTCGCTCGCCAGGAAAAAATGGTCGAGCAAGCGGCCCAGGACGTGACGCTGGTCGGTGAAAGCGCGCCGATTCAAGCGGTCCGCGCAACGGCACGACGTGTCGCCGACACTGATCTCGCGGTGCTGCTTCTGGGCGAAAACGGCACCGGGAAGGAAGTGGTCTCGCGATCCATTCACTTTGGTAGTCGGCGTCGTAAGCACCCGTTCATCGCCGTCAATTGCGCCGCCATTGCCGAGACACTCCTCGAAAGTGAACTATTCGGCCACGAAAAAGGGGCATTCACCGATGCTCACGAAACCCGGCCCGGAAAATTCGAGCTGGCCTCCGGCGGCACGCTGCTGCTCGACGAAATTGGCGATATGAGCCCTGCGGGTCAGGCCAAGTTGCTTCGGGTTTTGGAGGAAAAAACCATCGTCCGTGTCGGTGGCAGCCGGCCGATCCACACCGATGTGCGTGTCCTCGCAGCCACTAATCAGAAATTGGTCGAATTGGTTCGCGCAAAGCGCTTCCGCGAGGATCTGTATTTTCGCCTCAATGTCGTCACGCTCGAACTACCGCCGCTCCGGGCACGCGGCGATGATGTCATGCTGTTGGCCGAGTACTTCCTACGTGAATTCAGCAAACGAGCGGGGCGAAGAACACCCAAGTTTTCCGCGGCCGCTCGCAAACGGCTCGAAAGCCATGCTTGGCCCGGCAACGTCCGCGAGCTGCGAAACCTGATGGAACGTCTCGCCTATCTTACGAGCGGCGATCGAATCGAAGCAGAGGATCTCGCCTTTATCTTGTCGCCCGCCACCGGCACAGTCGCCATGGCCGGGGCCCGCCTTAACCTGAACGATGCCACTCACGAATTCCAGCGCAAACACATTCAACAAGCCATCGACGCCGCCCGGGGAAACGTCAGCCAAGCCGCCAAAAACCTGGGCGTCCACCGCTCCAACCTCTACCGCAAAATGCGACAACTGGGAATGGACACAAACGAGGAAGATATCTGACGAACCTCGTTCCCACGCTGAACGTGGGAACGAGGTTACTCGAAGAAAGTTCTCACGAACACGCGAAGAAGCGAATTTGCCTCCGGTGTCTCGCGAACATTCTCCAGAAAGTCATCGAACGGTACCCGAGCGATTCGCTCGATATATTCTGGATAGGCGATTACCCGTTCGACCATCGCCACGCCATCCAGCTCTGGGTGAAACTGCGTACAATAAATTGGTCGCCCATTGAATCGAAACGCCTGCTCCCGAACACGCTCCGAGCTTGCAAGCAACTCCGCATCAGCCGGCAATTGGCAGACGCGATCTTCATGCCCGGCTTGTGCGCCAAAACCTTGCGGAAGCGCGCTAAAGATCGGGTCCGCGCTGCCAGCCTCGGTCAATCGCAACTCGACGGTGCCAAGTTCCGCATTCGGCACATCATTCACGCACTCGCCCCCCATCGCACGGGCCATTGCCTGAAATCCCCAGCAGGACGCAAAAGTCGGCTTCGAGATTCGGTGTATCTCTCGAAGCGAGTCCAGCGTACGTTCGATCCAAGCTGAAGAAGGACGCACCGGTTCATTGGGGTCACTCGAGCGGGACGCAACGGAATAGTGCCCGCTTCCGCCCAAGAGCACCATGTCGATCTGCTCCAACACCTCCAGCGACGGAACGGCGCAGATCAGGTCAAATACTCGAATCGCCGAGGCATCGCAATTCAGTGCCTTAGCGAAACAACGCACCTCCTGGCTCGCCATCGGGTCGCCAGGATTGCGAACTTGCAACAGCAGGTATCGAATCGATCGCATTATTCATCGACTTAAGCAGCGCGCGTCACTAAGGGATGACTCAAAAATAACTTCGGCAGATAGGATTCACCACGGAGACACGGAGAACACAGAGAAGGCAGTCTTATAATCTGGAGATAATCATCCGAAAGCGAAATGTGCAATTGATGCCCTCAATTTCAGCGTTGTGCTGGTTGCACTGGAACTGCAAACGCATCAAACAAAATCATCTGCGGATAAATCTCTCCCCATGCTCTCTCTGTCTTCCGTAGTCAGTTCGTAGAAATTACCTACGAGTTATTGCTTAGCACCCGCCTTAGCTCGCACCGGTACCTTGATTTGCGTCGTCGCCAGTGGGAACGGCATCTCGCCTTTCGGCAGCGAGATCGTCAAGACTACGTCGCCTTCCACCACGCCTGTAGGAATTTGAAAATCCGTCTTGTAAAAATCCCAATAACAGCATCGCTCTGTTAAACGCTCGGTCGTGCGAACTGGCGTAGCTCCAGGAGCAACCGGCCAATTGATTTCGACTTCCGGTATGACGTCCTTGGGCAATGCGTCAATGCTCAGATAGGACGTTGCACCCTTTCCAAGGCCGTCGTTACGAAATGCGATGTCAAACCGGTCCAATTTTGAGCCTAACACGAATGTGTTGTCTCGGCCGAGCGTTGTCGGCTTCAGCGGCCCTCCAAATTGAATGATCGGCACCGTGTCCGGCGACGACGACCAAAACGTGCCAAACCATCCGGCGTACATCGGCTTGGTCCCATCGACGGCCAGCGAGAGTCCGTACTGATCTCCGGCCTCGCCGCTGCTCCAGCGCCGCAAACAAAAATCGGTGTGCTTCGGCCCTTTGGCCGGCGTCAGCGCAGCGCACTTGTAGTCACACAGGTCGCCACTGTCCTTACGGGAAATCGCCGGCCCGTCATCCGTCAGATCGCCATTCAAGTTCTTGTCCAAGTACAGTGTCTCACCGTCCTCCACCATCCACATCTTTGCGTCCGCGCTCGTGCCCAGTACAACCAGCGCATATCGCGGCTTGTGTGAATACTTTGGCTCTTTCTCGATCTTGCGGCTGACCGATTCGAGCACGCTCGCACCTTTCGTCGCGTCTGGTACGTTATCCTTTGCCTGCACAACAATCATCGCGCACCACGGCATAGCAAAGACCAGCGCTGCGGCTGATACCGAGACCGCGCCCAATCGCCGCGCCAACGGCATGGCTTCGGTCACATCTCCGAACAATGATTTCGTAAACATCGTGAAGCTCCTGCCAAACGTTAACTTTCATTGCGACACTCTCGACCGCTGTCAACGACGCTTCGTCATCGTAACCCGACCGGCCAGCGCTCGTCGAGATACGGATCAACGGCGAGCTTCCAGCTAATCCACACAAAATCCACGCATACTAGTGGATATAAGTGAAGATTAGTGTTCCTATCCTCTAGATAGTCGTCCCTGAAAAATTCTTCTACCGCCGAGAATAGAGGGTGCATTGCGTGT
>CAZJWY010000257.1:0-5245 GCA_964549545.1 uncultured Planctomycetaceae bacterium | reverse complement strand
TGTGTTTCTGTCGCCGCTTGCGCGGCTTTTACTTTCTGAGCCGCTTTCGATCCGGGGACTCGCGTCCCCGGCTACATTCCTGGGCCGCTTCGCGGCCGATAGCACTTGTATCATCGTGAAAGCATCAGGGCGTGCCACCCGGAATTTCCGGACAGCCTCAACTATCCACTCCACATGGTCAGGCTACGGCTTGGGCGGACTTGACCGAAGATCCTGAAAGCATATGCAGCACGGGCGTGGTCATCATCGTCGTGACGAGGGCCATGATGACCATCATCGCGAAGAGCGTCGGCGAAATGACGCCCATTTCCAGGCCGATGTTGAGGACGACCAGTTCCATTAGCCCCCGGGTATTCATCAGAATGCCAAGCGCGGTCGACATTTGCCAATCCAGGCCAGTGACTCGTGCCGCGGCCAACGTTCCGCCGAATTTACCTAGCGTGGCCACTAGAATAATCAGTGCTGTGAATCCCCAGGCCTGCCAGCCTGATACCAACCCGATCTCGGTTCGCATTCCGGTATAAGCGAAGAACGCGGGCAGCAGCAGGATCTTTACGATATCTTCCAGCTTGTGCTGGAAGTCGCGGGCCACATCGGAATCGTGAGGAATAACAGCCCCGAGCAAGAACGCGCCAAAGATCGCATGGATGCCGATCCATTCGGATGTCATCGACGAAAACAATAGGCCGACCAACACCCAAACCGCCATCCGTTGTTGCGGCGCACTGGCATTGTGCCCGAGAAAGCGAATCGCCAGCGGACGCACCACCAGCAGCATGATGGCGATGTAGCCAAGGGCGTACAAAATTGTTTGAACCGCACCGCCGACTTCGGCCTGGGCGATGCCAACGACGAAAGCGAGCAGGCACCAGGCTGTCACATCATCGATCGCCGCGCAACTGATCGCGACGACGCCCAGCGGCGTCTTCTCCATGCGCCGGTCGGTGAGAATACGGGCGAGCACCGGAAAAGCGGTAATCGACATCGCAATGCCCATGAACAGGGCGAAGCTCATAAAGGGTTTGCCAGCAGGCGCATAATGTGGAAACAACCACAGCGCCAACGTTACGCCCAATAGGAACGGCACGAGAATGCTCGTGTGCGAAATGGCGATCGTCGCATGCGCCCGCGAGCGGATCAAACCTGCATTCAACTCCAAACCAACCAGAAACATATAGAGGATCACGCCAATCTGCGCGATGATCCCCAGGTAAGGCGCGACACTCGTGGGCAAAATAAAATGTTGAGCCGCCGGCCAGATCTGGCCCAGGAGTGAGGGACCGAGCATGATGCCCGCGACCATCTCGCCGATCACGCGAGGCTGGCCAAAATAGGCGAACAGCTTCCCCATCCAGCGGCCAAGCAGCAGAATCGACACGAGTGCAAGCAGCACATGATACAGCGGGCTGAACCCGTGCGTCGCTCCGGCGCTCGCTGCCGCTTCCACGCCGGCATTGGCAGCGGCCGGCGTCAAGCTTTGACCGTAGAGGAGCACGCCCCAGATCAAGCCGATAAAAACAATCGCAACGACGCTGTAAACTCCCGCTATGCGCCAGGGCGACCAATCATGAGAGTCCGATGCCATACTGGATGCGCTGCTATTCATATGTCGGAGTCCTGGGGCCGGACCCGAATTGTGCCGTTGTCGGTGGAAATCGGTCAATATCAGCTAGTAGGTCAGGCTTTAGCCTGACGAAAATCGCGAGGGCGTCAGGCTAAAGCCTGACCTACATCCGACCGAAAGGCGTAGACACCCCCCCTTAGGCCCAGGTGCCGCTCCCTGCGCTAGCGACGACCCGTTCGATCACTCGCATATTCGCGATAGCATCGGCTAACGGCGTCGGTACCGGCAGGTCGTCCAGAATCGCTCGCGCGAAGGCGTCTGCTTGCAATGTGTATTGGTCACACACATCGAACTGTATTTCTTCCACCGAACCAAACTCCTGTGCCGCTTGCAGCCACATCCGACATGGTCGATCGGGCGGAGCGTTGAACGGAATCTCGATCTCGATTCGCCCCATGGTTCCAAAGACATTCACCCGCTGATAAGGCGCGATCTGTGTACCGCAGGTAAACGTCGCGGTACCGGCAGCGAACTCGAGCACCGCCGATGTTAGCCGATCGACCCGCATATCCGGGTCCATCTCGATGTGCGACATAACGCGCACAGGCTCAGCGTCGAACAAAAATCGCGAGAGTGAAATTGGATAGCAGCCGATATCCATCAGTGCTCCGCCGCCAATGCCAGGTTGATTGCGAATGTTGCCTGGGTCATCGTTGAAATACGAAAACTGTGTATCGATCGTCCGCAACTCACCGATTCGCCCTTCGCGCACCAGCTTTCGCGCTGCCTGCCATTGCGGATGAAAGCGATACATGAACGCCTCCATCACTTTCAGCGCCGGCGCGGCCGCCGCCACATTAGCCAGTTCCTCCGCCTCCATAACCGACAACCCAATCGGCTTCTCGCACAACACATGTTTACCCGCTTCGATGGCCCGTAGCGACCACGGCACGTGCATGTGATTGGGAAGCGGAATGTAAACAGCGTCGATATTCGAATCGGCGAGCAATTCATCATACGAACCATAGGCGTGTTCAATGCCAAGCTTCGCCGCTACCGTTCTCGCCTGATTCACATCCCGCGAGGCGATGGCAACGACCGACCCAAGTTCACTCCGCTGCGTTGCCGGAATAACCTTCTCGCGACCAATCTTGGCAGTGCTCAATACTCCCCAACGAATCTTTTTCATTTCAACCATCCAGCCCAACGATCCAGATGTAGCCACATAAACACGAAAAGCACAAAAAGTTTTTAGTGACTTTTTGTGCTTTTCGTGGCTACTTCCTCTAATCACGTATCTCGTGGCTTCTTATAAGCACAACAGATACGCTACTAGATCGCTCTTTTCCTGCTTCGTCAACTTCGTGCTAAGCACCAGGTTGAAAAACTCCACCGTGTCGTCGAGCGTCAACAGCCGCCCGTCATGATGATACGGCGGCGAATCCTTGATGCCGCGCAACGTAAACGTCTTGATCGGCCCGTCCTGCATGTTGCGCTGGCCGTTGATCGTTTCAACCGTGTAAAACCGCTCCAAGTGCAAATCGTGCATTTGGTGGTCGGTAAAGGCCGGTCCAGAGTGACACTCGGCACAGCGCCCTTTTCCAAAGAACACCTTCTCTCCAGCCAATTCGTTTTCCGTGGCCTTGCCCGGAATCAGCTTGCCCAACGGATCGAGCTTCGGTGCCGGCGGGAAATCGAGCATATTCTGCATCTGGGCCATCATCGAAACGGCGGACGATCGATCGGGCAAGAATACGCCCTTCTTAGCTGCCGTCACATGATCGCCGTCAAAGTAGGCCGTACGCTGCTCGAACTCGGTGAAGTCTTCGATCGACCGCAACGAACGTTTGGACCCGTGGATTTGCTGGTTGAACATGCCGCGCAGGCTCACGGTTTCAATACGAAACCGGTTCTCCTGCGGACGTGTGTCGGGGTTCTCGTGAAACGTACCGTTCGTGTGCCCGTTCACATGGCAATCGAAACAAGTTACACCCAAGCTCGCATCCACTACCTTCCGATCTTCTGTCTGATTGAATTGCTGTTGCGGCTGGGGGGTGAGCAACAACCGCAACCCTTCCATCTGCACTGGTGTAACCTTGCCGTATAGCAGCTTGTAATAGTTCTTGACCGTGATCACCTGCCCTTGCGACACGTCGCCCAAGTCGGGCCGGCTCGTCAGAAACATCGGCGGTGGAAACTCGGGCGTTAAGTGATCCGGCAGGTCGAAGTCCACATCGAACCGCTGCAAGTCGCGGGCTTCCTGCTTCTTGATCTCGTCGATCTGCTGCTTTGGAAACACCATGCCGCCCGTCATATGCTTTACATGGGGCAACGGCCGAAAACCCATCGGAAACAAGTTCTGTTGCTTGATCTCGTCGGCCGTCATGCTGCTGAGCTTGTCCCAGCTTGTTCCATTGGGCAGCTTGACACGCACGCCCTGCTGCACCGCCTTCCGCTTGCCGCTCATCGGCACGTTCGACGCGCTATTGCTCAGGTCGTAACGCTTTTCGAGCAAAGCCTGCTGGCGAGCCTGCACCGCGGCCTTTTCACCCGTGTCCGCCTTGAAAACCTCTTCGAAGGATTTGGTCGGAACCACCGGCATGTAGGTCTGCTCCGGCGGCGGCGCTGCAATCAGGCCCCCGGTTACCCCCACCATGATAAAGCCCGTCAGGACCAGAGTTACACGCTGATAAAAGCAGCGGCGCTCGATTAGCCAGTGTGCTCGCAACATCGAATGGACCCTCGCATTTAAGAAACTTTGAGACAAGCAATGCGTACTAGAAGTACCTCGCGGCGTAGCTAACAGCAAAGATGGAGCCTTTTGAAAACAAAATCAAGTAAGGGCAGTGCCAAGATATTTTTTGTCACGGTATGCTAACTTTGGCCACTCCGCTCGCCAGGCTTCTGAGCGACCCGACTGGCGTATAATGAATCACTGGCGATGAGCCGCCGGCCTCCTTATCGAGAAACGATCTCATGACGACGCAAGCAAACTCTGGCCTTTCGATCGGCGAATACCTGATCCGTCGGTTGCAAGACTATGGCATTCGCGATGTCTTCGGCATTCCGGGCGATTACATCCTGTCGTTCTACACCATGCTGGAAGAGAGCCCGCTGCGCACGATCGGCTGCACCCGCGAGGATTGCGCTGGCTTTGCCGCAGACGCCTACGCCCGCGTCAACGGCATGAGCGCCCTCTGCGTCACCTATTGCGTCGGTGGTCTCAGCGTCTGCAACTCGATCGCCGGGGCATACGCCGAGAAATCTCCCGTCGTCATGATCACCGGCTCGCCCGGACTTCGTGAACGAATTCACAATCCTCTCCTCCACCACATGGTTCGCAACTGGCGAACCCAATACGACGTCTTCGAGAAGCTCTGCGTTGCCGGCACCGAACTGGCCGATCCGCTCACCGCCTTCAGTGAGATCGACCGCGTACTGGCCACCTGCGCCCGCTACAAGCGGCCGGTCTATATCGAGATTCCACGCGACATGGTCCATGTCCGACCAGACACCGCCCCTCCCTACAAACAGCCCGAGGTTCGCAGCGATACTCGCGCTTTGGACGAGGCTGTCAGCGAAACGGTTGCCCGTATCCGAAACGCCCGTCAGCCCGTGCTGTTGCTCGGCGTCGAAATCCATCGCTTCGGCCTACAAGAGGAAGCGGTCAAGCTGGCCGAG
>CAZJWY010000256.1:0-5363 GCA_964549545.1 uncultured Planctomycetaceae bacterium | reverse complement strand
CGAAACTGAAAATCACACCCACGCCGACTATAAACCATTTTTCAGGGACGACTAACTAAGGGACGACTCAAGCTAACTACCCTATTTCTGGAATAACCACGGAGGCACAGAGGACACGGAGAAGACAAAAGGAGAAAACGAAGAGCACGAATGGTCACTCATCCACGCTAGTCAATCAGAAGACAGGAAGAGACGGTAATCGTCTTTTCTCGTTATGAGCGGGAATTAGCGAAGATTAGTGCGCTTGCCTCCTGCATTTTTTCTCTGTGTCCTCTGTGCCTCTGTGGTGAATTCCATCTGCCGTACTTGTTTGGGCTGTCCTTTAGGACATAGTCTTTAGGTGTGTGCCTTTACCGTTGTAGAATGTACTGGATGAAGTACGTTTCCTCGCTTGCTCTACTGTGTGTTTTTGCCTTGGCCTCTGATGCTGCGGCCAAGGATTACTTTCTCACGATCGGCGGTGGCCCCTCGAAGGAAACCAATCAAGCATCGCTCGAACGCAATATCCTTTTCTATCAGCAGTTGCTGGCGTCGAAGGGCATCTTGCCGGCGCAGCAGTGGATCTACTTTGCTTCGGGCACGTCGGGCGGCAAGGATGTGCAGACGATGGACGCCGCTTCGCTCCCCCAGGCGAACCGCTTGATGGCCGAGTTCTTCGGCACGGAGCGCAATCTGGGCCTGGGTTATCGCACGAGCGAGGTGGCGGGAGTTCGCGGCGCATCGACGATCGACAACATCGAAAGCTGGTTTCGAGGAGTTGGTTCCACGTTGAAAGCGGGCGATCGTCTGATCCTCTACGTTACCGCGCATGGCGAGAAATCGGCGGATCGGCGGAATCCGTTCGAGACGTCGGTCATGCTCTGGAATGGCGAGAAGTTGGCCGTGAGTGAGCTGATTCGGTTGCTCGATACATTGCCGGAGGGCGTGCGGGTCGTCGCCGTCATGGTGCAATGCTACACGGGTGGCTTTGCTCGCATGATCTACGACGGGGCCGATCCCGAGAACGGGCTCGCGAAGCAAAACCGTTCCGGTTTTTTCGCGACGGTACACGATCGCGAGGCGGCGGGTTGTACGCCGGATGTGGAGGAGGCCAACTATGTGGAGTACAGCACGTATTTTTGGGAGGCCCTGGGAGGCCGATCGCGCACCGGTAAACCGGTGGCGCCGCCCGACTACGACGGCGACGGCAAGGTTTCGTTTGCCGAAGCACATGCGTACACGGTGATCCATGCCGACACGATCGACCTGCCGCTGACGACATCGAACGAGTTTCTGAGCGAAGAAAGCCAGTTTCGCGATGCTGATCATCCGGAATTGTTGCCGAAAGAGACGCCCTACGACAAGATTTACGAGTTGGCGACGCCTGCCGAGCGAGCCGTTCTTGAAGGTCTTTCCAAACAACTGGGACTTTCGGGGAACGTTCGCGTGACGGTTGCGCAGCGCGAAGCTCGGGCGGCGCGGCGTGGTCGATTCCGCAGTCGTGAGCCTTCGCCACGTCGTCGCGCTTCGCAGCTTCGGGGCACGATCGCCGGCGATCTGAAGGAGCGTTGGCCCGAGTTGGGGAATGTGCTCAATCCGGGCTCGATCGAGCTTGTCACGAAACGCGGCAAGGAGTTTATCGAAGCGGTCGAAGGGCATCCAAAGTATAAGGAGTACCGCGAACAAATGGAGCTAGCGGAAAAGGAGCCTGATCCGGAGAAGCGCCGGGTAAAGCATGAACGGTTTTTGCTCACGGTTCAGGATGTGATCCTACGAGAAAACCTCAAGCGGCTGAATGATGTCGAGAGCCTGGCCCAATACGAAGCGATCGCCGCGGCGGAAGCTGGCACGCTGTAGCGATTCGGCTCTTGGAACGTGTGCGCTGAGTAAAGACATAGCCGACCCAGTTTGGGTCGGTGAACCGCGGTTGAGCTAGAAGCAGTTTCAAGACCACCCGCATGAACCGGACGCTAGCGCGTGCCGGCTGATTTGATCAGCCGCGGGGCGCTAGCCCCGGTTTTGAAATTGCTTCTACTCTCTAAAGATCCAACCGGGAGGATCGCCGGCCGAAACGGCCGGGCTATATTTCAACAACGCAAAACGGTTGCTAATACAACTCGCCTGCGCCGTGCTTTAGTTCGTAGAGCTGTTTGGCTTCGTCGTCGGAGAGGGGGCGATTGAAGACTGCCAGATCGTCGATACGCCCCACGTAGGACGCGCCCAGCACCAACAGCACATGTGCCGGGTCCCAGTCGATGGTGAGGTCCCAGTTATCGATGGAGCCTTTTCGTTCGCCATTCAGGTAGAGCTTGCCGCTGGGCGATGTTTGTTTGTTGTTGATGTGGTCGAGTGTGAAGACGACATGGGTCCAGGCGTCGCGGGAGAAGGGAGCCCGTTCGAGTTGCACCATGGGACGCTTGTCGGCCGGAATACTATCCCAGGGCTGGTTGTTCGGGTTCCAAATGTGTGCGAGTGGGCGAATGGCGTAGCGGAAGAGCCGCGGTGGATCTTTGGACCACTCGAGGAAAATGAACCCTTTGTTGCCGTCGTTGCCCACGATCTGCATTGGATCACAGTAGCCGGGCTCGAGGTCTTTGTCTGGGTCTAATCGCAGCCAGACGGAGACGGAAGCGCTCCAATCTTTGTCGTTGTAATCGAGGACGCCGGCGTTTTTGAACGCCGGACGAAATTGGTTCTTCTTCGTGAAGTGGAGCGCGCCACCGAAGCGGCCCCCCTTTGGATCGATTTGTACTTCCGTCGTGGGCGAGGCTTTTTGCGTTGCCTTGCCCTGCTCCACGTAGCAAGTTTTGTCGCCGCGGGAGAAATCGGCATCGAGATCTTTGTCGAACGAAGCGTGGAGGGTCAGGGCCTTGGCGAGGTCGGATTTGGATTCCGAATTACTTTGGGCCGAGGCAGAGGGTGCTTGCAGGTACGCCAGCCCTACAGCCAAGAGAAGAGTAAGCAAGCAGCGTGAAGAAGTGGTATGCATCAAGTGGTTCCGGGACACCTTCAGTTATTTGAACGGAAAATCGGATTGTCAGATGGACTTGGCATTCTACAACCGGACGCCAGCCGCTTTGAAGGGAGCAAAAGAATGTAGCTGAATTCTCGTGAACTCAGCTACATCGGAGATGACAATCGAAACCGCTTCTAGCGTTTGCGTCGGCCGCTTGCCAGCGTGGCCAGGCCGAGCATTAGTAAAACGAGCGACGAGGGCTCGGGAACCGTTGCTCCGTCGAGCGAGCTGCCGGCCCCGGGGGTGGAGTTACCGAAATTGGCTCGCCATAGGTCGTAATGCGCCGCCCGGATTGGCGTGCTGAGCCCGTTGTCATTCGGTAACGCGTTGTTCGTACCGTCGTTCTTCCTCCAGGTAACGTAGTCGGCGGCGTCCACCTTGCCGTCACTGTTAAAATCGCCCGACAGACCAGCCGCGGCGTTCAACGTGATGTTGCCGCCTGTGTACGAAACGGTGTAACCCGGCGTGACCGTGTCGAATATGCCTGTCAGGCTGCCAGTGTACGTGCCGATGATCCAACTCGTTCCGGTGCCCGTGCCGGTTATGTTCAGACTGTCCGCGGCTGAAAGGTTGATATTGCCCGTGACGGCCAGCTTATCGGCCGATGTGCCGCTGAGCTCGATCAACCAGGATGAATTTGCGCCATTGGTAACGTCGCCAACAACGGACAGCGTACCTACGCCCGCGCCCGGGGCGATGATTCCATTATTCGTAATGGGGCCACCCACGCTGCCCGTGCCACCGAGCGTTGCGCCGCTCGAGATGGTGATTGGACCAGTTCCAGTGGCCGAGCCGCTCGCATTGTTGGCCAGTAGCTTACCAGCGCTAATCGTGGTGAGACCGGCGTAGGTATTCGCCCCGCTCAAGATCAGCGTACCGGTGCCCGCCTTTGTTAATGTGGCGGGGGTTCCGACCGGATCGGTGCTGCTACTAATTTCGCCCGATAGCTCCGTCGAATCGCCACCAGCGCCGCCAGTCACGGTGATCGTACGCGCCGGGCTGGCAACAGCAGCAGGGTTCAAATCAATCGGGTTGACAAACAGCGTTTTGGCGTTGGAGCTGACCGAACCAAATTTGAGTGGGCCCAAGATTTTGCTGCCTAAATCAGGGTTGCCGGTCGTGAGCGTACTGTCGCCCCACATGAGTTGATCGCCGGCGCCGCCGATGTTAACCGTCAATTGGCTTCCGATGGCTGAGAACCCGCCGCCCCCAATGTTCCAAGCCATGTTTTGACCATAGCTCCCAACGAGCTGTCGAGTGAAGTTGCCGCTGGTTTGCAACACACCGCCATTGAGTAAAAGGAGACTATTCGTCGGCAAGCCGGCGCCATCGTCCGCCTGCAACGCCGGATTGCCTGTGGTATTCGTGCCAATCGTTGTGATACCGCCGGTTCCAGCACCGCCATACGTGCTTGTGCCAGTCAAAACGAGAGTGCCATTCACGCCGGCAGGCGAACCGACGGTCAGATTGGAGTTGGCAGTGCCGGCCAGATTGTTGATGATCAACTTCGCCGAAGGAAATGGAGTGTTACCGACCGTCAAGACGTTGGAGACAGTAATGCCCGCCGGGGAGTCTCCAAGCGTCCAATCCGTGAACGTCACCGGATCGTGGCCGGTGTAAATCATTGTTTTGTTTACGGTCGTCTGTGCCGGCATCGTCAACGGGTTGTTGATCGTAACCGGCGCTGTGGTATCGGGATTGGCGAGCACGGCCGTATTAATCGCGGTGTTGTACGTGATTGGCCCGGTCCCAAACGATTGGGAGTTGTTGAAATTCAGACCGTTGGCCGTATTCAAAATGACGCCGCCTTCAAATGTGTTCGCGCCGTAGAGATACGCGCTGCCGCCGCCGCCCGACCATTGCAATGCGCTTGTTGCATCAGCGCCGCCGAGCGGTGCATTGATTACCAAGTTCCCTCCGGTAGACACGAAAAGTCCCTGTAGTGCGGGCGAGATCGATAAAACGGCCCCTCCGGAACTGTTGATATTGACCGTAGCGCCTCCGTTGACGTTGGGCCCACCGGTGAACGCGGCACCGATTAATAGCTGCATACCGGCGATCGTGTGGTTCGAGTTGGCGGTGACGGTATAGGTCAGGCCCGCCGCATCGGCGCCCGCGGCAAACCTTGGAAAGTTGCCGTCCGGCCAGGTAGAGGTATCGAGCGTACCTTCGGCGGCGTCTGCATCATTAACACCAGCAGTGTTCCAGACAGAATCTTCCCAAGAATAGCTGCCACCCGCCGTTATGCCGGAACCGGCTGTTGTACCGTTGGTATCAAAGTACTGGGTTGCCGCTTGCACCTGGGCATAATTCGCTAGTGGTCTGTCCACGGGAAGGCGTCAAGGGCTAGCATAACGTCTCCTGGAAT
>CAZJWY010000255.1:0-5384 GCA_964549545.1 uncultured Planctomycetaceae bacterium | reverse complement strand
ACGAAAAACACGAAAAGTCACCAAAAGTTTCGTGTCTTTTCGTGTTTTTCGTGGCTACTCAAGCGGAGCTTTGGACTTTGCAGCTATCCCGGAGGTATCTAAGTGGCCAAAAGTGTTAGTGGACAAAGTACCACTTATGTGGTAGGCTGCTCGTCTAAACGCAAGTCGACGTTGGCGTCGTTCTTGCGCCGTCGGTAATGTAGAACTGTTCGCGCCTTCGGACACCCGTCAGCGGCGGCCGTTCGCACTATGCGCGAATCAAGAAGATTGCCAATCCTTACAACGTAGGTGCGCAAAATCCGGGGGGGAGAGTTTTGCGCAGTTGGTCCCCGCCTAATGAATCATTCCAAACACAGACCTCAGTCTACGCAGCTTACAATTTGATACCGCAATGCGAATCTGCCCGTTATTCGTTCCTTGCCGGTGAGCAGATTCCAACGTCGAATTTTTGGACTACTTTTAGCAATGCCTTGCACCAAGTTCTTCCAAAATTGCAACCCTTTTGAAGTGACCGGCCTTTGCGAGCCCCTTGCCCACACGAGACTTGCGAAACATCGCCTTACGCAGAATCAGCGACTTTTGGAATTAAAAATCGTGTCACGCGAACAACACAATAACTCAATCACTATCCAGGTTGCCCCGTCTACGGCGTCGGCACGAGCGTCACGCGTACATCGCACTCATATGGACGAATTGCCGTGCTTGCACCTAAAATGAAGATAATCTTAACAATTGACCTATACTGACGACCTGCGCAGCATAAGGCTTGGCAACTACTTCCGAGGCGTACCCCATATGAGCATGACCACCGAATTCCTGCATGGCACATGTACCATCATGCCGGGCGGCGAGCAGAAGTCTGAGACCCGGGTCAACGAGCTCCTGCACAACTACTTGAAGCTCGTCCAGGAGCAGAAGCTGGGATGGACCGAGCATTTGCACCTCAGCCGCGTGCTCGGCCGAGGCGGGCAGGGGATTGTTTACTTGAGCGAGCGCCGTGGGGCCGACAAGTTCACGTTGCCCGTTGCGCTCAAGTTCTTCTCGCCCGAGCGATTCCCCGACGAGCGCACCTACCGCGAGGCGATGGAGCGGATGGCCGCCGTGAGCTCGCAGGTCGCCCAGATTCAGCATGACAACCTGCTCGACGTGCAAAACTTCATCGAGCGCGGCAGTATCCGCGTCCTCGAGATGGAATGGGTCGACGGCTACGACCTCGATTCGCTCCTCGCGCCGAGCATGCTCGATCGGGCCCGCGCGCGCGTCGGCCAGAAGCGCTGGGAATATATCAACAATGTGATCGCAACGGCTGGTGAAGCACGCACGCGGCTCAAGCCGGGTATTGCCGTAGCCATCGTTCGCGAGTGTCTGGCCGGGGTCGCCGCGCTCCATCGTCAAGAAATCGTGCATGGCGACATCAAGCCATCGAACATCATGGTCAAGCGAACTGGCAATGCAAAGATCATCGACATCGGCTCGGCGCTCGACCTGAACGACATGCCGCAACAAAAGACCTGCACGCCACAATACGCAGCGCCCGAAATGCTCGATCGCGAAGAGATTTCGCCTCGATCGGACTTGGCGAGCCTGGGCTACGTGCTCATCGAACTGCTGGCCGGCCGGCCGTTGTTTGCCGATAGCCGCGATTACCAAACGCTGCTTGATAAGAAGCGGACCTTGCCGCAGTGGCTTCATAAGGTGTTGCCGCCCGAGGTGCGCCATAGCGAACTGCTGATGACCATCTGCCGGCGGCTCACCGCGCCCGATCCGATCCTGCGCTACGCGACGGCCGAGCAGGCCGATACGGGCAGCGAAGGCCTCGCCGAGTTCCAGCGAACGCTAGTCCGTGGCGATTTGGCCAGCGAGTACGAGAACGAGTTGCGGTTGTGGCTGGAGGAGTTGGAGTGATCGACTTTTCGCGGCCAGCAGGTTGGCTGCAACAGGGAGGACGGGGGATGAGTATTCCACTGATCATCGTTTCCATCACGCTGGCCACGCAAGCCTTCGGCGCGAACGATAATCGTTATCCGGCGGATAGCAACAACCAGCCAGCTCCGCCGCCCGGTACCGCTTCCGGCGGTACATCGGCCACGGTCACGCCAATAGCGCCAATCGGAACGCCTTCCGCGACCAATAATAATAGCGGTGCGGCCGCTGCCGCTCCTGCTGCTCCCGCCCCCAGCACCAGTCCCTACTCGCCTCCCCGCCCGTCGGCCTTTGGTGGCCAGCTTGGAGCGAGTGGAAGTAGCACGAATAACAATGCCTCCAATACGAACGCAAGCGGATCGCGGACCACTTCCGCCCAAGTGCAACCGCCGCCAAGTTTTCCTGGTCAGAACGGCTACTCGACGGCCAACCAGGCGCCCTCGAAGTCGTCGCTCATGATGCAAGCGATGCTCACCGCCCCGCTTGGCAGCCAACTCCGTGGCGAGCCAGTGCGGCTCATCGAGGTCGTGAGCGCCGGCAGCACTCGCAACGAGCAGACCCAGCGGATCGAAGCGTACTGGGATTTGTGTTCGAGCGTGGCCGACTACTACCTGAGCGTTCGCGAAGAAGAGGAGTTAAGAAAACTATCGAATGGGGCCTCGGGGCAAACGGGGGCTCTTCAAGAAGCCGCCAAGAAGATGGGTGTGCGGACCAACACTTCTCTGCTTGCTGCTCGCGCCTCGCAGTATCGCCTGGCTAATTTCATTGGCCGCGGTCCTAATAGCCTGCCACTTCCCGCGGATTTGCCCCATTGCGGCAGTTACACGAGTCGCTACGAACAAATCTTTGCCGGTCGTAGCTCGCCCGAAGCACAAATACTGGCTCAACTGCTTCCGCTAAGATATGCCGAATTGGATGATGCAGCGATCAGTGTGTCAAGCTCCGAGGATTGGTTGAGAGAGGTAATTTCCCGGTCACAAAACTCCGCCGCCGAGGGCCCTGTGAAGGCGCTTGAGCTGCTTGCTCTCCACCGCCGCGCCTTCGTGCAGATCGCCCGCGACTACAATCGCCGAATCGCGCGGTACGCAGAGTTGGCGACGCCCGGGCAAGTCACGCCCGATCGGCTGACGGGGATGTTGATCCGTCGCTCTGGCACTTCGACTAATCCGACGGTTCGGCAATCGGGCGGCGTTGACTCGCCGCAACGTACGTTTGCCGACACCGCCAGCAATGACAATTGGCTGTCAATGGAAAAGCCATCCATGGATGGTGCCGCCAAGGTTGATCCGGAGGTAAAGCCCGCGTCGGGCACACAATCCGAAGAAGGCACAGAGCGCTCGATTCTTCTGCGGTCACAGTAATGGTGCTTCGCGCGGCGTGAATTCCTCTCGCCGAGCGTGAGGAGTAAGCTGGTTTGCATGGGCCCGTTAGCCGCAACGCGACATCTTCGAGCGATCGACTTGCAAGACGAATCGGAAGCCGCTTCGTTGCCTGCGCCTCGGGTGCGGCCACTGTGGATTGGTCCGCTGCTCGTCGATCCACCGATCCTCCAAGCCCCGATGGCCGGCTACACGAACTACGCCTTCCGGCAGATCGTCCGAGAATTTGGCGGTGCCGGCCTCTTGGCCACCGAGATGGTGAACGCCAAGGGCTTCGTCTGGATGGCCGAGCAGGCGGAGCACCCCGACCGTCTGTGGGGAGTCGCCGACGAGCCGCGGCCGCTGGCGGTGCAGATGTGGGACAACGATCCCGAGACGCTGGCCAAGGTTGGCGTTCGGTTGGCTCAGGAATACAAAGTCAGTGTCGTCGATATCAACTTCGGCTGCCCGGTGCGCGATGTCGTGCAAAAAGCTCACAGCGGCTCGTATTTGCTTCGCGAACCGGAACGGATGGGAGCAATCATCGAGCGAGTCGTGAAGGCCTGCGCGCCGACGCCGGTGACGGCCAAGATCCGATTGGGCTGTTCGCGCAACAAGATCAATGCGATTGAGATCGCCCAGGTTGTCGAAGGTGCGGGAGCGGCGGCGCTCACGGTGCATGGCCGAACCGCCGCCGATATGTTTCGCGGCTCGGCTGACTGGGACCGCATCGCCGAGATCAAGCCACATTTGAAACGGATTCCGCTCATCGGCAACGGTGATTTGAACTCACCGCAAAAGGTGGTGGATGCGTTTCGCCGGTACGATATCGATGGCGTGATGATCGCTCGGGCGTCGCTCGCGCGGCCATGGTTGTTTCAACAAGCGGCCGCCGCGCTGCGGGGAGAGCCAATTCCGCCCGATCCAACGTTGACCGAGGAGCGTGAGCTGCTCTTGCACCACTTCGAGTTAATCTGCAATCGATTCGGCGATGCGAAGGGCACGCTGCTGATGCGGAAGTACGCCTGCTGCTATGCCCAAGGGCGGCCAGGAGCTCGGGAGTTCCGCAGTCGAGTCGTCAAGATCGTGACGCCGGCCGACTTTCGCGAAGTTGTCGAGCAGAGCTTCCCTCGCGATCCCCATTAGCCAAATGGGGTAGTTGGTGTTTCTGTAAGTCTTTTTGTACCAATTGGTTACGTCTATCCCATATTTTTCAAATAGTGGGTTGTCAAAAATCGCCATTCTCGTAGGATTGTAAGGAGAGAGAACAAGCGATTATTGAGCGACTTGCGATGCTATCTGAGAGTTCTGACAAGACGATGCTGGACATGCTGCGACGGCGCGGCGCTGTGACGATTTCGGCTCTCGTGGCCGAGATGGGGGTTACGGCGACAGCTGTACGGCAACGTTTGCAGCGGTTGATGGCGGATGGGTTGATCGAGCGGCAGGCAGAGAACAAGGGTCGCGGCCGACCGAATCACCGCTACTCGCTGACGGAGAAGGGGCAGCGGTCGGTAGGCAACAATTTCGCCGATATGGCCGACGTGCTGTGGGATGAAATCAAGTCGGTGGATGATCCTGAGGTTCGCCGCGGTTTGCTGAAGCGGATCGCAGGGCGGCTGGCGGCCCGGTATCGAGACGCAGTGGAGGGGGAGTCTTTAGGCGACCGGATGGCGGCGCTAGCCACCGTGATGGGACAGCGAGATATTCCATTTCAGGTCGAGAAAACCGGAGAGTTGCCGGTGTTGTCGGTTCTCGCGTGCCCGTACCCAGATTTGGCCGTGCGTGACCGAAGCGTATGCACGATGGAAAAGCTGATGTTGTCGGAAGTTTTGGGTGAGAGTGTACGGCTGTCGGAGTGCCGGTTGGATGGCGGCGCTTGTTGCACCTTCACACCGAGCGCGTCGTAGGGGAGAATCGTGGATTCGGCGCAGTTAGAACGGGGCGGGCGTAAAAGCGAAATACAAGAGATTGGTGGAAGAGCCCACCACGGAGGAAACGTGACAAACGATAGTTTTCAGCCATGGATCGAGGGGCGGTTCGAGGAAAACGTCATCACGACGACGGTCGAGCAAGCGATCAACTGGGCGCGGCAATCGAGCG
>CAZJWY010000254.1:0-5433 GCA_964549545.1 uncultured Planctomycetaceae bacterium | reverse complement strand
CACCTGACACCTGACACCTGACACCTGACACCTTCTCCCATGCCCACCTACGACTACGAATGCGATGCCTGCGGACACGAGTTCGAGCTGTTTCAATCGATCACCGAACCAGTGCAGAAAAAGTGCCCCAAGTGCGGCAAACTGAAGCTGCGCCGCTTGTTCGGCACCGGCGCTGCCGTCGTTTTCAAGGGCTCCGGCTTTTATCAAACCGACTACCGCAGCGACTCGTACAAAAAAGCCGCGGAAAAGGATAAGCCGTCGAGCGAGTCGAAATCCGATTCGAAATCGGAAACCAAATCAGAATCGAAAAGCGAATCGAAATCGTCGACCGAGTCGATTTCCAAAAGCGACAGCAAAAGCGAAAAGAAGAAGCCGAAAAAATAATCAGTGGGAATCTGGCACGAGCTTGTTCCACGCCGCCGGCAACGGCGCCACCACGTCCACCGGCTCGTTTGTCATCGGGTGATTGAAGCCAAGCTGCCGCGCGTGAAGCGCGATCGCGCGATCGCGTTCGTCTTGGAACTGCTCGCCAAATGCGAGCGTCGATCCGTACTGGGTATCGCCGATCACCGCGTGCCCTCGCGACGCGCACTGTACACGAATCTGATGCGTGCGGCCCGTCTCCAGTTCGATCTCCAACCACGAACACATAGCTCGGCCGCCATCAAAACATATAGCCCGGCCGTCTCGGTCGGGTTCTTCCGGCGCACCATCCGGACCGACCCGAGACGGGTCGGCTATATAGAGGTGATCTAATACGCGGTAACGCAGAATCGCGATCTTGCCGCGCGGGTCGTCCGGCGGCACGACAATCGACTGGGCCATGCCGTGGCGCTTGTGCAGGTAGTCAGTCCACGTCCCTTCGTCTGGCTGGACATCTCCCTCGACGAGTGCCCAGTACACCTTCGTCACCGTCCGATTCTCAAACTGGGTGGACAACCGCTGCGCCGCCCGCACATGCCGCGCAAACACGATCGCCCCAGACACAGGCCGATCGAGCCGATGGGGCAACCCCAGGTAGATATTCGCACCAGCCTCCTTGCCCTCTCGCTCGCGGTAACAGGCCTTCACCTGCACCTCCAGGCTATCGATGCCAGCCGGGGCCTGGGTGAGGACGCCCGCCCGCTTGTTCACGACCAGACAGGGCCCATTGTCGTACAGGATTTCAAGTGCTGGTTCAGGCATAAATCCGTAGGTCAGGCTTTAGCCTGACGCATCGACTGCGCTGCAGTCGGGCTAAAGCCCAACCTACGTGGCGAACCTCATCAGAACGGCCCTTGTCCCTTTCCGCAAGCTGCCGCCAAAGGCTCCCACCTCGGAGTAGCGATCGGATGAATTCATGGCTAAAATACTCGACTCGACGAAATAATCGGTTTTTGCGGCGTGGATGCGACAGATGGTTCGTGTTGCGATCTTGGGTGCTTCGGGTTACTCCGCGTTGGAGTTGATTCGCATTCTGCTGCGCCACCCGGAAGCCGAGATCACCGCCCTCACCACGCGGAAAACCGAATCGCGGCCGGTCGGTGAAGTGCATCCGTCGCTGAATGGCTTGCTGCACCTTAAGGTCGAAAACCTCTCAGCCGACGAAATCGCCAAGCGGGCCGACTGCATCTTCTGCTGCCTGCCCCACGGCGCGAGCGCGGCCGCCGTCGCCGAACTATTGCCGCGCGGCAAGAAGATCATCGACCTCAGCGCCGACTACCGGCTCAAGAGCGCGGCCGTTTACGCCGAGTGGTACGGCCTCGAACACGCCGACCCCGGCCGCTTGAGCACCGCCGTTTACGGCCTTCCGGAAATCTACCGCGAGCGCATCCAGCGGGCGAGCCTCATCGCCAACCCAGGCTGCTACCCCACCAGCGCCATCCTCGCCCTCGCGCCGCTGCTCCGAGCCGGCGCGATCCTGCCGCGCGGCATTATCATCGACAGCAAGAGCGGCGTCAGCGGTGCCGGCCGTGAGCCGAAAGCCCACCTCCACTTTCCCGAGTGCAACGAAAGCGTAACGGCCTACGGCGTCGGCTCCCACCGGCATATGCCCGAGATCGACCAGGTGCTGACCGACGTGGCCGACAGCGAAATCCGCGTCGTCTTCACGCCTCATCTCATGCCCATGGACCGCGGCATCCTCTCGACCTGCTACGCCGAGCCGACTGGCGAGTTCGACGAGAAATCGCTACTCGACGTGATCAGAAACTTCTACGCCAACGAGCGATTCGTCCGCGTCGTCTCGGCGCTTCCCACGACCAAACAAGTCACCGGCACGAACTTCTGCGACATCACGGTCCGCAGCGTCCGCGGCCGCGTCGTCGTCATCAGCGCCATCGACAACCTCGTGAAAGGCGCCTCCGGTGCAGCCGTGCAAAACTTCAACCTGGTAAATGGGTTTGCCGAAACTACGGCATTACTGTAGCCAAACTATTTATCCGCAGATGAACACAGATAGACGCAGATAAGAAAGTAAAACATTCAATGCATTTGTCTGCGACCATCTGCGTAAATCTGTGGAAGAAAAATTCTTTCTGAGCGTTCCCCGATATAAATAATGTCTATCCGTTTACCACTTGGATACCGAGCCGCCGGTGTTTACTCCGGCGTCAAACGCAACGACACGAAGCTCGATTTGTCGCTTGTCGTCTCCGACGGCTCGGCCGTCGCGGCCGGCGTCTACACCAAGAACCTCGTGTGCGCCGCCCCGGTGAAAATCGATCGCGAACGCACTCCGAGCGATTCGATCCGAGTGGTCGCGATCAATTCCGGCGTAGCCAACGCCTGCACGGGCGATCAAGGCGAGGCCGACGCCCGCCAAATGGCCGCCTGGGCCGCCGAAGCGTGCGGGGCGAAAGCTGAAGAAGCGCTCGTCATGTCGACCGGCGTCATCGGCTCGATGCTGCCGATGGAAAAAATTCACGCCGGCATCCAAGCCGCCGCGGATAAACTCGCCGACACTCCCCAGGCTCTCGAAAACGCCGCCCGCGGAATCATGACCACCGACACCGTGTCCAAAATCTGTGGCCGCGAAGTCTCCATCGGTGGCGTTCTCACGCGCGTCACCGGCATCGCCAAAGGCGCCGCCATGATCGGCCCCAACATGGCCACGATGCTCTCGCTCGTCATGACCGACGCACCGCTCCGCAAGGAAGATGCTCAGTCCGCCCTCATCGACGCCATGGAAGAGTCGTTCCATTGCATCAGCGTCGACGGCCACATGAGCACCAACGACACGGTCCTACTCCTCGCCAACGGCGCCGCCCACCAGCGAGCCGGAGCGTCCTCGCCCCCGTTAACCGGCAAAGCCCTGCAAGACTTCCGCACTACCCTCTTCGAAGTCTGCGAAGACCTGGCCCAATCCATCCCCGCCGACGGCGAAGGGGCCACGCACCTCATCACCGTCGAAATCCACGGCTGCCGCAATCGGCCAGATGCCCTGCGAATCGGCAAAACCATCGCCGACAGTCCGCTCGTGAAAACAGCCATCGCCGGCGCCGACCCCAACTGGGGCCGGATTGTCTCTGCGGCCGGATACGCCGGCGTGCAATTCGATCCCTCGAAAATCACGCTCTATCTCAACGGCCTCTTGCTCTACGAGCGAGGCGCTCCGGTCGATTTCGATAGCGATACCATTTCCAAATCGATCGCCGCCGACCGCGACACCAGCATTGTGCTCATCCTCGAAGAAGGCAAAGCCTGCGCGCGGTTCTGGACAACCGATCTCACCGCCGAATACGTGCGGCTGAATGCTGATTACCATACCTAACCAGCCAGGCGCACCAAATCTTTCCCGGCCGGAACGGCCGGGCTATATAGCCGACCCCTTCGGGGTCGGTTCTGCCATGCCAAAGCCCTCACGGCTTGCACTACGCCATCACGCGATGGTCTTCGCCACAGGCCCAGGCAAGCAGGCGACGCAGTAAAAGCGACAATGGATTTGGGCTACGACCCTCGCCGGGCAAGCCAGCAGTAGGCGGCGCTCACGACGAGCAGCACCAGCGAGCTGGGCTCGGGAACAGCCGCTTCGCCAAGGCCGCTGCCCGCTCCCGGCGGATTGCCGAAGTTGCTGCGCCAAAGTGCGTAGCGGGCGGCCTGATCGGCGGCGCCGTCGTCGTTCGGCAAAGCACCACCCCCCGTGTTCTTCCGCCATGCTACGTAGTCGCCCGCGTCCACCTTGCCATCTTCATTGAAGTCGCCGAGCGCGCCGGCGGACACATCGGTAACCACAACATTGTCGATGATTAAGAAAGCCAATGACGGATGCCGGGCCGTGGTAGCATTCACATCCGAGACGCCAAATGCAATGTTGTTGCCGCCTAAAGGGATATCCGCAATATTCGCGTCAACGAGCTTGGTGCCATTCACGACCCAGGTCAAGTTGCCGTCGTTGACGGTGATTACGACATGGTGCCAGGCGAAGCCGAACGAGCCCGCTTGCGTAGAACCCGCCATTACCGGGGCCGCATCGCTGCCGAATTCGGCGTCTGCGAGCGACTGCTGAATCGCGGGAGCACTTACCGGGGGAAAGAGCGTCGTATACAGCGATTGTCCATTGGAAGTGCCTCCAGCCAAGTAGGCCGGATTCCCTGGATCAACAAATATGCCCGATGCGGGAAAGATCCGGAAGTCGTTGGTGATGCCGCCATCGGGAGTCGTGGCGAGGCCGATACCGTCCATTTGGGCGTCCGTCACGAGGGAGTTGGCGCCAACTGCGCCGTTGGCAACTACAACCGGAACGGTGCCGGAGGTCCCCACAACGGACATGATGGTGTACGTACCGCCTTCGGAGTTAACGTTATCGGCAAGACCAGTGGCATTTGGCGAGCCGAAAAAATTCGCCCAGGCGTCGAAAGACAAGATGTAGTTCGATCCAAAATCCTTCCCGGTTGGCGAAACCGACAGACCGGAAATCGTCCCGCCTGGTCGGGTAGTAACGTCATTCCCGTTAGCATCGACCGGCACATTGGCGCGCAGACGCAAGCCGAGCGTATCGCTGGAACCCGGTGGTGCCGGGATGCCAAAGGCCGAGTAGTCGAAAGCGAACTCTGCTTTTTGTTTGTTGGGATCCGTTGCCGTCGGCGCTTTGTTGATGGTCCAATTCGCGCTCGTATTGGTATTAAAGTTATCGCTAAACAAGGTCACGGCAGATGCCTTAGCAGCAACCAACACAGCACAAAGAACCATCCCAAAAATCTTAGATGTCATCGATCGACTCGCTGGGAAGAAAAATAGAGCGCCTGGCGACGATAAATATATCATTAACACAACAACTCAAGAAAAATAGGGGATTTCTTTCGCAAATTTAGTTATTGGGGCAAGATTAACGCCCCCCCAAGTAACTTAACGCAGTATCTGCATATGCCTCCCCACCTTTCTGAGGAAGTGAAAACACGCGAAAAACCAGCCGCCCCAACCCATCCTCCCCCCGCGCCTTCATGCCTCGCAGGG
>CAZJWY010000253.1:0-5508 GCA_964549545.1 uncultured Planctomycetaceae bacterium | reverse complement strand
CCCCGACCGCATGGCCGGCCGCATCCTCGGCCAGGGTGACCTTCTCTCGCTCGTCGAAAAGGCCCAGCAGGAATTCGACCAGGAGGAAATGCTCCGCCAGGAGGAGCGACTCAAAAAGGGCGAGTTCACGCTCGACGATTTCCGCGCGCAACTCTCCCAGATCGGCAAGCTGGGCCCGCTCCAGAAAGTGATGGGCATGATCCCCGGCATGGGCGGCCTGTCGCAAATGATGGGCGACATCGATCCCGAGACCGACATGAAGCGCCTCTTCGGCATCATCGATTCGATGACGCCGGCCGAGCGGCGAAATCCGTCGAAAACGATCGACGCCAGCCGCCGCCGTCGTATCGCGGTGGGCGCCGGCGTGCAGCCGAACGAAGTCAATGATCTGGTGAGGCAGTTCGACGCCATGGCGCAGATGATGACGGCCCTGGCTGGCAAGGGAATGCGCGAGCGCATGAAGATGATGCGCGAGCTGCAAAGCGGCATGATGAACAACCCCAACGGCCTCGCCAAGCAAAAAGGCAGCACCGGCAAACGCCTGACGCCGAAAGAGCGTGCAAAGCTCAAGAAGGAACGCGAGAAGGAAATGCGGAAACGCAAGCGCGAGCAACGCCGCGGCGATGCGTCGGACGAGAGTGACGAAGCATGATCGACGTCTATTTCTACGAAGCGTTTGCCGAAGAGGAGGAGGCTCTGCGGCGATACCTGCCCGAAGAAATTTGCGCCGAGTACACCGACCGCACGATTCAGGAGTGTGCCCACACGACGCCGCCCGCGAGAATGATCTCAACGCGCACCCAGTCTCGCCTCCCCGCCGATTGGAATGATTCGCTCGACGCAATCCTTTCGCGTAGCACGGGCTACGATCATCTAGTCGCTTATGCGGCGGGGAAGACGGCCTATCCGGCGCTCGGCTACCTGCCGTTGTATTGCCATTTGGCCGTGGCCGAGCAAGCAATGTTGCTCTGGATGGCCCTGCTGCGCCGCTTGCCGCGGCAAATCAAGCAATTCAACGATTTCAATCGTGATTTGCTGACAGGCTGGGAATGTCGTGGACGGACACTGGTCGTGTTCGGCGTCGGCCACATCGGGCGTGAAGTTTGTCGAATTGGCGCGGCGCTTGGAATGCGCGTGATCGGAGTCGATCTGAATCCATGCTACGAAGAGATCGAGTACCAATCGTCAGACGCCGCTTTGCCTGTAGCGGATATTGTTGTCTGTTCGATGAATCTCACGGCGGCAAATCGCGGGTATTTCGATGCGGCTTGCTTGCGGAAAATCAAACGTGGGGCACTGTTCGTAAATGTGAGTCGAGGTGAGTTGAGTCCCTCGACGTGTCTCCTCGCTGCAATGCGCGACGGCGCGTTGCAGGGCGTGGCGCTGGACGTATTCGATCATGAAGCGGAGCTTGCCGTAGCACTGCGAAGTGGAAAATTCTCCAGCGATCCCGAGGCGCAGGCAACGCTGGAGCTAGCAAAGCTGGATAATATATTGCTGACGCCTCACAACGCGTTCAATACGGAAGAGGCGGTGGAGCGCAAGAGCGAGCATTCCGTGCGGCAGATCGCCGCGTTTCGCACGCACGGCCGGTTTGAGTGGCAGGTTCCAATGGGATGATGCGGTGGTGTTTTGTGAAGACGGAATCGATCACATTGTTCAATGCCAAAATGCTATCAGTGGATACTATGTCATCCGTGGCGGCGAGCAACAACGGGCAATCGCTCTCTCGCCAACTCGGCTGGCAATTCTCGTCGTATGGGCATATGCTCGCTTTCAGCTACTTCGCAGAAAAGGAGTTCCCATGGCCACGCGATATAAATCAACGTTCGATGAGCGGGTACAGGAGTATGTGGATAGCCCGCTAATGGTGTAGCGATTTCGGCATGAGCAGTACGCCTCGGCGCAGATTCGTGGCAATTTCGGCAATTATCGGACGATCGTGAACACCAAGGCAAAGGCAGTAGAGGGCGTGTGCGACTGCCCTTCTGAGTTGCAGCCTTGTAAGCATCTTCACGCTCTTCGCGAGACCTGGAAGAAGAAACCAAACAGCTTCTTTGATTTAGACGAATGGCTTATCGCTCTACGCAATGAGCCGCAGGAAACGCTGGTGGAATCGATTCGTAACATGATTCTCGATTCACCACATTTGCTGACTATATTCGGCGTTTCCGGATTTGAGGAAGATGAGCCTGAGTTCGACGACTACTACGATTGAGTTGTTAGGCAGTAGCCGTGGGAAGAACCGGACGCTAGCGCGTGCCGGCTGATTTGATCAGCCGTAGGGGCGCTGACCCAGGTTTTGAAACTGCTTCTAATCAAAACTGTGCGTGCCAACGTTCGAGGCCAGCTTCTTTCTCCAAAAATTTTTGTAGGCCGGGTAGTTCACGGATAGATTCTTTGATGGCCTCGGCCTTCTCCTTGTCCTTGATGGGTTGAACGTCGAAGGCGTCGCCGGTCAGGTGCTTCGAGATTTGGCCGGCTTTAGGACCAAGCTTCTGAAGCGTTTCGAGCAGGCCGGCGGCAATATCTTTTTGCGTTTTCGCTTCGGGGTGATGGTCCACCCATTTCTGACAAGCTTTGCTGGCGTCGTTCTCGGCGTAAGTCTCTTTGATGTAGTTGCGCTTCTCGACCACGTTGCTCGCCATCGCGCGGGCCTGGCCGGCCAGATCGCGCCGGCCGCTGGTGAAGACGATGTCCGGATGCTTCTTGAGAAGAATCTCGGCGGCCTTCTTAGCTTTGGGCGAGAGATTGAGCGACGAGATATCTCGCGTACCGCCCCGCCGTTCAGCAGCGTGACCCACAGCGCCGATGGCCAACACCGCGATCATTGGCAGAAGGAGGAGCTTCATAGTTGTCTCGTTCGTGTACTAGTGCAGAGCGTTTGCAAACTACCAATGCTCGCATTGCTCGGCTCGTTGGAGGTGAGAGCGTTTGCCGCGGGCCGGCAGAGGTTACGTAAGGCTTGAGGCTTGGCGCGCATTCAATCCCATACGCACTATCTCGATCATAACCGCTTGATTGGAAAGAATTAACAGCCACGCTGGCAATGATTTCGCCAAGGGAAAAGGTCGTCGTCCTGGCCGCCTGGCGCATCGTTTTTATACCAAGTAACTGTTGGGGAAGACTGATATTAAGCTGTTTCGGCCGGCTGACGGCGGCTCGTTGTTTTCACCCGCCGAAAGTGCTAGGCTGACTTTTCGGTGTTTGTTGGGTAGAGAGCGAACTACGCGCGAATTGGTACCCGGCTTTCCCGACTCACTCATCTTTCACGCTGAGCCAGTCGTCGTCTGGTTGGGTACAGCGCTGTCGACCCGCGAACTTTTCAGCTTCTATCTAAAGAAGGAGTTTTGAAATGTCTGGGATTCTGGATTTGATTTTCGGGAACGACATGCAGACCTTGGATCGGCTGCGCGAGCACACAGGCGACGATCCGAAGAAAGCGGAGCAAGCCTACAGCGCGGCGGCCGGCACGATCATTCGGGGCCTTGAAGCGAAGAGCCAGACCGAGGAAGGCGCCAAAAACATTTGGGACATGTTGAAGAAGCATGTCGAAGCAGGAAATCTCCCGGCCGAAGCGCCGGCAGAAGGCAGCGGTGTGCAAGTTCGCGACATGGATCCGAAAGTTGCGAACGACATTTTCCGATCGATCTTTGGTCAAGACGCACCGGAAGTGCAGAACGGCTATGCCAAGGTGATCACGCTCGATCCGGAAACGTCGAAGAAGGTGATGGAAAAGGTGCTGCCGTCGATTTTGGGCAGGATTTTCGGCGCGGCCGAGAGCGACGCAGAAGAAAGCCCGAAGGCCTTGCCGAAGGTTGTAACAAACGCGCGCACGGAAATGGAACAGCGGCAGCCGAATGCCGCGAGCATTTTCAACGCGATTCTCGATCGGGACCACGACGGCGATGTGGACCTAGACGACCTTGTTGGCCTGCTTGGACGTAAGCCCAAGTAATGTTCTCCATGCAAGTCTACTCGCTCCTTCATGTTATGGAGGAGCGAGTTTTTTATTTATGGGTGTTGTTTGGAGCTGCAAATTGAGGTAGTGCGTGTATGAATCACGAAAGTATGCGCAAAATCGCGTATGAATTACGAGAAAAGCGAGGTCTCAAGTGAGGCGCGTTATTGCAGTTTGTCGGTCCCCGATAGACAATGCCCAGCAGGCCCGTTGCCCGGTGGACGGCAACGATTCGCGAATGACAACCTTGGTTGGGAGTTTTTCAATGTTACGCTTTGCGCACATGGTTGGTGTGGCTGCGATCGCGGCGATTGGTTTTTCGACGACATCTGTTTGGGCGGTTTCTCCCAACCCGTTGGAGAACGCCTATTGGCGATTTGAAGAGGGGAGCGCCGGGAGCCTCGTCAGTGAGCCCAATGCAGACGTGATTACCGATTCATCGGGCAATAGCAACAACATGCGCGCATTCTTGTATGTCCCTGGGCCTGACGATCCTCCCAATCCCAATCCCAACGCATCGCCGATGTACTCCGATTTCCTGCCGCCGAAGCCGCTCGCGAGCGGGGCGCCGAACACGTTGTCGTTTCAGTTCAATCCGTTTCCGAACGGTAAGGACATCTATACCGACGATCGACAGATCAACAATGGCGTCATTTCGCCTGGCAGCGGTTATACCATCGAAGCAGCGTTCAATTCCAACAACCCCGCGTCGTGGGGGACGATTATCGGCAAGGAAGGCCGGCCTAAGCTGGGGCACGCAGATACGAACCTAGGCAGTCTGCCAACGCTCAGCCTCATGACGAACGCCGACAATTCGCGGTTGATGGTGCAACAGTTCGATGCGGCCGGAAACCTCGTTGTTGCCCAATCTCAGCAGGCGCTCAATCCAGGTCAGTGGTACTATACGGCCGTCGTCAATGATGGCTCGAACCTGTCGTTGTGGCTGGATTCGGGAGCAGGTTACGAGTTGCAGGAAACGGTTGCTGTGGCCGGCGCTCTGTATCAAGGCCCAGACTACAACAACAATATGTCAGTCGATGCGGCCGACTATGCCTTGTGGCGCAAGTCCAACAGCGATGATCCAAGTGCTTACGATCGTTGGCGAGCCGCTTTCGGTAAAGGGGCGGACTGGGACTATGCCTGGTCGATCGGCCGTGGCGTGTACGGCGGAAAACCAAGTGGCGATCCCGCCAACTGGTTCAATGGCTACATCGACGAAGTGCGACTTTCCAACACCGCACTGGATCCAAGCCAATTCCTATTCGCATCCGTGGCAACCGGGGTTTCCTCGACTGGGATCCCTGAGCCGGCCGGTGTGTCGTTGGCGTTTCTTGCAATCAGCACGGCGACACTTATGCGACGGCGACGACGCAGCAGGTTATTGAAGAACGATTCAGCAATATCAATATAAAGTCATTATTTTCAGAATAACCGCGGAGAAGAACCGTGTTTGACCGCAGATTGGCGCAGATAAGATAGCTCTGTAAGTAACTAGTCGTCCCTGAAAAATTCTTCTACCGCCGAGAATAGAGGGTGCATTGCGTGTT
>CAZJWY010000252.1:0-5690 GCA_964549545.1 uncultured Planctomycetaceae bacterium | reverse complement strand
CCTACCTCACCACCGGACAATTCCCTCCACTACCAACCTATACTGATACAAACGGATAAACTGTTGCAGAAAAAGAAAAACAAACGGTCCGCGGCTTGATGCCGACGTTTGTGACATGCTTGCGATGTTCCAGGCCTTAAGGAAAATGTCACGCTAACACTTGGCGAATTACGTGGCCTTCCACATTGGTTAGCCGACGCTCGATGCCGTTGTGTTGAAAAGTCAGTTTCTCGTGGTCGAGGCCGAGCAAATGCAGGATCGTGGCGTTCAGGTCATAAAGGGGATGAATGTCTTGTACGGCTTTTTGCCCGAGTTCATCCGTTACCCCATGACTGACCCCTGGCTTTACGCCAGCACCAGTTAACCAGCAAGTGAACCCGTCCGGATTGTGGTCGCGGCCCTGAGCGCCTTTCTGGAACATAGGCATGCGACCGAATTCGGTACACCAGACTACCAAGGTTTCTTCGAGCAGGCCGCGTTGTTTGAGATCCTGAATCAGGGCTGCGGCCGGCTGATCAAGAATCGCAGCGTGTTTGTCGTATTGCTCCTTCAGTTTATTGTGGCCGTCCCAGTTGAGGTCGCCACCACTGGCATAGGCGCCGTTAAAGAGCTGGACGAAACGGACACCGCGTTCGATCAATCGCCGAGTGAGAATGCAGTTTCGGGCGAACGCCGCTTTGATTGGGTTAGATGCATCGGTTGCTCCGTATAGTTTCAGGATGTGCTCCGGTTCGGAGGACAAATCGGTTGCTTCGGGAACGCTGACTTGCATCCGCGCGGCCAGTTCGTAGCTGGCGATCCGCGCCGCGAGCTTGCCGTCGTTTGGGTGTTGGGCAAGATGCCGCTTGTTTACTTCGTGCAGAAGTGTGCGGGCGGCTCGATCCGCGGCAGCCGGAACTCCGATTGGCTGAAGGTGTCGGACAGGTTCCTGTGCGCTGAGCGTCGTCGCTTGAAACGAGGCCGGTAGAAACCCAGAGCCCCAGTTGTTCGAACCATTCTGGGGTACGCCGCGGGGATCGGGAATTGAGATAAAAGCGGGCAGATTCTGGTTTTCGCTGCCGAGCGCGTAGTTTACCCACGAGCCAAGGCTGGGAAAGCCGTCCAGCACGAAGCCGGTCGAGAGAAAGTTTTCAGCAGGCCCGTGTGTGTTGGTCTTGCTGGTGAGCGAATGGATAAAAGTAATGTCGTCGGTCAAAGCGGCGAGATGCGGGATCATGTCGGAGACCATCTTGCCGGTTTGGCCACGAGGGCGGAAATCGTATTGAGGTCGGGCGAGATTTCCGGCTGGGCCCTGAAACGTGACGGTCGGTCCACCGGGCAGCGGTTGACCGTCTCGTTTGATGAGTTCGGGCTTGTAATCCCATGTTTCAAGTTGGCTTACGGCTCCTGCGCAGAAAATGACAACGACGTTCTTGGCCTTGGGGGTAAAGTGGGGCGGACGCGGCGCGTTGGGGCGAGCCATGTCGATCACTGACGATTGAGCGGCGAGTAATCCATCGCGGCTAAGGAGACTGGCAAGAGCGATCGAGCCCAGGCTAGTAGCCGCGTCAGCGAGGAAGTGTCGTCGCTCCAGTAGCTGACGACCCGTTGCAGATAGTGGGTGAGCAGGTAAGGCCATCGACATTCTCACGGTACGAACAGAAATTCATTGCTGTTGAACAGAACCCTGCACAGTATTGCCAATCCGAATTCATTTACGATGGGTTCGGCGTCAGCGATTTCATCTGGGCTCGGGGCGCGACTGAAGGCTAATTGGTAGGAACGACGTATTTGCTTTTCGAAATCTTCGCCGACGTCGGCTTTGACGCGCGATGCGAAGGCGTCGGCTTGTTCGATTGTGAAGCGGCTGTTGAAGAGATTCAATGCTTGAATTGGCGTGGTCGACTCGCGCCGACGGCCAGCGCTCTGGCCGCCATCGGGACAATCGAACGCTCCGAACACGGGGTCGCGCTCACGGCGAACTTTGTGGGCGTAAATCATGCGTCGGAGGCCTGCACCTTTGAAAGATTCAACGGGTTGAAAGCCGGTCAATCCACCGCGCTTGTCGAACAAATCGAAACCAGGTCCGCCCATCGTCAGATTCAGCCGACCGCTCACGCTGAGCATCGAATCGCGAAGTGTTTCCCCATCCATCCGCCGTGGTGGGTAGCGCCACAGTAGTCGTGCATCGGCATCCCGGGCGACTGCGGCCGGATCACTGTGCGAGGACTGGCGATAGGTGGCTGACAGCACAATGAGTCGGTGCATGTGCTTGATGGACCAACCTGAGCGAATGAATTCGCCAGCCAGCCAATCGAGTAAATCGGGATGCGTTGGCGTCGTGCCATTGCGCCCGAAATCGTTGGCGGTATCCACCAAGCCGACGCCGAAATGGCCCTGCCAGATGCGATTCACCATTACGCGAGCGGTAAGCGGATTTTCGGGTCGCGCAATCCAGTCGGCGAGTGAGAGCCGTCGTTGCTGCTCCGTCGCGTTGCGAGGAAGCTGGGCAATGCCCAGCGCGCTCGGCACTGCAGGGCCAACTTCGTCTTTCGCCTGTTCCGGATCGCCTCGCGTCAGCAGATGAATGATATCGGGAGTTCGGAACGTACCAGCAAATGCTGTTTGGCCGATGGCGGCTGCGGCGATCTGCTCCTTAATTCTATTCATTTCGGCGCGTAAGCGGCGTGACTCTTTGGATTCAACCTCGCTCAGGCCATTGCTAGAAGTGGCAGTCTCACTTCCTACGCTGGCGGCGAATTTCGCCCGATCTCTAGCATCGGCGACTGTTCTCCAGGCACCAAACGCATCGGCGACTTCGATGCGATAATTGATCGCTAGCCGATCGGTAAAGGTGCCTTCGCGATCACGCCCCCACATCACCCGATCGATCGATTGTTCTTCGGCAAACTCTAACTCGACCTGGCCTTCGCCATTCTTATTTGACATCCAACTGCGCGAGTTGCCGTAGTGACCATCGTTTACAAAGCGCAGTTCATGTCGATCGGCTGAGACCGTGTCGCCGGTCGAAGTAACTTTGGCGGTCAGTGCGACATTGATTCCCGCCGTGTTAAAAACCTCCAGTTCATCGATACATGGCTCCAGGTTGTTTGTCGCGAGAATTGTGAAACGCAGCCGCTTTGCTGGCACGGTTGCAAAGCGATCGGCGTTGAGGCGGGCGTTTACCTGAGGGCGCTCCTGACCCGAGTTTGCAATTGGTACGAGTGTGGCAAGCTGCCGTTCGATTTGTGCCAACTCGGCGCTTAATTGCGCTGCCTTTGCCCGCCGAGCCAGTGCCGCGGGAGAACGTTGTTCGCGGTCGGCATACTCTACACCAGCGACAAATGCTTGCATGGCGTAATAGTCGCGCTGTGAAATGGGATCGAACTTGTGGTCATGGCAGCGGGCGCAGCCCACGCTGAGACCGAGAAAAGTCTGGCCGATGTTTACGACGATTTCGTCTAGCGCATCCTGCCGTGCGAGTCGAATCGAAGGCGCATCCTGGCCAACCTGCCCAGGTAACAGTATTGACGCCGTGATAAGAAAACCCGTCGCAGCGTCTTGTTCCAAGGCGTCTCCGGCGATCTGCTCACGGATGAAACGGTCGTATGGCGTGTCGTTGTTAAACGATTCGATCACGTAGTCGCGATAGGGCCAGGCGTTCGGACGCTCCGTGTTCACCTCGAAGCCGTGTGTATCGGCGTATCGAACGACGTCTAGCCAGTGCTGAGTCCAGCGCTCGCCGTAGCGCGGCGAACTCAACAATTTGTCGACGACGCGTTCGAATGCGTCGCTGCGCTGGTCGTTTACAAACGCATCCAATTCTTCGGGCGACGGTGGAAGGCCTATGAGGTCGAACGACGCGCGCCGTAACCATGTCGCGCGATCGGCAGTCTTCGCGGGGCGCAAACCTTCCTGCTCGAGGCGATGGAGGACAAAGCGGTCGATATCGCTTCGCGGCCATTCGCCGTCCTTTGTGGCTGGTAATTCAGGTCGCGTTAACGGTTTGAATGACCAGTGATCTCGCTTGTCGGCGAGGCGGGCAAGATCGGCGTCTTTAGGCCAAGGGGCTCCTTGCTCGATCCATTTGGTCAGGATTGCAATTTCTTCTGCAGACAGAGGGTTGCCATCCAGTGGCATACGCAGATCCGGGTCATCTTCTCGAATGAGTTGAATCAGCGGACTATCCTTGGCGTTTCCGGGAACGATGCTCGACCCGTAGGCATCTCCACCTTTGAACGCCTCGGATTTTATGTCGAGTCGCAAGCTGCTTTTTTGTTTTTCAGCGCCATGGCAGGCGTAACAGTGCTTTTGCAAAATCGGCCTTACGTCGCGCACGAAGTCGATTGTCTCGGCTTGAGCACACGCAGCCGACAGCAATGGAGCCACAACAAAAAGTAGGCAAATCAAAGGCTTCATGGTTGCGGTGTCGAAGTCAAAGCAACTACCGATGACGGCGCCCACTGCGCTGCCTGTGGAATCTGGCCAAGACCATGGTTGTGACCCGATTGCCGCGCCTCGATGATACCGGCCCAATCAACGAAACGTCGGTTCTTTTCAAGTCAGGATTTCGGTTACGACGCGCCCGGCGACGTCAGTCAACCGATAGCCGCGTCCGGCGTGGCGATAGATTAGTCGTTCGTGGTTGAGCCCCAACAAGTGCAGGATCGTCGCGTGAAGGTCATGTACGTGGACCTTATCCTTAACAACCACGGAAATGCCGTAAGCAGCCTGGTACGCATCGACGACTACCGTGAGTACTAGCAGGCCATGGATAATTCTCACGATTACAGGCATTCCGACTCCAAACCGATGCGCTTCCTTAACCTCGTGGGGGGCCCGTAATGCCTTCATTATATAGAGGCACCAATTACCGCGCTTGTTCGATTCGTTATGATATTTCACTTAAACACGAGGGAAAAACTGACAACTGCCTTGAACGCTTGAAGCTGCACATGGCGCTATTGCAATACTCACCGATTGCAGGTCAGGGCCGCGGCTTGGTCTGCGCTGCTGGCGCATCCAATCCCTCTCATCGCCGACACGATGGGAAGCCAATCCGCAAGAATGCATTCATCGATCTGAGATGCAGACTGCAAGATGCGCATTTCTCGCAGGCATTTGCAATTGAGCGGCAGTGGCTTGCAATGTAAGGAGCATCTACCTCGGAGAGGTGTTGGGTTTTTAGGCTCTGATCAGTAGTGTCTCATATACTATTACTATACCTTGAGTTCGCGGGTTCGAATCCGGTCGCTGCCATTTTAGCAAGGGAGCCGATACGTATCTTAACTCGCCAATTTTGGCGGTGCGGCCTATTGATCTCGAAACGCGCATCAGTGATGCGGTACGAGCATCTGGAAAGTTCTGGCCAGGTTGCTCCACTCGTGCGGTCTCCTTCGTCGATTCGTCGGTAACTTTTCCGTGCCTCTTCGGGCATTGGCTTGCCCCAAATTTTGTACCACTTGTTATGAGAGTATGGGTTGGGTAATTCGGCTGCATTGCTGTAGCGAAGAAGTTGCACGATGTGCCGATTTAGAGCAACTTACCAAATTGCGTTCCGCAGTAGATCAAAGAACAAACGCAGTTTAGCGTCGGCCGCCAGGCCGAATCTCCCACCAACACGCCCCCCCTGCGAGAAGGAATAAAGGTAATTTGCTCTAGTGGTCTGTCCACGGCTAGTTGGCAGGTGTTAGTGTAGGATACAGACGTTT
>CAZJWY010000251.1:0-5724 GCA_964549545.1 uncultured Planctomycetaceae bacterium | reverse complement strand
AAGAGCACGAATGGTCACTCATCCACGCTAGCCAATCAGAAGACAGGAAGAGACGGAAATAGTCTTTTCTTGTTTATGAGTGGGAATTAGCGAAGATTGGTGCTCTAGCCTGCTCTATTGTTCTCTGTGTCCTCTGTGCCTCTGTGGTGAATTCCAACTGCCGAAATTATTTTGAGCCGTTCCTAAGGGTGGTGTCGGGGGCGGGGACGCCCCGGCTCGCTCGCTGGTTGGTGTAGTTATATGGCTTCAGTTGAAATGTCCAGTTTGCCGGCCGAACTTGTCGCGATGCAGCGCGAGATCGAGGAATATGCGCGCGGGCATGGTTTGGATTTCTTTCCGACGATTTTCGAATACATCGACGCGGATCAATTGAACGCGATTGCAGCCAAGGGGGGCTTCCCGGTTCGTTATCCGCATTGGCGGTTTGGGATGGAGTATGAGCGGCTGAGCAAGGGGTATCACCATGGCCTGCAGAAGATCTATGAGATGGTGATCAATAACAACCCATGCTACGCGTATTTGATGACGAATAATGCGCTCACGGATCAGAAGCTGGTGATGGCCCACGTGTACGGGCACTGCGACTTCTTCAAGAACAATTTCTATTTCAGCAAGACAAGCCGCAAGATGATGGACGAGATGGCCAATCATGGCAATCGAGTGCGGCGGTACATGGACGAAGTGGGCGTCGAGCCGGTGGAGGAGTTTATCGATGCCTGCTTGAGCTTGGAGGATCAGATCGATATCCACTCGCCGTTTATTCGGCGGCGGGAGGAGCAAAGCCGATACGATTTTGGCGAGCAAGACCAGGCCGAAGCGGAGAGTCCTGGGCGGTTTCGTGCGAAGTCGTATATGGATTCGTTTATCAATCCGCGCGACAAGCTGGCCGCGGCCGCGAGGGAAATGGACGACAAGCGGCGAGAGCCGAAGCCCTTTCCCGAGAGGCCGGAACGGGATGTGCTGTTGTTCTTACTGGAGCACGCTCCGCTCAATGCTTGGCAGGCGGACGTGCTGTCCATTATTCGGGACGAGGCCTATTACTTTGCGCCGCAGGGGCAGACCAAGATCATGAACGAAGGTTGGGCCAGTTATTGGCATTCGACGATTATGACGCGGCAAGGGTTGACGGCGGCGGAGGTGGTCAATTATTGCGATCATCACAGCGGCACGCTGGCCAGTTCGCCGATGCAGTTGAACCCCTACAAGCTGGGAATCGAACTGTTTCGCGACATAGAAGATCGATGGAACCGTGGGGCGTTCGGTAAAGAGTACGACGAGTGCGACGATTACCGAACCCGTCGCGACTGGAATTTGGATGCCGGCCGGGGGCGCGAAAAGATCTTCGAGGTTCGGAAAATTCACAACGATTTGACGTTCATCGACGAATTTCTGACGCTCGATTTTGTCCGCGAGCAGAAGCTTTTTAAATTTGGCTACAACGAGAGCACTGAATACTATGAAATTGAGAGCCGCGAGTTTCCGAAAGTGAAGCGGCAGCTTTTGGCCAGCCTGACGAATATGGGCCGGCCGCAAATTGCCGTGCGCGATGGGAACTATAAGAATCGCGGCGAGTTATATCTTGAGCACACTTATGCCGGAGTCGAACTGCAATTGGACTATGCGAGAGACACGCTATGGAACTTGCAGAGGTTGTGGAATCGACCGGTACATCTGGAGACCGTGCTGGAGGATTCCCGCGCGGTGTTATCCTTCGATGGAACGGATCACCAATTGGATAAGGGAGAATCACTAGAATTAGAAGAAGGGGCGCATTTATGACACTTCAACAGCAGTTTGAACAGGAACTTCAGAATCTGGGCGACGGCGGAACGGTCGTGGTGGCTGTGCAAGCTTCGCCTCGTAGACTCTCCTGCGAGATTGTTCAGCGGAACTCGCTCGCTGTGTCGTTCAACCAATTGCTTCTGGCGACCGATGAATTGGCGTCGGCGGACGCATCGCAGCTAGAGCAAATCGGCAAGGCGCTCTCGGCCCGGCTGACGTATCTCATGGAGCCGATTGCGGCGATTGAGATGGATGCCGATTCCTGCGTGGTCCAGCTACGCAGCAATCCTCCGCAGCGCGATGATGACGGCCGAAGCTATTACGAGCTGTTGGTGCGGCGCGGTGGCGAGATTGTGCTCAATCGGTATCGAAAGGAAAACAGCAGCGCGCGGCAGCCAATTGCGGCGACGGTCACGCGAGAGGTGTTGATGAGACTGGTGAATGATTTTTGTTGCGTGCTAGGATAGAATTAGAATAGGCTTCTTACGGTTTCGTCACGCATGCAGACATACGAGCAGAAACTGGACGCTGACTTTGACCTGGCGCTTCGCGAGGGAAGTATGCACTTTGAGGGGAGTAACGCAGTCCATAATACGTTGAGGCGGATTTCAGATCGATTAGAGGAGCTGGGGGTCGATTACGCGATCGCGGGCGGAATGTGTCTGTTTCGACACGGTTTTCGGCGTTTTACGCAAGATGTGGATGTTATCGTTACGCGTGAGGGCCTGGCGAGAATTCATGAGGAATTGGAAGGTCGCGGGTACGTCAAGCCATTTGCGGCCAGCAAGAATTTGCGTGATGCCGACACCGGTGTGCGGATCGATTTTATTATCAGCGGACAATACCCTGGGGAAGGCAAGCCGGGGCCAGTTGCTTTTCCGATTCCGAACCAAGTCTCGAAAGTTATTGACGGCGTTCGCTATGTGGATCTTGTTCCTTTTATCGAGTTGAAACTCGCATCGGGGCAAGCCTCGCATCGAGCACAGGATTTGCATGATGTCCAGCAACTCATTGCCGTGAGAACATTGCCGCGCGAGTTGGCCGAACAACTGCACCCAAGTTTACAGGCGGCCTATTTGCAAAAGTGGAAGGATGCCCAGAAGGCGTCGGCCGACGAGTTCTAAAAGAAGTAAACTGCCCATTGGAAAACGCCAAACTTTACTTGTCACTCATATCTGCCGCGGGAATACTTCTCGTGGGCGTAACTGCCATCGTTATCTGGCGGCAGGCAACGCATCTTTCCTATCGCTGGGCCAAGCGGGCGTTGTTGCCGCTGGCGGCGGTCCGCGTAGCGATTCTTCGTGGTGCTGGGTTCGATTTGACCGGCAGAATTCAGCGCTGTTACTCGAGTTGGAAATGGCGGTTGTCAACTGATTCTCTTCTTCAGCCCTTCAAGCAAGTATGAGGTTGCAGTAACATTTATGCCATACGATTTGAAGTCTTTCCTTGGTAGTTTTCATGCAACGACCCGCACACACTTCCTCCGCCGAATCGATCCCGCCCAGCCTCGAGCCGGCTGGCGGTGGATGGCACTCGAGCCATCTGTGGTACTCGTTCGATCGCCGAGCGCTCGCGCAGTTGACATCGGACGCCCGCGCCGCCGGTTCGCGCGATCTAGCTGCGGCACTTGATCCAGTTGGCTCCGACGCGCCGCTTCGATTGCAGGCGACGATCACGAGTGGGCAGAAGGCCGATTTCGGCGTGATGGCGCTCGATACGGACCCGCTTAAGATCGATCGCATCCACCAGCGGCTAATGGCCGGGGCGCTGGGGCCAGTGATCGTGCCTCGGTGGTCATTCGTCTCGATGACCGAGATCAGCGAGTATGTGCAGTCGCCCGAGCAGTTTGGTGAACGACTCGTGGCCGAAGGGATGGATTCTAATAGTGCCGAGTACAAGACACGGGTGAAGGGTTACGCCGACCGATTAGTCGAGATGAATCGACAGCGGCTGACGCCCGATTTTCCGCCGTACCGGGCCACGTGCTTCTATCCGATGAACAAGAAGCGCAAGGTCGGCGAAAATTGGTTTACGTTGCCGAAAGAAGAACGCAGCAAGCTCATGATCGAACACGCTCGCAGCGGGATGGCGTTCGCAGGGCGTGTCTCACAGTTGATTACCGTCGGTCTCGGGCTCGAAGATTGGGAATGGGGCGTCACGCTTTGGGCTTCGAACCCAGAGTATTTGAAGGAAATCGTGTATAAGATGCGATTCGACGAAGCGTCGGCGCGATATGCGGAATTCGGACCTTTCTACGTAGGTTATGTTGCCTCTGCTAGCGAAATCCTCGCCCATTGCCGGGTAGAAGGCTAGACGACGTTCGCTGCTCGCCGTGATTTTCAACGTGGTTTTTTCTTGCGCGGATCGTGACGTGTCGGCGCCTCTTCGGTCTTTGATGCTATGCGGTTGGTCCCTTAGGGGCTGGTAGCCGAGCTCGAACCATTTTTTTGAGGTTTGCGCCGCGTTGTAGGAATGTTCAGGTTGTGCTAGGTGCCCTAAAAACGCTAACTTTGTCACTGCCCAACTACTTTTAATCCCCCCATTGATCGGGCGGTGCTCACGGCAAAGGGAATATTGCCTTCGATGGTTCCAGTATTTGCAATTATTGCTTGCCAGCGTTCAGGGACTCATCTATTCCGTCAAATACTGAACACTCATCCACAAATCGCAGTGGCTATGGAGCCTTTCTTTGCCTATGATTCGCCTGCAAATTGGCACAGTTATTTGCGGTCTCTGCCATGTGAAAAAGTGCTGGCTACGACGTCCGCTGCGACGACCGACCTTCTAGAAGGTTTCGCAACTTATTTGCATCAACATGTGCAGGCGTGTCCCGAAAAATATGGAGGGAGCAAACAGGCGCCAAGTTTGGTTGGCTACGATATCAAATACAATCAAATCAAAATACCCAGCCCGGCCTATCGCGACTTGCGAGCGAGACCATTTTTGCTGGATTATATTCAAAACCGTCCCATTCGAGTTATTCATCTTGTGCGAAGCAATGTGATTCATGTCGCCATCTCGCGCGTCATCTCTGACATACGGCAAGTCTGGCACAATTGTGACGGAATAGAGTTGCCGGGGGCGTATTACATCAACCCCAAAACGCTGTTCGGCTATGCTCAATGGGCGCACGGCGAGCGATTGGAATTCGAACGATTGTCGCAGGGGATGGATATTCAACGATTCGAATACGAAGAAGTTAGCGCAATAGTTTGCGATAGCGGGGCGACAAATAAGGAACATGCAGGAGCAAAGACCTTGAATCGCATCTCCGAGTTTCTGGAGGTCCCGAATCAGTTTCGCACGAAAGGGCATATGCAAAAAGTGGTCAATCGCCCGTACTCGGAAGTGATTGAAAATTACGACGAAGTAGTTGCTGCCGTGAAAGACTCGAGCTTTTCACAATTTGCCGACTCGATCTGAGTTCTGAACAGGCTGTTAGAGTTACGGTGCCGCGGCTGCGGGGACGGGCTCGCCTGTTCCACCTGGGCCGATCGCCTCGTCATCCGACATCACGTAGATCAACATCGCGCCGAGCATCAGCACAACCGCCGCGAAGAACCACCAGCCATTGTGGATTGGGCTGGAGGGCCCACGGTTGTGGCCATGGCCGTCGTGGCCTGAATGCTTGTGTTCGTGCGACATTGTTGAAGACACTCCTCAAGGCGTAGCAAATATAGTGTTGAACGATGAATTTACCAAAATAACGTGCGAAAGAGGGAGATTCAATGTGGGCTTCAATAATAGCCGGATGGGCGATTAAAGCAAGAATACACGTTAAACCTATACAACAGGCGCATTGCTGGGGGCTTGTCTAGCAACAGATATTCGGCTATTAATAGTAGTTCCCCGCCGGAGAACCACGCTTCCGGCAGGCACCCAAAACAGACGCGGGGTGGAGCAGCCAGGTAGCTCGCGAGGCTCATAACCTCGAGGTCGCAG
>CAZJWY010000250.1:0-5869 GCA_964549545.1 uncultured Planctomycetaceae bacterium | reverse complement strand
AAACTCGTGCGAATCAGTTAATATAGCGGTCTTCGGCCCGGCCGCAAGGGCGACTGGCAACAGATTTGCAGTCCCGCAATCCGGCCTCGCCACCTGCCCCTAAACTTCTCCGCCGCAACCGACCAAAAAGTCTAGACCCTTCGCTCCCAGACCTGGTTCAGACACCCCCTAGCGCCAAATAAAAAACGCGTGCTTTCTTGAAGAAAGCACGCGCCGTACATTGCAATTTGGCTGGACAATCTCGCTCGTATGGGACCACTTCTCGTTCTCACGCTCTGCGTATCTCGTTCTCACGCAGAGCGTGGGAACGAGACAACTGACCTTACAGCGTATCGAGCAGGATCTTTTCCTCCTGGGCCGCTTGCCGCAGCTTCGACAGGGCCCGAGCCTCGATCTGCCGAATCCGCTCCTTGGTCACCCCCAGCGACGCGCCAACTTCTTTCAAAGTCTGCGGCTCCTGGGCATGATCCAAGCCGAATCGGCTGGTGATGATCTTCTGCTCGCGCTCGTCCAGCCGACGCAGGATCCGCTCGATCTGCGCTTCGCGCTGATTTTGCTGCCCCTCCTCGACCAGCGGATTGCCACGGTGCTCCTGCGTCGCGGCGAACAACTCGTCCTGGCTCGTGCGGAACCGGTCGCGATGCTTGAACTCGCCTGGAATCGTCCGTGCGAAGTTCTTCATGATCGCCCAGCTCGCGTACGTGCTGAACTTGTTGCCACGCGAGAAGTCGAACTTCTCGATCGCCCGCAAGAGCGACATGTTACCGTCGCTCACAAGCTCGAAAAAGTTCTGGTCCGGCGTCACGTGTCGCTTGGCGATCGAAACCACGAGCCGCAAATTCGCGCGGGCGATTTCGTTCTTCAGCGCCACGATCTGCTGTTGCAGATCTTCGATCTCATCCATCAAGCTCGATTTGGGCTGAGCCAGGTCCAACTGACCACGCAGCTTCGAGGCCTTGAACTTCAAGTAGTTGTACTTGCGGAACAAATGTGCTTCTTGCTCACGGGTGAGCAGCGGCATTTCGTACAGGCTTGCCAAGTAAGGCGGCAGACCAGCCGGCCGGCGGGCCTTCTTGGTCGGCACATCGATACCAGGCATCGGGCCCAGGATCGCGTTGTCGGCGCCCTTGCGGCTAAACCGTGGGTTCGCAATGAAGTCCAGCGGCATCTCGGCAATGCGAGCGGCCCGCACTTCATTGATCACACGGTAGATCGTCGTCTTCGTGCGACCGAACTGCTTCATCAGCTTGTCGGCCGAAGTGCCCCGCTTAAACGCCTGGTAAATTCGCGTTTTTTGGGCCTCCGTCAGCGGGCCGTTCATATCGGGGAAGATCGCCAACTCCGGGTTCTGCTTATCGAACTGCCGGATCGTCGAGCGAATCGTTTCCACGCTACGGCCAGCCCGCTTGGCCAGACGACGCGACACTTCCGATTGGCCGCCGCCGGCAGTCGCCAGGCGCCGGGCACGATCGATGATGTCTTGTCGCTGCTCGTCGGTCAGTTGGCTGAATCGCCCTCCACGAGCCACGCGCTCCTGATTCGTTTTCACGAATCGATCCACGCTGCTCCGCAGAAACCCGACGCGCTTCCGGCCGTCGAACACCAGTCGACGGCTCACCAACCCGAGCTCGCGCCAACGCGAAATCGTTTTGGTCGAAACATTGAACTGCTTCGCGAGCTCCTCGACCGTGAGTACTTGCTCGCCGATGTTGTCGGCTGCCATATCGGCGGAATCCGACAGGTCCTCGACAAACAATCGCAGGTCATGGCGCAGGTCTTCGCCAGAGATCTTGCTCGAGGTGGGCTCCGACGGCCGATAACCGGTCACGCGGAAGCAGACATATTCGTAAGGATATGCCTTCTCCGAATCGATCTCGGTGATCAGGCGCTCGGCGGCTTCAACTTGTTGAAGCTTCTTGACGCGCGGAGCGAACCGGATCTGTTGATCTCGAAGTTCACGAAGTTCGGGGCTTTGATATTCTCGTTGCATGGTCCACCTCATACTCTCTCTGCTACGGTTGCAATCCTGCACTGTTGTGGTGTTCCTTGCGAATCCATCGCCCACCGCCGTGTCAATCGGTCGCGTACCTAGCTAAAGGTGCTCAACCGACGGACAGGGTTCTCATTACCGATAGCGTTGCAGTCTTCTGTTTCGTTCTCCCTTTAGGATCGAATTCTTGGATAAAAGCTATGGCCAAAACTCGCCGAGCCTTTACAAGCTTTGGCAGTCCTGACCCACGCTTGACAATAAGTGCAATTTCAATGCCGTCCCTTGCCTAATCTCAAGCTGGCACTAGAGGCATCCTGTCGTAAGTCAAGTCGCACCAACAGCTCCAAGCTGTCTTGTTGTACGCAGATAAGTCGTAAGAGGTCGATATAAAGTTCGCGAATTTGGTCCGATTGTGTTGCATTACGCAGCACTGAGACGCAAATTCATGCACCCTATCCCCTTAAAGCATAACATGTTAGGCCTATGGAAACCGGCAAAAACAGGATGAATGGGGTCCCTTTTAGGTCACCAAGCCCGGTTACGCCACTCTTCCCATTTTTACACTTCGCGGCATTTGTCCGGGAAACAGACATTTTGCGATGGAAAGTCGATCCCGTACTGGACGATTTAGCCTAAGAAGCTCTAACAAAACCGGGGGCTAGCGCCCGCCGGCTAATCAAATCAGCCGGAACGCGCTAGCGTCCGGTTCCCCATTTCGGTTTTGTTCGAGTTTCTAAATCAAACCAAACGCCTTTTTGGCAGCCTGCTCACACCGGGATGGAACCCAATGTCGCGGCTTCAGCTTCTCCTTCTGTCTGGCTTTATTTGCTTCACTTCGCCTCTCGCCTTTGCCGGCGAGAAAATTGACCTGACCGCCGCCCCGGCGGCCGGCCAGATGTCGCATGTTTCGATTCAGCTCGAAGCGGGTGGCCACAATTTGGTGCGCTCACAGCAACACTCTGAGCGCGCCTCCAAGGACGAAACCGCGACCGAGCAAAAACAAGCCATCAGCGTCGTCGCCAAACTGACCTACGACGAAAAACGGCTGGCGGACGACGCCCCAGCCGCCAACGCACCGCTGGCCGTTCGCTACTACGAAGAGGCAGAAGCCGTCATCAAAGTCAACGAAACGGGCCGCACGCCGAAGCTCGCCGATGACAAACGCACGATCATCGTCGAGCAAGGACAACAACGCCCCGTCGCCTACTGCCCAGATGGCCCGCTGTCGCGCGAGCAGCTCGACCTGATCGACGTCGTCGGCAATAGCGCCTCGGTCGATCGCCTGTTGCCGACACAGCCGGTCGCGGAAGGCGACTCCTGGGCCAACGACGCCTCGGTCATGAGCGCGCTGCTAACATTCGACACGGTGGCCGTGTGCGAGGTTCAATCCATTCTGGACGAGTTCAACGAAAACTTCGCCAAGATTCGCCTGTCCGGCGACGTTCACGGCACGGCTGACGGCGCGGCGACGCAGCAAGAAGTCCGCGGCATTGCCCTTTACGATCGCAAGCATCGCCGCATTACGCGACTCAACCTGGCCGTTCGGGAAAAGCGTTCGATCGGCGACGCGACGCCTGGCCTCGATGCCGTGGCCAAGGTGCAGGTCAAAATCGACCCGATCGAAACGTCGCCGCATTTGACCGACGAAATGATCGCCAAAGCGACCGATGCCGCACATGCTCCGCTCCGCGATCTGCTATACGAGTCGCCGGCTTTGGGCTTTCAGATGAAGCACGATCGCCAGTGGTACGTGACGGCCGAACGCCGTGAAGCGATTACGCTCCGCCGCGTCGACGGCGGCGACCTCGTGGCTCAATGCACCCTGACCAAGCTGCCACCCAGGTCCGCCGGCCGGCAGACAACGCTCGAGGAATTCCAGAAAGACATCGCCCTCTCGCTCGGCAAGAGCTTCGGCGAGTTGGTTTCGAGCCGACAGTTCCAGAACGCGGCGGGCCTGTACTGCTACGAAGTGGTCGCACGCGGGCTGGTCGAGGAACTGCCCGTCGAATGGCACTACTATCTGCTGGCTCCGGAAAGCGGCAGCCGGGTATCGGCCGCCGTCACGATCGAAAAGCCGATGCTCGAACGTGTCGGCAACGCCGACCGCGAACTGATCGAATCGCTCCAATTGATTGCCGCCGCGCCCGCCGGCCAGACGGCCAAGAAACCGAGCGACACCACGACCAAATAGTGCCACCCTACACCGTAGCTCTTTTTCAATACTAAACAACCGCAGATCAACGCAGATGGACGCGGATAGAAACTGAATGAAGACCACCATGTACTCATCATCGGTTTAAATCAATCTGCGTTTATCCGCGTTCATCTGCGGTTTCTTTGCGTTAGAAAGGGTTGACGACGTAGCACGCCATCCGACCCCTGCCCTGCCCCCTCTGCCATTTTTCGTTACAATCAGCCGACCGGCGGGCGCGGCCATTGCGCCCCGTTTATTGCCCAATTTCGAACAATAGGTTGAGCGATGCCCATTCGTGCGGATAACGACCCTCGCTACTTTCGGCGGTTCTTCATCATGGGAATCGTCGCCCTCGGCTTCGCGCTATGGTCTCTCTACGACGGTCTGGTAAGCTACCCCGCGCAACGCACCCAAGGCTTCTCCGAGTTCAAAACCGATTACAAATCGATCTTCGAGGATCCTAAGCACAACGAGATGAGCGTCGATCAGTTCGAGCGGTTGGCCGATGAGAAGCCACGCCACGAATGGATGAAATACATGCATGAGCGTGGCATCAAGGGCATTCCCGAGGTGTTCACGCAATACGTGCAAGCGGCCATCGCCGGCCTGGCTGGTCTGTTCTTGCTGTCGCTTCCCCTTCGCGCGCGTGGTCGCTGGATCGAGGCCAACGAAACGGGCATCACCTCCAGTTGGGGCCAGTCGTTTCAATACGACGAAGTCGAGGAAGTCAACAAGCGGAAGTGGCGCGACAAAGGCATTGCCAAGGTGACCTACATCGTTGGCGGCCGCCGACAGACGTTCGTGGTCGACGACTTCAAATTCGTGCGTGAGCCGACAGACCAGATTCTCTACGAGCTCGAGCAGCGCATCGATCCTGGTCGCATCACGAACGGCCCCCCCGAATCGCCGCCAAGCGAACTTGCGGACGATTCCGTCGACGCCGACGCCGATTCTCCTCCGCTAGCGGAAAATCACTCTTAAGCCATTCTTATAAGCCGTTCGCGCGCTCCTCAAAGCGCAAGCACCACCACCTGGTTAGTTGGACTGGTCGCTTAAGCGACCAGTCCTTCGCGCGGGTGGCGGTAACAGAGAATCATGCTGGCACCCGTGCTAACGACGGAGACTCTGACGTTTCTTCCGCATTTGCGGGCAAAACTCCGCTGGCAACACGAGCCCCATTTCAGTACATTCGCCTCCCCGTTGGTCGATAAAGAAGTAGGGGCATTTTCCGCAGAAACACGCGGGGCGCCCTGGCCTTGAAGAGGCATCCCAAAGAAGAGAGAGTCCCGCCATGCGCTCGCTCACGATCCGCAAATCATTCCTGGCAACACTCGCGGTTGCCACCGCCGTTGCCGGCTTGGGCTTCACTCGCTCGGCCAGCGCCCAGCCGTACTACTACCAACCAGCGCCCGACTACTACCACAACGATACCGCCTCGGGCACCTTCCTCGGCGGCGCGCTGGGTGCGGTCACCGGCGCCGTGGTCGGCGGTGGAAAACACACCGGGCAGAACGCCCTCATTGGCGCCGGTGTCGGCGCCGTGGCGGGCAACCTTCTCGGCCGCTCCAAGGATGCGGCCGACGAACGCCGCGCGGCTCAAGGCGCCGCTGCGGTTGGTCAAATGAATGCTCAAACCGCCGCCATGGCGGTCACCGACATCGACCTCATCCAAATGACTCGCGCCG
>CAZJWY010000249.1:743-5897 GCA_964549545.1 uncultured Planctomycetaceae bacterium | reverse complement strand
GCGAGTCGAACTTTTCGTCGTCGGTCTTGTTTGCGATCAGAATGATCGGCTTATCAACGCCACGCAAGCGCCGGGCCACGTCCTGGTCCAGGGGCAGCATGCCTTCGCGCGTATCGACGACGAAGAGGATCACCGAGGCCGAGTCGATCGCCAGGTTGATCTGGTCTTCGATGTGCCGCGTGAGATTGTCCATATCGGCGATGCCCATGCCGCCGGTATCGACCAGCTCGAAAAACCGGTCGTTATGGCACATCAAGTGAGACAGGCGATCGCGCGTGACGCCGGGCTGGTCGTCGACCACAGCAATACGAATGCCGGCGAGCCAATTGAGCAGGCTGCTCTTGCCGACGTTGGGCCGGCCTACGATTACTACTTGCGGCACGCTCATGGAATTTCAGATCAGTGCGTAACAATCCCGTACGCCGGCTGCTCACCGGCCGATGAAGAGACAAATTGCCTCGTAGAGGTTCGCTCACAATGCGAAAACCACTAGTGGCTAATGACTTTTGAAATTATGTTCCGACACGCTCTGAGCCGTGGGGCAGTCCGGCTACGGCTTACAAATTCAAAGTCATCAACCACTAGACGAGATATTGAACCGAGGAACTGCCCACTTAGTTCCTTGCAAACTATCATACTTGGCCGGCGCGACAGGGTGTAGTCGCCAGTTTGGTGGTCGGCTGGCATAGCTAGCCAGGGCGTATTTCGGGCAAAACCTCGCTTGGCCCCTTTGCTACCAGGGCCGCGTGCCTACACTGGCAGCACAGGATCAGGTTTATGCAAGCCGACAAAACTTCGCAATTACGCCAGGCAGTGCTTACTCGCCTAGAAAGCCTCCAGCGGGCAGGGGTGCTTCAAATCCCTAAGGTGCCGCGGGTGGAGCGCCCCATAATCGAAGCGTCCCGCTTGGAGCCCACCGCCCAGCCCCCTGCTGCAACCTCGTCGCCCAGCGAAGCTCCGCGCGCGCAATTGGAGGCACCGATGCCCAAAAAAGTTACCACTCCCCCCCGCCCGGCCACTAACTTATTCGAAGCGGATGAACTGCCAGCCCCAGCGGCCCCAGCCGATCTTTCACTAAAAGTCATCCAAGAGGAAGTGGCCGCCTGTGTGAAATGCTCGGAGCTAGCTCAAACTCGAACACAAACTGTCTTCGGCGTGGGCAACCCGCACGCCCGGCTGTGCTTCCTGGGGGAAGCTCCAGGGGCAGACGAAGATCGGCTAGGCGAACCGTTCGTAGGTCGTGGTGGACAACTTCTCAATAAGATCATCGAAGCCTGCCGCATCAAGCGGGAAGACATTTATATTCTCAACATGCTCAAATGCCGGCCTCCAGGAAATCGTAACCCTTTGCCCACCGAGCTAGCCAACTGCCGTGGTTATTTGGACCGGCAGTTGGCGCTGATCCAACCCGAGTTCATTTGTTGCTGGGGAGCCGTTGCGGCCCAAAACTTGTTGAGCTCGACCCTTTCGATTGGCAAGCTCCGCGGAAAGATTCATCGCTATCGCGACATCAAAGTTGTTTGCACCTATCATCCGGCATTTTTGCTTCGCAGCCCATCATTCAAAAAGGAAACATGGGAAGATATGAAAATGCTATTCCGCGAAATGGGAGTTGAATTATAGTCGGGGGCTCCGCCGCTTGCGCGAGCCGCCCGCCGACCGATGATGGACCGGCTTCAGCACTTGCCAACTTTTTATGTTTTGGGAAATCCTCTTCATTCTGGTCCTGATTTTGATCAACGGCCTGTTCGCCGCTGCCGAGACGGCACTGATTGCCGCGCGAAAGGGCCGGCTCGAGCAAAAGGCCGAGGAAGGCAATCGAAATGCCCAGCGCGCTCTCGAGTTAGCTCGAAATCCGGATTTGTTTCTTCCCATCGTTCAGATCGCTATCACCGTTGTGGGAGCTCTCGGCGCGGCGTATGGCGGTGATCAGGTCGTTGGGCATATAAGCGCATGGCTCCGTGAGTCTTCCTATCCATTTATTGTCCGCCACTCGGCCGGGCTTTCCCTCGGGCTATTCGTCGTCTGTTTCACTTATTTGTCGTTGATTCTGGGCGAATTGGTACCGAAGCGGGTGTCTCTTCATCGGGCGGAGGGATTGGCGATTCTGTTGGCTCCGCTGATTCACTTCGTCGGAGTACTGGCCCGGCCGGTAGTCTGGTTTATGGGTCTCTCGACCAGCAGCGTTCTGTGGACACTTCGGCTGGGCGCCCAGAGCGAGCCGACCGTATCGCTCGACGACATCGAGCACCTAATCGATACGGGCACGGCCGAAGGAGTCGTGGAGCCTTTGGAGCAAAAGCTCGCGTTGGGCGCGCTTCGACTTGGCGAGCGCTCGGTGCGTGACATCATGCGTCCCCGAATTGATCTGGACGCAATGGATGCCGACACCCCGGCCGATGAAATCCTGGGGACGGCGGCGATGGCCGGCTTCTCGCGGCTGCCAGTCTATGAAGCCGACCTCGACCACGTGATCGGGTTCGTTCATATCAAGGACCTGTTTCGCCAGCAGTATTTGGGATGGGCCATCGAGCTGCGCAAATTGCTCCACCCGGCTTTGTTCGTTCCCGAGAATATGACGCTTGATCGGCTCCTCCAGTTATTTCAGGAAAAGCACAACCAACTGGCTATTGTGCTGAACGAATATGGAGGCACCGAAGGAATGGTCACGCTTGAAGATGTCGTCGAAGAGATCGTAGGCGAAATGCGCGACGAACACCGGCGGAACGAAGAGCAGAAAATCATTCTGCGAGACGACGGCACCTGGCTATTTGATGGGACGGTTAGCATCGCCGATATGATCGACCGCCTGGAAATCAGCGGCGACGACTCCTGGGAAGGGCGCGGGTTCAGCACTATTGCCGGCCTGATCCTCGATCAACTTGGCCATATTCCAACGACTGGCGATAAAGCCGATTGGAATGGCCTGTCTTTAGAAGTCGTGGACATGGACGGCCAGCGAATCGATCGTGTATTGATTACGCGAAACGACGGGGAAAAGTGATAAAACGAGGGAGAGGGGAGTGCCGAGGATTAAGTCGCGGAAATGCAAGTTTTTCGCTCTCTTTTTCCATGCTCTTGCCTGCCCTTTCGCTGTCGACTTTAACGAATACGCAGACTCTTCGGGGCGACCTTGCCGAGTTTGCAGGTCATGATTCTGCCAGCACGAAATCTCGTTGAAACTACAGCGACGAAATCCTTTTAGTTCCCGTTGCCGGTTGTTAAAGTCAAGATTCAGGCATGTTGAGGGACGAATCGCACCGAACTGCGAGCCGTTCCGTACACAAGGCTAACCTCTTGTCCCCTAAAAATTGATCGGTAGCGCACTGGCGCAAATTGGAATTCATGTTCGCCCCCGAATCTCCTCAGTCGGAAGATGTAGAACACCTGCTCCGCAACGCCCAACTGCGCGACGAGTTGGAGCCCTTGTTCGATGAGTCGATCGACCGCGTCAATCCCACGGCGATGAGCACGCGCAGCGAGAACGAGTTTCTCGAGTCGATGCTGGAGTGGGAACGAGCGCCGATGCTGCCGATTGGTCAATGGTTTAATCCACCGCTGCTACTGCCACATCCCGACCGACTTGGCCAGCATCAATTGTCTGTCGTGCTGCGAGCGACGATTGAGAAGCTATTCGAAATGCGGGTCGTACTCGATTTCACCGACCACCTGAGCGATTATCAGCTTTACGGGCTGATCTTCCGCGATATTCTGCCGTCGCACGAGAAGAAGTTGGAGCGCCGCACGAGTTATCTCCACTGGGACTGCGCTAATATCGACGAGAATCCGGACGTCTGGCTGCGTTATTATGCGAGCCCGGCCGAGCGCATGATGTGGGCTGAGGAAAACGACCAGCCGCTGCCTCCGCATGAAGAGCCGCCGTTTAAGCGCGAAGTGCCGCGGGCGCCGCTGTAGGGGTTGAGGTGTCGGGTTCAGGCAGGTGTCAGAAAGGGGAGAATGCGAGATCTGACGGCCGGCGTCTATAGAAATTCGGGCCAGATTGCGTCGCTGACAAAGAGGCCTTCACGCGTCAGGCAGATGCGATTGCCGTCATCTTCTAATAGCCCAAGTTCGACGAACTTTCGTAACGGGCTAGCGATAAGTTCGTCAATCGTAAACTCGGTTTGACGCTGGAAGGCGGGTCGCAACATGCCTTCCATTCGGCGGAGACTAAAAACCAATAACTCGCGGGCTCGCGCCTCCGGCGATAAGCGTTCTTGCTCCGCAACAGGCGATTCGCCCGCCAGCACACGCCGCAGATAGGTCGTGGTGCTGCGATGATTGCTCTCACGAACTCCGTCGATGTAACGGACAGCGCCGGGGCCGTAGGCGTAGTAACCATCACCCGACCAATAGACTTGATTGTGTCGAGACCGGCGGCCAAGCCGAGCAAAGTTCGAAACTTCGTATTGCTCGTATCCGGCATCCGCCAGACGATCGATCGCCAACGCATACATGTCGCGCTGTAGTTCTTCGTCGATTTCCGACAGATCGCCTCGTTGTCGTCGATTCCAAAATGACGTCCCTTCCTCAAAGGTGAGGCCATAGGTCGATACGTGGTCTGGCTGGAGCGCGATTGCCGTATCCAGATCGGCTGCCCAATCGTTTAGTGTTTCTCCTGGGGTGGCGAATATTAGGTCAAGGGCGATATGCAAATGTCGATCACGCAGAGCCTTCACAACTCGCCGAATATCGGCTGCGTCATGGTCACGTTCCAATAGTTGCAATTTTTCAGCGCGAAAAGATTGGCTGCCTAAGCTGATCCGAGTCACTCCTAGTACTGCGAGCGTTTCGGCCATTTCCGCGTCGACATCCGCTGGATTGGCCTCGACGGTAAACTCGTATCCATCTGCCAATGGATGCCTGGCCCAAACGGTTTCCGTTAATCTTCGTAGGTCGTTTGGCTTCAGATGCGTTGGCGTTCCACCACCAAAATAGAGCGTGTCTACTTCTTGCTGCTCGCCGGGGGTAGCGCCCGCGACCAACTCGCGCGCAATTGCCTGCAGATAATCCCCGCTTAAGTCGTCACGCCCTGCCACCAGTGTGAAATTACAGTAGCCACACCGATGGCGGCAAAACGGCACATGGACGTAAGCGGCCCTGGGAGCGACTGCCGTGGCAGCCTTGGCTTGATCGATGTTTGGCTTTGAAAAA
>CAZJWY010000249.1:0-733 GCA_964549545.1 uncultured Planctomycetaceae bacterium | reverse complement strand
CTTCAATTCTACGAGTGGACTTTTCTGTCTGCTATGATCGAGGACCGGAGTTGCACACATGGAAGGCGCCCACGGATTCTTACAAACACTGGCATTGGTTCTCTGCGTTGCAGCAGTGACCACTGTTTTATTCCAGCGGCTGAAGCAGCCGGTTGTGCTTGGCTATCTACTGGCCGGTATGCTCGTGAGCCCCTCGATATTCTGGCCATTGCCGGCACGCAAAACGCCGTTGAAATGGCTCGGGATTTACTCTCGCAGCACAGCTAGATCATAATTCTAATGGGGGGCCTACCAGCGATTTCGTGAATCAGAAAGACAACAAGAGCGTATTTAGAGCATCTGACAGAATGAATGAAACCGCCAAGAACACAAAGGACGCCAAGTAATTCAGGCTGATTTTTGTCTTCCTTGGCGACTTGGCGGTTCCATTTGTTAGATGCCTTTAGTTCGAGAACTATACGAACGGGCGCTGGTATTTCACGATGAGCATTTGACTCGCTGACTATTGGGGTGACGTCAAATAACAAACCGCAACTCGTAAATAAGTAAAAATTAGATTGACACTTGAATTCAAGCGCAGTACTCTGCGTCTTAGAAGGTGTTTGTTAATTGATATCACCGTTTTTGAGGTTTGGCTGGTCGGCAGAGTCGTTGGAGCATGAGCCGGATCATGGCGATCTGGATCATGGCTTCGCTGTTTTCGAGCAGTTCCTCATAGTCCTTGCTGAGGCGG
>CAZJWY010000248.1:0-5922 GCA_964549545.1 uncultured Planctomycetaceae bacterium | reverse complement strand
GCAGCTCGCGGCGGCATGCGCGGAGCTGTGGTAGGAGGGATGGCCGGCGGAAGCGAAGGAGCGAAGACGGGGGCCAAAGTCGGCGTAGTTGCCGGCGCCACCCGCGGCGCTGCTGAAAGGAGAGAGGATCGCCAGGCGATGGATTCAGAATCCCAGTCGCGCAGTGAATACGAATCCAGCACAGAGTACCAGAGTGCTCAGCACTCGGATTTCAGTGAATCGCCGCCCGATCTGTTGACTTCGCCATCTGATAAGCCTGCGACCCCGGGCGGAGAGGCCATTCTAAAGAAGGATGGCAAGCCAATCGTGGCGATCACCTATCCATCCGATTGGAAGCAGAAGGAAGGGGACGACTCCGTGTCCGCCATCAGCAAAAAGGGGAATGCGTGGTCGGGGCTTGCCTTATTAGACGGTGTAAAAGACAAGCAGGATGGAATCAAAAAGCTTAAGCAAGGGCTCGAAAAGCAGCTGACGGATATCGACTATGACGACTTGACCAAGACAGACCGCGGTGCGCTTTTGATTACCGGTAGCGGCAAAGGAAAAAAGGGCGGAACGGACGTGACGTTTGCGGTCGCCGTCTTTGAAGCAGCTCCCAAGCAACTCGCGGGTGTGGCGTTCATCGTCGATAAGAGTGTCGACGATCGTTACAAAGAAGCGGCGCGCTACATCGTCAAGACAATCCAGGTCGAGAAGGACCTGTCCGAGCAGAAGAACTAAGTTGCGAAGTCAGCTAGCCGGAATAACTAACGGAATGAACTCTTTGCCTGGTCGGCAGTTGAGTTCATTTCAGATTTTGAATCTTTGCGGCCCGTGGAAGCGTCGAGACGCTCCACGCGGCCGCTGAGATTATCACCAATGATCGCCGTCAACATTCTGCGGTCAAGCGAGTTCGACGAATTCGACGTGACCGACGTTGTTGAAGAGGGCACCGACCAGTTCGAACCAATAACAGCGGGTGAGCATGAGGCGATACTCGCCGGCGGTCGCGGAACGCACTTCGGCCGCATCAAAATCTTGCGCAACGGAGCGGGCGCGATGTTAATATAGGGAGAGATTCAGGCCTGTAGCGGTTCCGGGCTCGCCACAAGTGGGAAATCCGGGGAAAGGAATGTTGTTTCTACTTGTTGCATAGGGATAGGTCGTTTCTATTCGTCGCATCTGATCTAATCACACTCTACTCTCTCGTAAGAAGGACGATTCATGAAGACTTTGCATGCGCTTATTGTAGCGGCGACGTCGGTTTTTGTTTTCACACAAGCAGCCGATGCTCAATGTAATTGCCAGCAGACAGTGTCGTATTACGCGCCGGTTGAAACCACCGCCTATTACGCCCCAGCCACTGCGTACTACGCTCCAACCACCGCCTATTACACTCCAACCACTGCGTACTATCCAACGTCGGCGTATTACGCCCCAACCACGGCATATTACGGAGGCAGTGGTTATTACGACGGCTACTATCGCGGCGGAGCGTTCGGCACTGGCTTGGGCGGCTGGGCCGGTGTTCGTGGAATCGACCGAAGGTGGGATCGTCGCGGGTGGTAAACGGCGAGGATGTCGCCACTCGCGGTCTTCGTGGAATCGAGTGACGAATTCTTTCCTGATGTCTCGGCCGACTCCGACAATCATGGCGGTCCCTGCCATCAGTTGTCGCAAAACTCATTGACTTGGCGATCTCTAGTACAAAACATACCTGGCTGACACTCCCAGCCGATGGTTTTATTGTTTGTAGCGGTAGTCGTGACCGACATTTGCACTCGCGGTCCGGCTCCACTCCAGGTTCAGACAATATGCGAAATGTCGACTTGGCGTCCTTCCATATTTGAAATTTTAGTGTACGATTGGCGGCGTTTGTGACGTATCGTCTCTTTGTATAGAGGAATTACACCATGTTGGCAGTCTTAGGTTGGATCGTTTTCGGCGTCGTTATCGGTCTCATCGCCCGGGCCATCATGCCCGGTGCCCAGCCCATGGGTTTCCTGCTCACCGCATTGTTGGGCATCGCCGGTTCGTTTGTGGGTGGCTGGTTGGGCACATTTCTGTCCGGCGCTGGCGGCCAGCCTGACTTGCATCAAGCCGCCGGCTGGATTGGATCGATTATCGGCGCGCTGATACTGCTGTTCGGTTATGGGCTAGTGGTCAAGAAAGCCTAGCATCATTGAGTTGGTTCGCATCACCTTGTCACAACTGATCGAGAAACTCAGGAACCGCGATCCGTAAGACAACACGCCGGGTCTGTATTACAATTCTTTCTGATCACAGCGTTTGCCTTGCCCAACAGTGCAATTTCCCAATCAGGGAGCTTTACTCATGAGACGCGTTTTATTGCTTTTGATGATACTTGGAATTGCCGCGACGAGTCGTGTATTTGGAGATCCGCCGCGTGACCAGTCGGCCGATGAGGCTGCCATTCGAAAGATGGTTGACTCCTACGTCCAAGCGTTCAATCGCCACGATGCCGAGTCGCTGGCAGATCACTGGTCGCCCGATGCTGTCTATCTGAATCGCACGACTGGCGAAGAAGTGGTTGGCCGGTCCGCCATCGCCGAACAATTCAAGGCTCTTCTTAAGGATCAACCGAAGCTTAAGGTCGAAGTCAACGTAGAGTCGATCCAGTTCATTTCCCCCACCGTAGCCGTTGAACATGGAAAAACAAAATTACTGTCGCCCAATGCAGAACCAGAGGAGATCGACTACACGGCGGTTGACGTCAAACGAGATGGAAAATGGTTACTTGACCGCGTGACGGACAAAACCAAAGAAATTGAACCTTCGCACTACGAGCAGCTCAAGGCGTTGGAATGGATGGTTGGTGAATGGACTGGCAACACGGATGACGCCGAGGTCGAGGTGGATTGCGACTGGACAAAGAACAAGAACTTTTTGACCCGTGCGTTCAAGATTTCCCTCGACGGCGAGACCAGTTTCTCGGGAATGCAAATAGTCGGTTGGGATGCTGCGAAGAAAACGATTCGCTCCTGGACGTTCGACTCCAAGGGTACGTTTGCGGAAGCGACCTGGCAGGAAAAAGGTGACCGCTGGTTCCTTCGCAATCGCGGCACACTTCCTGATGGTCGACCGGCAACCATGATCAACGTGATGAAAAAAGTCGACGCTAACTCGTTCACGTGGCAGACGGTCGACCGTACGGCAGGGAGCGAACTACTGCCCAATATCGATGAGATTCAGCTTGTCCGCCGCTGAGTTCTTCTAGTTTCGATACCAATAACGAACACACTAGTCATACAGGTGCGACGATGAAGCGAGTGCTGATAATAATCTTGGCTGGCGGAATTATCACTTTGGCCATCCACCTCGATATCTTTGCGCGCGGAGGAGGTGGTGGAGGTCGCGGCGGGGGTGGCGGACGTGGTGGTGGTGGCGGTGCCGCGCGTTCCGGCGGTGGATTTTCCCCTTCAGGAGGAGCGTCGCGTCCGGCCAGCTCCAAACCGAGTTCCCGCCCCGCCTCGACGAGCGCGTCTCGTCCCTCTGCTCCAAGCGCGAGCACTCGACCGAGCCAGGGCGGTGGACAAGTAAATAGGTCTCGCCCGGCAGGCAGCACCTCAAATGCAAAAGCCGCAACCCGACCTGGTGGCGCGCCGACTCAGGGCGCCGTGGCCGGACAGCGCCCGGCGACCGGCAAAGGAGCGGCGGCCGTCGCTGCCGGGAACCGTCCAACTGCTGGTCAGCTAGATAAATTCGTTGATGCTCCGAGACCCGCAACCGGCGCAGTCGGCGCTGCGGGTGCGGCGCGAGCAGGTGGTGCAGCAGCCGATTTTCTGCAAGGCGGTGGGAAGCAACTCGCGGCGGGGGTTGCCGGTGGTGCGGCCGTAGGCGCCGCCGCTGGCCTTGCTCGGACAGACGCTGGTCGGCCCGGAACTGCTGGGCAGAATATGTCCCAGAATCGCCCCGATCGAATTGAAAATCGCGGCGAGCGGCAAGGCGACCGTGACCAGCGGCGCGACGAAGTCCGCAATCAGTTTGAGCACGACAACCCTGGCAACTTCTGGCAAGAGAATCCCGGTTGGGCAGCATTTGCCGTTACGCGCCCGTTCGCATGGGCCGATTGGGGATCGGTCGGAAGTTGGTGCGGGTATAGCGCCGAACCAGCGGCCTACGCCTACGGTGATAACGTTTATTACTCCGATGGCCAGGTCTATTACGGAGATCAGGCCGTTGCCACGACGGAAGAATATGCCGAGCAGGCGGAGGATATTGCCACTACCGAGCCGAGCGCTCCGCCCGAGAAAGGCGACTGGTTGCCCTTGGGCGTTTTTGCAATCACTCAGGATGGCGAGGCATCTGGCGCAGAGCCATCGCTCTATTTGCAGCTTGCCATCAGTAAGCAGGGAGTCATATCCGGCACACTGAAGAACACGCTGACCGACAAAGTTCAGTCGATTGAAGGAATGGCGGACAAGAAGAGCCAGCGAGCGGCCTGGGGCATAGTCAAGCAAGAGCGTCCCATCATGGAGACTGGACTTTCGAACCTTACGCAAGATACGTCGCCAGCGCTAATTCATTTTGCTGACGGCCAGACGCAGCAGTGGCTTATGGTGCGAATACCAGAACCGAAACAATAGAAACTGAATGTTTCCAGGCTGGCTTCTCAACAGCTTCGAGCCCATCGAAACATGCAAATCTGCCCGGCTGCCGTCCACAGGATAAAGAGCGTGGCGCAAACTGCCACGACAAGGATTCGGGTGTGCGCCTTCGCGCTCAATTGCCGGATCGAATTTTGCGCGTCGACCAATCGATCTCGAAAAGAAATGAGTCGGGAATCAATTTTTCCGAAAGTCACCAGCAATCGGGCGACGATCTTGGAAACCTGTTCCGCCGGTTTTTCCATGGCATCACCGCGGCTCTCCACGATGTTCACAAGGCTCTGCACTGTATCAATCGCGTCTTTCAAATCTTCTTTGATGCCCTCAATTCGCTCAAGGAGCGGACCGATCGAGTCAGCATTCAAACGGATGCCAAGGTCGGCGCCTGCGTCAAGAAGCTGGCGGATATGCTCAACCGTGTCCTGAGTGAGTTCAAGTATCAGTTCCGCCTGGTGAAGGCCCGAGGAAAGCTGTTGTACCTTTGCATCAACGCCAAGCTTCGCGGTCAACCGTTCGCTAGCTTCCTTCTTTGTCCAATCCTGCATGCGCTGCCGGATTTCTTCGACGGTGATCTTTGATTGTGCGGCAAGATTTTGAGTTTCGACGAGTCGACGGTCGATGCCTTCGAGCGATTGCTCAACCCTCTTAAACACTCGCTCTTGGGCTCGGTCCATCCGCGACGCGACATACCAGACCGCCAGGCTGCCGGCCACGCAAAGCAAGGCTCCTACGGCGCCGAGCAACGACACGAGGTGGCGCGTTGCAGGCATACTTTGAATTTTCACCGATGGACTCACTGTGCGTACGTCACAATACATGCCGAACGGATACTTGCTTGGGCTTCAAATGGCGCGACATAGTTATAGCCGAACATCAGCAGCGACCAAACCGATCGCAATTCAGCCCTGCATGCTAAAATTTTGCCTCGGCCATTAACGCTTCGACGGATCAATTGCTCCAAGAAAGGATTTAAGCACCTGAATCGCCCGTGAAACCGACAAGTGCCCCTACTATTCGGGTGTCAACGTGTCGCTTATGGTGTAACGAAATATGATCTGGCAATCACTCTTAGCGCTCGCACTGGCAATCGTAACGGTTTCTCTCCACGCGGTTGGAACCGTACACGTCGTGATCCCTGTGGCTGGCGTTTGGCGACAGGGGGTGGATTCGCACGTCCGGATCCGACCGGTCTGGACGCTGACTCGCCTGGTCGGCATGCTGCTCGTTTTGCACCTGCTGGAGATGGCCGTATGGGCAGCTGCGTATTCGTCCGCCGGCGTGTTTGCAAATTTTGAGACTTCTCTTTACTTCTCGT
>CAZJWY010000247.1:0-5949 GCA_964549545.1 uncultured Planctomycetaceae bacterium | reverse complement strand
AAATCAATCGACCCGAGACGGGCCGGCTACCAATCGACCCGGAACGGGTCGGCTATATAGCCCGGCCGTATCGGCCGGGGGCGTGGCGTGGTAGTCGGTGGTATCGGAAGAAGACCTGCGGTCAGTGAAAGTGCGGGGTCGGGAGCCCCGCGCACAACAGGGGAGAAAAAGCCCGCAAGGCGCAACCCAACTACGCGAGAAGCGTAACTACACTGATTCCCGGCATTTGCTGAAAATGTCGATCGAGCGCGATTGCGTGACTAATGGCGAGGCGCTGCATGACGACCAAGCTTGTGCAGTCGGTAAAGCTCCATTCCTTGTCACGGTAACTTGAGAAGACGGCCCACGCTTGTTGAATGTCTCGCGCGGTGAGATATTCCGGATGCGCCGCGCTGCCATCGAAGATTCGCGTTCCGAATTGGCGGGCGCGATTTGCATGACCGCGGGCCTTGAGCAGCGTCAACGTTTCGTCGAGCACGTAATCCGTAGTCACGAGCCGGTCTGAGGAAGAAAGCGCTTTTTGGACGATTCGATATTGCGGGTCAGTGGGTACGTAAGCGGCGTACCACGCGCTCGAATCGACGAACATCATTTCTTCCAGCCATAAAGAACGAGATCGTGATCGGTACCGCTGAACGAATCATCGGTATTCTCAAGAGGGAGGTTGTCAGCCTCGGCGAACATTTCAGCGAGCGCTTTTCTCTGCCTCGCAAGAACGACTTCGTCGCCTTCACGTGAATCAACGGCAGTCGTGGGCACAACCACGAGCGAAACGACTTCGTCCTCGCCCAAATGGACTGGATGCAGCGGTCGAAACAGGCCGTTTTCGTAAATAGCGCGAATTTCCTGGCTCATGCTGATAGTATACCGCACTCCGAATGAACCGGCAAAAAACAAACTTCACAGTTGGTTGAATAGGTCAATGCATGGAACTAGCCGTAAATGGAAAGCAATTTCAACGGAGCCGCTGACTTTGGATTTGTTACAAAGTTACAAATATGTGTTAATGAGATTCTCGATCATCTCCTGCCGGCCGCTCTTGTTTGGAGCGGCGTCACCCTTTTCAAGCATGACCTTTTCCAGCGACTTGAAGCTGTGCTTGCCGTCCTCGATTTCCTTGCCGAGGCCGGAATCCCAACTGGAATAGCGATCCTTCAAGAGGCCTTCGACTTTGCCGTCGGCAAGCATCGCGTGAGCGATCTTGAGGCCGCGAGCGAAAGCGTCCATGCCGCCGATGTGGGCGTGGAATAAGTCGACCGGCTCGAAGCTTTCGCGGCGAACCTTGGCGTCGAAGTTGACGCCCCCTTTGTCGAAACCGCCGTACTTGAGCAGCGTGTACATGCATTGCGTCGTGAGATAGATGTCTGTCGGGAATTGATCGGTATCCCAGCCGAGAAGCATGTCGCCCGTGTTGGCGTCGATCGAACCCAAGATGCCCTGGCTGCCGGCGACTTCCATTTCGTGCTGCATCGAGTGGCCAGCCAACGTGGCATGGTTCGTTTCAAGATTTAGCTTCAAGTGGTCAATCAAGCCATATTCACGGAGGAAGTTCGCACAAGCCGCGGCGTCGGCATCGTATTGGTGCTTAGTCGGCTCTTTCGGCTTGGGTTCGATATAGAACTGGCCGGTGAAGCCGATCTCCTTGGCGTAGTCGACAGCCATGTGCAAGAACTTGGCCAGATGGTCCAACTCGCGCTTCATATTGGTATTCCACAAATTGTGGTAACCTTCGCGGCCGCCCCAGAATGTGTAGCCACCGCCGCCGAGTTCCTTCGTCACTTCGAGCGCTTTCTTCACCTGGGCGGCGGCAAAAGCAAATGCTTCGCAATTCGGGCTCGTGGCTGCGCCGTGTATGTAGCGACGGTTGCTAAATAGATTCGCAGTACCCCACAACAGCTTGATCCCCGTACGCTGTTGCTCTTCTTTCAGCACTTTCACAACCGCATCGAGGTTGCGATTCGTTTCGGCAAGATTTGCTCCTTCGGGGGCAACATCGCGGTCGTGGAATGCGTAGAACGGGTTGCCGAGCTTTTCCATGAACTCGAATGCTACGCGGGCGCGGTTCTGGGCATTCTCGACCGAGTCGGTGCCATCCTCCCAGGGGCGAACGGCACAACCGGGGCCGAAGGGATCGGCGCCAGTGCCACGGAACGTGTGCCAATAGACGACGCTGAACCGCAGGTGGTCGCGCATCGTTTTGTTGCCGACTTTCTCGTCAGCGTTGTAGTGATGGAAGGCCAGCGGGTTCTTCGACTGAGGGCCCTCGTACTTGATGCGTTCAATCTCGGGAAATACGGCCGTCATGAGAATTCACCTGCTTCGTGTTATGGATGGGTTTTGGATGAACCGAGTTGCGCGACAGGCGGCGATCGGCCTGTAAAGCAATACCGCGTGACAAAGTGTCCGTCGCCACGCTCACGGCTTGGATGCAAATGGAGCGGCCTATTTTAGCGAATTGCACGGTTGTAACGGGAGGGGTTTGTTGGACAGATTTGCAAGGCATGAGTAGGCTGAAGGGATAGGCAAACTGGCGGGCCGGCTGCCGACACTCCTCCTTCCGGCCGGCTCCAAGGAACAGAACAAGATGGCTAGGTCTAGCGAGCGCTTTCGCGCTTATTTTCCAGTTCGATTGCGCGCTTTGTCTACGAGCAGGCACTCCCATTTCGTATGCGTGGCGATGAAGTTGGTCGTGCTCTTATTCCTGGGCTGTGCCGGGGTGTCGCTCACGCTGGCCGAGGCCCGAGGCGACTCATTTGTCCAGTTTGATTACAACATCTCTTCTGCGACCCGGGCTCGCAGCACTATTTTTATTCAGCTTTTCGATGACCGGCCCAATACAACCGCAAATTTTCTGCAGTACGTAAACGGCGGCTTGTTTAACAGTTCGCTCATGCACCGCCTGGCGTATTCTTCCGGCACGCCATTCGTGTTGCAAGGCGGCGGATACTATCCCCAATATATCGATGAACCGGCAACTGTGCTGAAGAAGTCTTTAAATCCCAACTTGAAAGTCGATTTGGATAGCAACTACTCGACGCCCAATCCCACCGTCAACAGCGAGTTTAGCAATCCCCCACTTCGCCCCAACGTCAAGGGCACGATCGCAATGGCGCAAGTCGGAACCGATCGGAACAGCGCGACGAGCCAGTATTTCTTCAATCTCAAGGACAATAGCGCTAATTTGGATTATCAGAACGGCGGCTTCACGGTTTTTGCAAATGTGGCCGGCGACGGCATGACGCTCATTGATATCTATGCCAACCAACTGCTGAGTGGAGATAGCCTCTACCACAACTTGAACCCGGACACGAACGACGATGGAACGCCGGACTCCGGACCGTTTGATTCAGTCCCCGTTTTGTTTGGCAGCAGCAGCTTTTTGCCACTGATCGTGAATCAGGCGAAGACCATTGATTATCTGGGAAACGGCATGATCACCGACGTGCAAGCAAGCGGATTGACCTTTGCCAACAGAGACGCGTTCATTGACACGGGGACGACGTTTACCGGCACTGGCGCCTTGACTATCGGCGCCGGCCGCACGCTCGGCGTTCGTGAAAATTATGTGATCAATCGCTCGGTGATCAACCATGGCACACTGGCGCCTGGATTGTCCCTCGGCGTGATCGGAATATCGGGCGTCTATCAGCAGTATTTAGACGGAACATTGAGCCTCCAGCTTGCGGGAACGACCGCTGACACGCTCTACGACAAGCTAAGCACCAACAACCCGGCGTATCTTGCCGGAAAGCTGCAGGTAACGACGCTCAATAACTTCGCGCCAGCGCTCGGCAACTCGTTCACAGTTTTGTCTGCCGCCATGATTATCGGAGGTTTTAACACGTACGACTTGCCGCAACTCTCGTCTGGCCAAGCTTGGAAAGTCGAACAGTCGGCCACAGCGATTACGCTGACGGTCGTCGCGGGCGACTACAACCGTGACGGAATAATCGACTCGGGAGACTATGTGGTTTGGCGCAAAATGCGAAATACCAGCACAACGGCCTGGTCGGGCGCCGATGGCAACGGCGATGGCATGGTCAACGATGCGGATTTCGTCGTTTGGCGAAGTAATGTTGGCTCGATCGGCGGTGGTTACCATGCCTCTGGTTCTGAAGCCAGCGAGTTGCTGTTCGCAAGCATCCCCGAACCCAGCAGCTGCTTGCTTGCCATGAGCGCTTTCTTATCCGCATTAGGACTGCGGCGAAAAAGAAGAACAAAAACAAGATAAGAATTCACTGGAAGGCTACGCTGACATTGCCACTCTTCTCGAATAAATCGCAATTGTGGCCGCATCCACTTTTTCTGGTCGGGAGTATTTAATAGTGGCAGGCACAAAGATAAGACAGATCAACAGCAACACGATGCACAGAGTTTCTTTATTCAACCTGCGGCGGCGAGTCTACGCTGCCAGTGTCCTGTCGCTATTGGCCAGCTTTGTACTTGCCTCATTTGCACAAGCCACGATCGTGCGTTTTAGCACCGTGCTCGGCAACGTCGACGTCCGGCTGTACGACACGGCCACGCCACTTAGCGTGGCTAATTTTTTGGGCTACGTTGGTCGCGGCGACTACAACAATGTTATGATCCACCGGTCTGTTCCCGGCTTCGTCATCCAAGGCGGCGGTTGGAAATTCGATGGGACGTCGCAGGTCGAACCGGTCAATTATCCGCAGGTAACGTCACAAGCGCCGGTACTTAACGAATTTGGAATTTCAAATACTCGCGGTACCCTGGCCTACGCCAAAGTCGGCGGCAACCCCAATAGCGCCACGCGCGAATGGTTCTTCAATCTAAGTGACAGCAACGCGGGTAGCTGCCCCAACGGTCTCGATTGTCAGAACGGAGGGTTTACCGTCTTTGGCCGAGTCGTGGGAACCGGCATGACGGTTGTTGACTCGATTGCCGCGCTACCCAGGTTCATTTTTCAAGGCGCTTGGGACAATGGTCCCATGCGGAATTACACGACGGCAGATTACAACAACTATGTGCCCGTGGGCGGCAACAACGTCGTAAACATGACCATCTCGGTACTTAACTACAAAGCTGGCGACTACGACTTCAACGGCGTGGTAAATACAGCCGACTATATTCTCTGGCGAAAGACGCTAAATTCAACGACGAATGCCGCGGCGGACGGCAATGGCAATGGCATCGTGGACGCCGCCGACTATACCATCTGGCGAAATACGTTCGGACAGACAGGCGGACCAGGCGCGGGTTCCGATGCGGACTTAAACCCGCTTAACGTGCCAGAGCCAGCCAGTGGCCTGCTTTTTCTGCTAAGCAGTGTGATACTGACGTTCCGTCGGGCCCGGAATTCGGCACACCGTCGGCGTTAAACGCGAGAATTGACCGCCGCATTGGCTTGCGAGCCGGCGGTTCTTCTGTCACCATCTGAGGTGCGCGTAGGTCGGGCTTCAGCCTGACGTCCGTTTGTGCCCCCTTTTGTTGTCAGGCTGAAGCCTGACCTACGGTGATGTCTCTCATCAAAGAACGCCTCGAAGCCGGCAAGATCGTCCGCACGATGCACGTCGTGGGCTATGCCACGCCGCGCATCATCGAAATGACGGGATTACTGGGCCACTTTCACGGAGTTTGGTTCGACCAAGAGCACTCCGCCATTCCCCACGCCACGCTGGAGATGATGCTGATCGCCTGCCGCGCGGCCAAGCTGGATGCATTCGCCCGCGTCGCGCCGACCGACTACGCCACCGTGATGCGCCCCATGGAAACAGGTTGCAGCGGCGTGATGATCGCCCAAGTGCGCACGCTGGCGGAAGTCGAGCAAGCCATTCGCTGGGCCAAATATCCTCCGATGGGCCAGCGGGGAATGTTCGGCGCCAATGCCGAGACCCGCTACGGGCAGATAGATGCTGCGACGCAAGTCACCACGGCGAACCGCGACCGATGGGTATCGATCCAAATCGAGACGCCAGAATCGGTTGA
>CAZJWY010000246.1:0-5977 GCA_964549545.1 uncultured Planctomycetaceae bacterium | reverse complement strand
CGCTCGGCTCGCGGAACCTACGTTGGGCAAATCGGCGCCGCTGGCCGGGCCGAAGGGCGACCTGGTGTTTTTCGATTTGGCAACGGAAGGAAACTACGTGGCCTGTCGACCCAGCGGCACCGAGCCGAAGATCAAATTCTACCTGTTTACCTACATTCCACCGGAACAGTTGGCGAACCTGGAGTCGGCCAAGGCGGAGCTTGAAGCCCGGCTCGATCGGATGGAAGCCGATTTGCGGAAGTTCGCAGGGGTGTAAGGACAGATCTCACGCAAAGGCGCGAAGGCGCAAAGTCAGCAAAAATGAAATGAATTGAACCACTAAGAACACGAAGAGCACCAAGGGCTTTTGCAGCGGCTGAAAAATACCCGTTCTTTCTTCGTGATCTTGGTGTGCTTTGTGATAATTGAATTCATGTTCTTTGCGCCTTCGCGCCTTTGCGTGAGTCCATCTTATCGTTCCAGCCAGCCGTCAAACTGTGATTTCCCCCGATTGCTCAATTCCGAATTCTGGCGAGTGCGGTTACCGCCTATAATTAGGCGATGACAGACGAGTCGCCCGAACAACCTGTTGAGCTGCCGAAGACTCAGGCCGAGTTCTTCACCCGGGCTTGGGAGAAGGTCCGCAGCAAGTTTCCCACCGGGCCGGGGATCTACCTGTTCCAGGATAAGGCCGGGCGGGTCATCTATATTGGCAAGGCGAAGAACCTGCGTGCTCGGGCGGGCAGCTATTTTTTGGCCGCCGCGGCAGCGGACCAGCGGACGGCCAGCCTCGTGCGCGAGGCGTACGATATCGACTTCGTCGAGGCCGAGAGCGATGTCGACGCGCTCTTGATGGAAGCGCGGCTGGTGAAGGACATTCAGCCGAGGTTCAATCGTGATCTGCGCGACGACAAGAGCTTTCCCTATCTGCAAATCACGACGCACGAGGACTTTCCGCGCGTCGAAGTGACGCGCGAGCCACAGACCAGCGGCGCGAAACTATACGGGCCGTTCGCAAGTGCGGGTAGCTTGCGCGGCGCCATGCAGGCACTGCAGAAGGTATTCAAGTTTCGCACCTGCTCGCTCGATATCGAGGCGGACGATGAGCGATGGCGGTGGTTTCGGCCGTGCCTGTTGGCATCGATCAATCAATGCACCGCGCCATGCAACTTGCGGATCGGCAAGGAAAAGTACCGCCGCGACATCAAGCGACTAAGAACGTTCTTGGAAGGTGGCCGTAAAAAATTGCTTAATGAAATGCGGTCCGAAATGGCCGAGGCGTCGAAGGCGCTACGTTTCGAGCAGGCGGCCCGGCTCCGCGACGAGATCGATGCGCTCGAAAAGCTCAGCGAGCGCGGCGAGATTGACACGCACGAGCAACCTGAGGTGTTCTACACCGATCCGAAGAAGGGCCTAGCCGGCTTGCAGAAGATTTTCAAGCTGGACGAGCGGCCGCGCAACATCGAAGGAGTCGACATCGCACACCTGGGCGGCAACGAAACGGTCGCCAGCCTGGTGCAGTTTCTCGACGGCCTGCCGTTCAAACCGGGCTACCGGCGCTACCGAATTCGCGACGTGGAAGGCATCGACGACTACGCGAGCATCCGCGAAGTCGTCGCACGGCGGTTTCGCAAATTGCGCGACGATGGCGACGTGTTTCCGGACGTGCTACTGATCGACGGCGGCATCGGGCAACTACGCAAGGGGCTCGAAGCATTCCGAGCACTGGACATCAAACCGCCGCTGGTGTTGTCGCTGGCGAAGAAAGAGGAGCTGGTCTACGTGATGGACCGCGACAAGCCGCTACGGCTAAGCCGACGTTCGTACGCGCTGCGGCTGCTGCAGTACGTGCGCGATGAAGCGCATCGATTTGCGCAGCATTACCATCATCTGCTGCGGCGGAAGCGGACATTGGGGGAGTAGGTCAGCATTTGGTTTTTGGACATCTGAGACTAAAGAAGTTCTAACAAAACCGGGGGCTAGCGCCCGCCGGCTAATCAAATCAGCCGGAACGCGCTAGCGTCCGGTTCCCCCCGTTTCGGTTTTGTTAGAGTTCCTAACAATTTCTCCACAACGAATTTGCGGTTTTGCTGCTATCGAGTTGCGGTCGAACCACGCGGTGAGGCGGATGTGCTTGCGCGCCAAAGAAGAGCGCTAGCCGAAGCCTGGTTCGCGGCGTACGTACCCAAGCTACTTCCCAACAGCGCGCTGCAATTTGGGCGGTTGGAACGCGGCTGTCCACGATGGGCGGGGCGGTTCTTTTTTTGTAGCGAGAAGCTGGCTCCAATGCTCGTCGGTAAGCCTGTCGGCGGCCGGTTGTTGGAACTCATAGTACGAATAAGCAGGACCGACATAGATCATGCGGTCGTTCTCGTTGTCGATTGCCATTACAAGGAAATTGCAGCTTCCGACGGCTTCCTCCAGGACCGATTGAGAATCCGGGTCGGTGTGTACATCGACGACGGTTGGGCCCCATTCAGCGGCTGCGGCGCCGCCGCCGTAGTAGAGTTGGCAGTACCAGCCGGTGTACTTCGGCGCGCCGCTGCCACCGCCTTGGATGTCGATCGTTTGCTTGAGCCACTTCCGGTCTTCGTCGTCGAATGGCTCGGCGGCTAATTCCTTGCAGGCGAGGGCTTCGAGCCGCCCCAGAGTTTGGGCCATCTGCGTGAAGAACTCGACTTGCCGTTTTTTTGCGTCCGTAAAGTCGGCGCTAACCAGCTTGTATTCAGCCGCGGTGATCCGTCGAGTTGCTTCTTCCGCGAAAGTTTTGATGCGGGAGTACGTTTCGGGATAGGGCTCGACGTAGCCGGTTGGGTACTCGCATTTTTGGCCGGCCGTGTAAGACTGCTTCGCGTAGAGGACGGTATTGTGCCGCAGTTCGGACCACGATGCCAATTGAGTTTGCAATTGCTTAAGTTGCCAGGCTTCGGTCCGCATGGCTTCCGGAAAATTCTTCTCGGACAAATGGTCGGCGCTGAGCGTGCGGAGCGAATCGAGCCAGATGTTGTACAGGTTTCGTTGCCAGTATGGCGGCTGGAATTGGCCGACAAACTCGCGGCTGGCCTTCAAATTAGCTGCGTATGGGAACTCGGCCATGTCCGACTGCAGGATGGGAAGGGCCAAGTCGTTGCCGAGGGCGAACATTACGTCCGCGCCATTCGGCATCTTGCGATCTACCTTTTTGCCGTGATAAATAATCGAGTCGAAAACGACCTTCGACAAGACGAATGAATCGACGGCGAATCGTTGGCCGAATAATTGAAACGTGCTGGGTGGCGGCACCTGATACAGTTCATCTGGATCGGAGAGGATCACTTGCGAGCGGATTTGCTGCGCGCCCAAGTTGCTCTTGATTAACGCGTCCTGGAATGCCGCGACGCTCCCGCTAGAAGCCAGGTCGCCGACGCCGGTAACCTTCTGCCGACCAAGCAATTCCAACATTTGCATGACGGTAAGATTGTCGCTCTCGCCGACCATCAACTCGAGTATTCCGTTTATTTGCTTCAAACGCTCGATAGAGCCGGTTGATTGCAACAGAGTTGTTAACAGGACGGAATCGCGAAGCTCGCGGGGACTATCACTGACAATGCCCGATTCGCGATCGGGCGGCAAGACGCTCCACCCGGTGTCGGCACGGCCTAGCCACATCATCGCGCGAAAGTAACGGGCTAACGGCAGCGATTTTGTATAGTGGCCGCGCGGCTGGAACTGCGAATAGTCGATGGCTCGCCTTCCGCCGTAAATTTTCGTGAGCTCGCCATTCAGTGGGGATTGCAGCTTCAGCGAAGCGACAAGCTCAAGGATTTCCTTAGCCTCGTTGTCTTGGCCGAGCTTCGAGTTGACCGACAGAGTGCCGTTCCATTCATCCTTGCCGGGTAGCATATTTGGTACGAGCTGTGCCCCGGCGCCCTTGAGCAGATTGCGGGCGACAGTGAGATAGAGATCGACATCCTGGTAGTTCTTCGCCGTAGCGCCCCACGCCGGCGCTGAGGTTGCCAGCGAATCGTGACATTTCTCGAGCACTTCATCGAGTGCAGCCGTAAGAAACGTTTGCTCAATCTCTATCAAGACATCATCATACGTACGATGCATGGCGTGCAGAATCGAATCGGTCGTGATCAGCACTGGCAAGTCGTTCGAATAGACGGCGAAATAGAGCGCTCCGAAGCTGTATCGCTGGTCGTGGTCCACCGAGACGAAGCCCTGCCGCTGCAACATTTGTTTCTCGACATCGGTGAGCTTTAAGCGGGTTACGGCTTCGTCGTAGAACTTGGCTTTGGCAGGATCGAACGAAAGTTGCTTAAGGTAATCCCGCTTTGGCACCGAATCGGACAGTTGTTGAAATGTCCAATCAGGATATTTTGCGACGAGGGTATCGAACCGTTTTTCGTCGCTTCGGACGCGCGGCACTGGTTCAGCTTCCGACTTGGTCTCGCAGCCGCAGAGAAGCGCGATGCCGCAAAGCAACACAGGGAACGCCAGAATTCGCATCATCGCTTGGACTCTTTCAAGCTTGTGCCGTTGTCAAGTTAGAGCAACTTACCTTTATCTGTTCACGGAGAGATTCCCCAGCCCCAAGCCCCCAGTCCCTAATCTGAGCGGCGGGGGCTCGGGACTGGGGGCTTGGGAACGAAACCGCGGAAACAGTAAAAGGAAAGTTGCTCTAGACGACTATTCAAGCGTTTGGTTTCGTTTAGAGTGCCCCCTTTTTCTTTTTTATAGCAAATATTCGCATTTCCACCGTTGATAATTGGGTTACTGGATTTCACTGTCCGTGGGTTGCGGCAGCTTGCGATCGGCACACGGAGTGTGCCTGCTACATCGTCAAAACTTCGACGTGCGTGGTCCATGCATTCCCTTCCCTGCCTTTGAGAACTCGAACCTGTTCCTGTTCGTACCTTCGTGTTCGGCGCGGGTGAATATTCCGCTTGACGGGCCAGTGGTAATGACGTCAGCCATTTATGTGCCACTTTGGAGGCCGTTTTTGCGCGAAACTCGGCGTCGAAGCCCCGAAGTCCTGGGTATCGCCGGCGCGCCAAGCGCCGATTCCTTCTCGGATCGCTCGCCGCTGTTCATCCCGCCAATCTAGCGAATCGAGCGCACTCTTGCACTTTTTGTGTCTTTTAGTGCTTTTCGTGGCTCCCCTGACCAGTGCTTACCGGACTTCGCTCGGAAACCGTTCAAAGCACGGTGGTAAACGCGGCGTCCCTTTTGCCGCCTGGATGGCATTTGTTGACACTAGCTTTTTCGGTCGTTAGTCTAAGTATTATCTATAGTTAGGTCTTTTCTGAGGAGTAGATTCTCGCCGCGGACGCGTGGCGGAGAGGCTCCGAAATTTCGGTCCGTGGCAGGGAGAGACACGGATAAGCCGCCGGCTCGGCTCGCCGGGGCTACCAATATGGAACATACTGGCGGGCATATTGCGAACAGAATATCGGCACAGATTTTCAACCGAGCATTTCATCGATGGCTGATTTAGGCAAATTTCTGGTTGGACGCGGGATTATCGGCCCCGAGCAATTGGCCGAGGCCGCGGCGATCGCCAAGACCAATGGCGGCAAGGTTCATGAAGTCCTGGTGAAGCAGGGCTACGCGTCGAGCGAGCAGGTCATGCAGGCGATGGCCGACATGCATGGCTACGAGTTTTTCGACCTGCGCGACGTGCCGATCCCGCCGGCGGTCGTGGAGCTTGTGCCGGAATCGGTCGCCCGAGAAAACGCGGTGATTCCGCTCGCCGAAGAAGACGGGGCGCTGAAGGTGCTGGTGAGCGATCCGTTCGATTACGAGACATTTGAGAAGCTGCAATTCATTCTGAACCGCAAGGTCAATATCGCGCTCGCGACGAAGGAAAGCATCCTCGAAGCGATCAACCGCAATTACGGCCAGATGGGCGACGAATCGGCCGACTCGATGCTGCAAGAATTCACCGATACGGCGATCGACTTTACCGAAACCGCGCACTTCGCCTCGGGTACACGACTTCGCCACGCCGGCATTC
>CAZJWY010000245.1:0-6020 GCA_964549545.1 uncultured Planctomycetaceae bacterium | reverse complement strand
AAATCCTATCCCAAGCCTCCAACATCGTCACGATAGCATTTAACAAACACCTTCTTAGTTCGCCTTTCGCGGTTTTAGGCCGCTAAAGCATCGCAACGTGAGCATACTTTTTTGAATCCCGGCGACGGCTTGGCAATTTTGGAAGATGTTCATACGCGATTGCTCGACCGAGTAGCGCAACCGGCCAGCTTGCTGTCCGACAGGGAGGTTGGACGGATGCTCGGGATGTCTCGCCGCACAGTTTGGCGAAGAGCTTCCGCGGGCGAGATTCCGCTTCCGGTTAAAGAAGGAGGGCGAACTCGGTGGCACCGTGCGGAAATTGAGGCAATGATAGAAGAATTGAAACCGGTGAGGCAGTAAGTAACATGGCTAGTGTTTTTAAAAGACGGCGAAAACGGACCAAAGAAGATGGCTCAACAGAAGTTGTTGAGTCCAGAAAGTACACGATTCTCTACCGGAATGCGTCCGGCGAATGGCAGCGGGTTCTCGGTTACGCAGACAAAGCCAAGTCGTGGGAACTCGCTCGAAAGTTAGAGGACGGCGAAGCAGAGAGCAAATACGTTCGATACGGCAAAGTACCTTTGTCGGAGCATCTGAAGGAATTCAAGGCTTCGCTCTCCGCTGGTGAAGCGACAGCAAAGCATGTTAAACAAACCTGTAATCGCGTGAAAAAGTTGATTGAAGGTTGTGGCTTTGTCCGCATTCGCGATCTGGACGCTCCGAAGGTTGCTTCTTGGCTCGAATCCCAACGACGCCGAGAAGAAAAACCGATCGGTATCCAGACATCGAACTACTATCTGGCATCGATCCAACAATTCAGTCGTTGGCTGGCAGAAAATGGGCGAGCACCGAATGATCCGCTTACTCTCCTATCGACATTAAATGCGAAGACGGATGTTCGACGAAAGCGACGTAAATTGTCTGACGACGAGTTCGCCAAATTCATCAAGACGACTCTCGATCAGGGCGAGTTTCGCGGTCTGACGGGCCGTGATCGGTCGATGCTGTACTTCGTCAGCGCCAATACCGGACTGCGGGCTGGCGAACTTGAGAGTTTGACCGTCGATAGCTTTGATCTTGGCGACCAGCCACGCGTCACAGTTGAAGCGGCCTATTCCAAGCGCCGGCGGAGGGACACCCTGCCACTACGTGCCGACGTTGCCGAAGCGCTTCGCGGATGGATCAAGGATCGATCCGGGCGGGTGTGGCCTGGTACGTGGAAAGAACGCGCATCGTGGATGATCCGAGCCGATTTGGAAGCTGCCGAAATTCCGTACGAATTGAATGGCAAGGTATTCGACTTCCACGACCTGAGGCATCAGCTTATCAGCAGCTTGGCGAAGGCTGGCGTTCACCCGAAAACAGCCCAAGAACTCGCCCGCCATTCAACGATTGTGCTGACAATGGACCATTACTCACATTTGGATACACCGGACCTTGTTGCCGGGCTCAACATGCTTCCGCGGATTCCTGTCCAAGAATGGACACAAGAAATCAGGCCGAGTGTTTCGGCGAACCGCGTCGAAGTGCCAAATACATTGCCGGTTACGTCGGATTCGGAGAACGCGCCGTGGACACAAAAATGGACACAAGAACGTGGCTCGGGGTGTCCCGAAGTGGCACAAAGTGACTCAGTGGCTCCCTTAACCATCAAGGGCGATGGTTGCTCTCAAACCCTTGTGTTACAAGAACTTGGCGTGCCATGTCCCGAGCTGACATGGCAGGACATAAATAGCGGAGGAGGGACTCGAACCCCCGACACGCGGATTATGATTCCCAAACGGGCATCGTCCGCCAATGTCCGCCGACATTCTAAGCCGTTTGCCCATAGAGGGTAAGCGGCTTTTCTTTTTTCCGCCAACGTCCGCCGAAATCCGTGGTTTTCCACCGGTTTGGGTACAAAGTGGGTACACGAATTCCGGTCGGGTTCCGGGCAACTTCCGGGGCCGTGAATACTTTCTTACTCGTTTATGTTGACTTTCAATAATGAATTACTACGATGTATATGGACAGTCAACAAAGACCCAAAACCAAGGACAAGAAATGGCGAGAAAAACTGCTGGAATGACTAGAGCTGAGTTTGACCACATCTACAAAATAATTCCGCGAGAGTACCCCACGACGATAGGGGCGGCGGTCGATGAATTGCGGCAGCGTGGATACGACGCCCGTGGCGACACACTGAACTACCTCATCCGGAAAGGCATCGTTGACGAGGCGAAAGAGGGACCACGAAGCCAACCATCATGGACTAAAAAAAGAATCGACCAAGCGGCTAAGTGGATGGAAGAGAATCAGTGGTTCTCTCCGCTCGGGTGGGTTTGGTACACGCTCGACATTGACCCACTTCAGTATTCGGAGGCGACTGACGAAGCACGTGTAAAGTTCGGCAGTCCAGAAGCTGTTGCTATGGTCCTTTTTCCCGGGCAACCCAAGCGCGTCGCCTACGTCCCCGTCGATTGCGTAATGGAAAAGTGAGCCGACAATGAACGGAATCGAACGTGAATTGTTAGTTGCTGAAGGATTGGCGACCGTCGATGAGGCGGCACGTTTCCTGTCCCTCGGTCGGTCGAAACTCTACGGCCTGATGGATGCTGGTGAATTGCCCCATTGCAAAATTGGTCGGAGCCGCCGAATACCGTGGCAAGCAGTCAGGAAACTGGCAGAGGGGGCGTTGTGTTTGCGAACGGAATCGTAACGCTCTTCCCCGCCCACCTGAAGGAGTTTACTGCTAGTGGGTTGACCGCCGAGACCGTGGCAGCCGCCGGCGTCCGCTCTATCAGCGACCAGCGGCAAATTGCGTCGATGCTTAATCGAAAGAGTTGGTCGCAACGCCTCGGCAGCGTGTGGGCAATCCCCTATATCGACGCCTCGGGGGCAATCGTTCATTGGCGTGTGAAGCCCGAACATCCGCCCGAAAAGAACGGCAAAGCGGCAAAATATCTTAGTCCGGGCGGTTCGCGTGTCCGCGTCTACTTCCCGCCCAACGTCCACCAGCGGATTGCCGATGGTGCGACCGAAATCGTAATCACTGAGGGCGAGAAGAAAGCTCTTGCTGGCACACAAGCCGGATATTGTGTCCTCGGACTATCGGGCGTCGATTGCTGGCACGCTCGGAAACAAAACACGCTGCTTGCCGACTTAGAATTCTCTTGGACTGGTCGCACGGCGTTTATCGTTTTCGATTCCGACGCCGAAACGAATCAGCACGTGCGGGAACAGGAATTGCTGCTGGCGGCACAACTGAAGTTGCGGGGGGCCGTGGTCAAGGTTGTGCGACTGCCGGCGGGACCGAACGGCGAAAAGGTAGGTCTCGACGACTACATCGTCGCCAACGGTGCCGGCCTATTACGTCGCCTCATGGACACCGCCGGCGAAGCGGAAGAGTTGCCGGCCGAAATTCAAAAGACTGAAGCGTTCGAGGTGGACCCCGCCGACGTGGCGACGAAGTTCCGCGAATCGCTCAGTATCGATAGACAATCGCGAATTCGATTTCATCAAGGCGAGTGGCACTACTGGGAGCGAGGCGGCTATCGATCGTTGAACGGCGATGACCTAGCCGCCAAGATTCTCGAATTCTTCCGTCGCGATTACTACAACGTGAAGCGTGAACACGTTGCTAACGTGCTCATGCACTTGAAGTCGCAGTGTCTCGTGGGCTCGCACGTCGCAATTCCGACTTGGCTTGATCACCAATCGAACGACTGGCCGGCCTTAGAGTGTGTCAGTACCAAGAGCGGAATCGTTCATCTGCCGAGCTATTCGGCCTCGCAAGAGTGCTTGCGTTCGCCGACGCCGCGATTCTTCACGACGGCTGCCGTTGATTATCCGTTCGACCATGAGGCCCAACCACCCATTGGATGGATGAAGTTTTTGCTCTCGCTTTGGGCGGAAGATGCGCAATCAATTCAAACGCTCTGTGAGTTCTTTGGCTACTGTCTCACGCAAGACACGTCGCAGCAAAAGTTGATGATGATTGTCGGGCCGAAGCGTTCCGGCAAAGGCACTATTCTGCGAATTCTCCGCGCTCTCGTGGGTTCGATGAACGTCGCGGCACCGACGTTATCGAGTTTGGCGGAACGGTTTGGGTTGTGGCCACTACTAGGCAAGCCGGTGGCTGTTGTTAGCGATGCTCGGCTGTCGGGGCGCGTCGACCAAGCTGTGATCGTCGAACGAATTTTGAGCATTACGGGCGAGGATGCGCAGACCATCGATCGGAAGAATTTGCAGCCGGTGACGGTCAAGCTGCCCACCAGATTCGTGATTGTGACCAATGAGCTACCGCGGCTGGGCGATTCGTCTGGGGCTCTTGTGTCGCGCATGCTGCTGCTGCGAACCACCAATTCATTCTATGACAACGAGGACCACGGGCTTACTGACCGCCTGTTGGCCGAGCTGCCGGGCATCTTCCTGTGGGCTGTGTCGGGCTGGCAATCGCTCCGCGAGCGTGGCCGGTTCATCCAGCCGCAAAGCAGTTTCGAGTTGCTTAGCGAATTGAATGACCTTAGCAGCCCCATTGGCGCATTCGTCCGTGAACGATGCGAGGTTGACCCCCTCGCCTCTGTCGCGGTGGACACGCTTTATGCGGAATGGCGGCGATGGTGTGAGATCGGCGGCAAGGTCCGACCGACCGACAAAGCAACGTTCGGGCGCGATCTTGGCGCATTGCTTCCGAGTGTGCGGAGAATGCGCCCGCGTGGTGAAGATGGGCAACGTGAATACGTCTACGCAGGAATTGAATTGAGTTTTTAGCGTTTTGGTCCTAGTGGTCCTAGGACCGTTCCAATGCACGTGATGGCGGCAAATTTACATGACACAAAAGACTTACAGAGGCGGCAATAGAGAAATGCTAGGACCACTAGGACCAAGCGGACCGGGCATGGTGAAGTGCGTAAGCGGTAAACCGGTAAACCCACACAATCCAGGCTGCTTTTCCGTATTGGCCTGATCGTAAGAGTTCGAGGAAGGACCCAAGATTTTTCCGCGGGTCCTTCCTGGCGAAGGCACGATCAGGACCATACGGAAATACCGCATTTTCACACAAACTTTATTTATTTTTTACGGACGGATGGTGCCAAATGAACCAAAACCGAGACTCCCGCACCGGAAAGTTCCTACCCACCAACCCAGAGGAAAAGCTGCTTCAGCGCGCTGAAGCCGCGTCACAACTCGCAAGCAACGCGATCGAGGCTGCGGCCGCCGGCACCCCCGACGCCAGCGCGCTGGTTCGGCGTGCTCGTCGGGCCGGCGAAAAGGTGCTGCAGGAACTCGAAAGAGTGGTGCAGCAATGAACCACTGCCCCTCGTGCGGCGCTCAATTGGTGGTCCGCACTTCACGACAACTCGACAAATTACGGGAAGCGCGGCGCGAATGCGCGTGCGGCTACAAAGACGTGGCGATCGTCCGCCCGGAAGAGATTCTCTCGGTTCGTGTTGTAACTACAACAACACAACACGCACGGCAAATGGCCACCTCATTAAAATTCCAGAAAGGAACCCGCAATGAAAAAAAAGCGTAAGCCCCGCACAATGGAAAACCCGCTGGCCGGCGAAATGGCACCGCCGCCCTCGCGCCAATTTTACTCCGTCGGTTTCATTTGCCAGGCAACTCAAAAATCCCCGGCCTTCGTTCTCAACCTAATGCGCGTTTGCAATGTCGAGTTTGCATGGACGCAAGACGGAATCGGAGTCATTCGTGGCGACGACTTGCAAAAGATGACGGCGTTCCTTGCCGACGCGCGCGAAGAAGTTGAGGACGTGCAAGCGAAGTGCGCAGCCGCGCCAAACAACTAATGTCCACACCAAAAACCATCATCGCACTGTCCGCGCCCGTCGCCGTCCAAGCGAAGGCATCGAAGCCGGCGACATTCGAGGCGACGATTTACACGGGCGGCGCGCTGCAGGTGGGCGGATATGACAAGCCGGTCGTCATCGACTTGGGCGGACTCGAAAACGGCCGCGTGTTGGTCGCCAACCTCGATCATGACGCAAGCAAGCGCGTTGGTAACTTCACAACCCAGA
>CAZJWY010000244.1:0-6034 GCA_964549545.1 uncultured Planctomycetaceae bacterium | reverse complement strand
CGAATCAGCTCGGCCACTTTCGCGCGTCCCGCGGCTTTTTGCTCGTCGCTGCCGACAACATAGATCACGTCGTGCATCAGGAGGGCACCGAACTCATCGAGCGCAGCCAACTTGCAACCGTTCTTGTAGCCGGGGTCGACGGCCAGAACGCGTTTGCCATGCAGTGGCGGCTGCAATAGGAGGTTCTTCAGATTGCGGCCGAAGACTTCGACGGCGTGAGCCTCGGCGTTTTCAGTGAGTTCGCGGCGAGCCTCTCGTTCCAGGCTGGGAAGGAGCAAGCGCGTGAGGGCGTCTCGCACGCAGCCGATCAAAAACTCTTTGTGTGTGTGGTCCACTGGAACCATGAGCTCGATGGCCAGGGCTTCGATGGCGGTGGTGTCGGCATCGACGCGCACGCGGAGGACTTTGGCCCGCTCACCTCGATTGATCGCCAGCACGCGATGGGGCGGCACGCGATGGAGGGGCTCGTGAAAGTCGAGATAGTCGTGGAACTGCTGATTCTTCTTGGGGTTGTCTTCAACCTTGGTACTGACGAGCTTGCCTGACTTGCGGTAGATCTTGCGAACTCGATGTCGCAATTCTGGATCTTCGCTGAACTGCTCGGCCAGGATGTGGCCAGCGCCGAGTAGCGCGCTGGCGACATCGGCGATGCCTTTGTCTGGGTTGACGAAGTCGGCGGCGCGAGTATCGAGATCGGCGGCGGCTTTGTCTTGCGAGAGAATTTCGCTGGCCAACGGGCTGAGGCCCTGCTCTTGGGCCTTCGTGGCGAGCGTTTGCTTCTTGGGCCGATAGGGGAGATACAAATCTTCGAGCCGCTTCACGCTGTCGGCTCGTTCGATCTGTTCGCGCAGTTCGGGTGTGAGAGCGTGTTGCGACTCGATCGACTTGAGGATCGTTTGCTTGCGTTCTTCAAGCTGGCGAAGCCTAGCAACGGCCGCGCGGACGGCGGCGATTTGTTCTTCATCGAGACCACCGGTCTGATCGCGGCGGTAGCGCGTGATGAAAGGGACGGTGTTGCCCTCGTCGAGCAATTCGGCCGTGCGGGCGATCGCCTGTTGGTCGATGCCGAGTTCACGCGTCAGGCGCCCTAAGTCGATCGGAATCGCAGTTGCCATGAAGAAGCCGGCGAAGACGGTATGACGTTGAAAGACGCGCTGGTGAAAAAGTTCGGATGTAGCTTTGCTACCACCGAGGACAGTATCTGGTATCAGGCCTGTCGTCTGCAACTAGCATATTGTGGCATTTTCCGGTTGCTATTGCTACTACGCAAGGGGATTGAGGATGGAGGATTGGGGATGCTGGGTGTTCGATGCAAGTCGATTGCATACTGATCCATTGAGATTTGCGGTTAGAAATCGAGCTAAACCGTAAGCGACGGGGTGATCGAATTGTGATGGTATTGCTGGCATATCGGGAAAATTGGGATTAGGTCGGAAATTAGATCAAAGCCCTACGGACATGGCGGCCGATTATTGGGATGCGAAGCCTGAGCGAAGTCGTTTGGGCAGCCGGCAAGATGCTGCGCTCGCAAAATCCCCCCTTGGCATGTAAGGAAGCATCCATGGCCCGTGCGAATCTGCGAATCTATCGCGGACCGGAGACGAAGACGCCCGCTCGCCCTGCTAGCACCCCGGCTACCGTGACGATGAGCGTCGGCGAAGTATTGCCTTTGTTGGCCGATGCCATCGCCAGCGAGCGCACGTGGCTCAACGACTTCGAGAACGACGAGATCACGATCACGGCCGATCTGTACGAAGTGTTGTTGGCTTATCAGTACTATCGGCATCCGGCGGCTTAGTTTCTGGCGGGGGCTGCGCTGGAATTGAGTTGATTCGGCGTGGCCGCCGACGCTAAACCATCATGGTTTTGGGGGTTGCGTCGTGATTGAGAACGGACGCAACCCGAGTGCGGACGCCAACGGCACCGACGCGCGGCAGGAGATCGCCGATCTGATTCGGCGATTGCGGCATGTTGCCGAGCAGTTGCCGATCGAACGGACGCCGCAGGACGATCTGAAGATCTTGAGCCAATCGCTGCGCGAGCTGCGTCGGGCTTTCTCTGTTTTTGCCCCCTATCGACCACACCGCAAGGTGACGATCTTCGGCTCGGCGCGCACCTCGCGCGATGCTGCCGAGTACGGACAGGCCGAGCGGCTGGGCAAGTCGATGGTCGAGCATGGCTGGTATATCGTGACCGGCGCGGCGACTGGCATCATGGAAGCCGGTCATCGGGGCGCTGGCCGCGAGCGCTCGATGGGCATCAATATCATGCTGCCCTTCGAGCAGGAGTCGAACGAAATCATCCGCGGCGACAGCAAGCTCGTCACGATGAAATACTTCTTCACGCGCAAGCTGATGTTCGTGAAGGAGTGTGACGCGGTGGTCTGCTTGCCGGGCGGATTCGGGACGCTCGACGAAGCGTTCGAGGTGCTGACGCTCTTGCAGACGGGCAAGCGGGAGCTGATGCCGCTGGTATTTCTCGATGCGCCGGGGGGGTCGTACTGGCAAGACTGGGCGGCTTATGTTCGCAAGCACTTGCTCGGCGGCAAGATGATTAGTGCCGAGGATTTCTCGCTGTTTCGCGTTACCGACAGCGTAGACGAGACGGTCGACGAGGTCTTGCGATTCTATCGTGTCTTCGAGCGGATGGAATACGTTGATAATCGGCTCGTGCTCCACTTGAGCCAGCCGATTGGCGAGGCTCAACTGGCGGCGTATCAGCGTGACTTCGCCGATATTCTGGTGGACGGCGCATTTCGCCAAGAGCTTGAGACGGCGACGAATGGCAAGTCGGCGAGTATGAGTCGCGCGAAGTTGATCTTTCATTTCAATCGTCGCAGCTTAGGGCGATTGCGCCAGTTGATCGATGCGATTAATGGCGCTCAATAAGCAGCCCTTCTCAAATCGCCGGGCGAGACAGTCATGCACGCGAATCGATCTTCGCGGTACTGAGTACTAAGTACTCTGTTCTTTGTACTCAAACCATAATTGCGACGCGGAAGACGGTTCCGGACCGCGTGGCGGTCCGGCTATTTTGCCGAGGCTTCGTGGACGAAGTCGACTAGGGCGCGGGCGCTGTCGACGGGGGTTTGAGGCAAGACGCCGTGGCCCAGGTTGAAGATGTGGCCGGGGCGGCGGGCTGCTTGTTGGAGAATGTCGCTTGCGCGGCGGCGGAGTTCTGTTGGATCGGCGAGGAGCGACATCGGGTCGAGATTGCCTTGGATCGCTCGATCGGGGCCGATCATGCGCCAGGCGTCGTCGAGGCGGACGCGCCAATCGACGCCAATCACGCTGGCTCCTCCTTCGGCGAGTAGGGGAAGCAGTTGCGGATTGCCGGTGGCGAAACTGATCACCGGCACACCGGGCGCGATTCCGGCGACGACTTGCTGGACAAAGGGCAAGACGTACCTACGGTAGTCGTCTGGGCCAAGCGTGCCAGCCCAGCTATCGAAGAATTGTACTGCTTGAGCGCCGGCGGCAATTTGGGCGTTGAGATAGACGGTGACGGCTCGTGCGAGTCGGCCCATGAGGGCGTTCCATGCGCCGGGATCGCGGTACATCAATGTTTTGGTATGGAGAAATTCGCGGCTGGCTCCGCCTTCGATGGCGTAGCTGCCGAGTGTGAATGGTGAGCCGGCGAAACCGATGAGCGGGATGTGAGGCGGCAAGTCCTGACGGGTTTGCTTGACTGCTTCCATCACGAAGTGGAGCGCTTCGGTGCTTTCGAGCTCGATCACACGTTCCACATCGGTGGATTCGCGAACCGGGTTGTGAATCACGGGGCCTTCGCCTTGCGCGAACTCCAGTTCCATGCCCATTGGTTCGAGGATCGGTAGCAGGTCGGAAAACACGATTGCCGCGTCGACACCGAGTTGCTCGACCGCCAGGCACATGATCTCGCTGCACAACTGCGGGTTGCGGCAGAGTTCCAGGAAACCTCGTTTCTGGCGGATGCGGCGGTACTCGGGCATGTAGCGACCGGCTTGCCGCATGAGCCAGATGGGAGTGTAGTCGGTTGGCTCGCGGCGGCAGGCGCGGAGGAATGGGCTGTTGTGCAGGGCCTCGTTATCAGTGGGGAGTGGAGAGTGGGGAGTGGAGAGTGAAGAGCGTGCTTGGACTGTGGTGGCGATTTGTTGTTTGCGGGTGAGGATTTCGGCGGCGCGCTGGGCGGTTTCGACGACCAAGTGGCCCATTTTGGGATGGGATGGTTCCATGTCGACGGGCAGGTTCTCGTTGCGGAGCATTTCGCTGGTCGTGGGGCCGATCGAGGCGACCACGATGCGTTGGAACGCGGCTCGCACTTCGTCGGTGAGATTCAAGTCTTCAGCCAATTTCAGCAAGTTGAAGACTTGATTGCCGGAAGTAAACATCGCGACATCGATCTCGCCCGCGGCGATGCGACGGATGTTTTGTTCGAGCGGCCCGCAGTCTTCAGGAAGAGCCCAGTCGTAGACGTGAATTGCTTCGACAATGGCGCCGCGGGCTTCGAGCCCAGCGATGAGACTGCGATTGGCGACACCGTATTCTTGCAAACCGACTACCAGATTGGCCACGGGAATTTTTTCATCGAGCGTGCTGAGGACTTCGCGCCAGGTGTTCGGCTCGGGGACGGTGATGGTCGGCGTGATGCCTAGTTCCTTAAGCACGGCCAGGGGCTTGGGGCCGCGGACGACGGACTTGATGTCGCTGACGGCGGCCAGGAAGCGGGCGCGGTCGACATGGCGCTCGATTTGCTGGACCAGCATTCGAGTGCCGACGCCGGTCATGAAGATCACGACGTCGATTCCGCCCGTGATGAGGCGATTGGCGAAGTCGATGGCAGCGTCGTTGCGATCGAGGGCAACCTCGCGCATAGAGGGGCTAACGAACGGTTCACCGCCGCGTTTGGCGATCAGGTTGGCCATTTCGTCGGCGCGACGACTTTCGAATGAGGCTACGCGCAGGCCAGCGAAGGATGATGAATCAATCGGCACAGTGGCACCTATTCAGATGCTAATCAAACTTGAAATTGAAATCTGATATTACCTCACGCAAAGGCGCTAAGAAAATAAATTCGACCGCGAAGAGCACAAAGTGCCTCCGAAGCGGCTACAAAAAACTTCGTTCATCCTTTGTGATCTTCGTGTACTTCGTGGTAAATGGATTCGGATCTTTTGCGTCTTAGTTCGACTTTTGCACTTTTTAGGGAACCACGAAAAGCACGAAATCACACGAACAAAGGCGATTTCATCGATCTTCCTGCAGCACGATGGGTTTTAGCGCAGGTACGATCGACCTGGTCAGGCGGAAAGCGGGCTCACTCCCAGGTTTTCGTCGATTTCGTGGTTCTGATATGTGCAAAACTCAAACTAAGGGATAACTCAAAAATAACTTCGCAGATGCGATTCACCACGGAGGCACAGAGGACACAGAGAAGACAGAAGTAGAGACAGAAGAACATGAATCGCCATGAATCAACGTTAATCAATCAGAATCAAGAATGAGACGGAAGTAGCCTCTTCTTTGATAGTTGATAAATGTTCCTATTCTCCTAGACTTCTTCTCCGTGCCCTCCGTGTCTTCGTGGTTATTCTGAAATCGGGAAGTTAGTTTTGAGTCGTTCCTTTAGCGCCTTTGCGTGAGATTTTATTCTGGCTCTATCTTATTTCATGCTACGCTTAGGAAATCGGGCGCGATAGTGGACATCGTCGCGTGGTTTTGTCGGTTTGGTGCGACTGCGGCTCGTCACGAAATAGATGCGTAGAGCAATGTCGCGCGATTTTTGCAAGTGGCTTTGCGACACAAAATATTGAGAGAAGAAAATGTGCTTGACACCGAAGTGTATACGCGGACAATGACGGGCGGTTGATGCGATTGCGTGTCGACCAGTGTGGTGTCTGTAAGGGAACTCCTGTCGTCGTGACGGGACTGCCGCATCCGGGCTCGAGTACGAAGCTCGCGACCGAGAAGCGGCGACGCAGACAAATAGCGATTCGGTGGACCGTTTCGCGGTGCGCGCTTGTTCGGCGCCGGTTCATCGAAAAGGGGTAGCGGGC
>CAZJWY010000243.1:0-6053 GCA_964549545.1 uncultured Planctomycetaceae bacterium | reverse complement strand
ATTCGAACCCTCAACCGGTTTCCCGGCACTTGATTTCGAGTCAAGCCGCTAGCCATTCGCATACCCTCCGGGGTAATCAGCTAAGCACTTATCGTATCAGCGTTTGCGTCGGATTCAACCTCTGCTTGATTGGGTCCGTTTGGGGCATTGGTACCTGGAATGGTACTTATTGCCTCCCGCAACGCGTCGCCAATATCCTCAGCCGACTGCGACACGTAGTATGACATCGTTGTCGCGATCGAGCTATGCCGCATTAGTTCCTTGAGAACCGCAGGCATTACCCGTTTCGCCCACCGACTGCCGAAGCTACGGCGTAAGTCGTGTGCTGTCGCGTAGCGGTCGGCTGCTTTGTCGACCACTACCTTCGCTGCTTTGCCGATGGCGGAAATATACCGACTAGCTCGCTTCGTGCTAAGGGGGCTTCCCGGCGTACTGCAAATGTCAAACACGAGGCCTACCCGATCGTTGGGCTTGGTCGTCAGCAGGAACTCGGCAAACTCTGGGGCAATCGGCAATAGCCGGTCCTGGTGAGCCTTTTCAGCTTCGGCCCGGATCCGCAGGGCAGGGTACTTACCGGCAATGCAGACACTGATCGGCGAGCCGTCATCCCACGATAGCGCTAGAGCTTCACCCAAGCGGAGCCCGGATAGATTGAGCCCGCGGAGTAGCCGCTGCCACTTAGCTGGCTCTCGCTTGCGCTTATCGGGCACCTTGGCTATCATCCGGTCCAACTCCTCACCGGTGATCGGTCGCCCTCGCATGACTTGCTTGACGCCCTTGGCGCGTTGCGGCATTTCAATAGTCGGCATGGTGCGGAGATAGCCGCGCCGTACGGCCCAGTTAAACGCCGCTTTGAGCGCCCGCAGGTAGGATGCAATCGTTGTGTCCTTCATCCCTTCCCGGCGCAGTAGCGTCTGGAACGCTGCGAGCTTCCCCGATGTAATTTCCGCTAATCGCTGCGGATTGATGGTGCGAGTGACGTGGTTGAATGCCGCATAGGCGGAGTCGGTCGTTGAGTCGGCCAGGGAGTCAAGTTTCTCTTCGCGGTAGGTTTCGATGAACTCTTCCCAAAGCATGAAGCATTGCTTTTTGTACCGGCCTTCACGCAGTTCGGCTTCCCATTTGCCGGCTGCCTTCTCAGCATCGCGGCGCACCTTGGTCCCGGTCGATCGCTGCACCTGCTTCCCACTGTACGGGTCTTTGTACCTCATCACGAGGTTTTCTCGATCAGGGTACTTCACTACGTGTACTTTGATTTCTTCGCTCATGTTCTCCTCGATTTCCAGTTAAAGCATTGCCAAACGTTGTTTTGCGAGATGCGTAAGAAGCTCCGTTAGCATTCCAAAGCTAATCGTTCCAACCGCACTGCGCGATTTCTCCATTGCTTCGCTCCAAAGCTCTTCACTGCGAGCCGCGTCCACAAACTCATGGCCGCTCCAGGTCAGCCGCAGCTGTGTTTTCACAAGCACTAGCATCTCGCCGCCTACGCTCTCCGTGGAGTCGATCCCGGTAATCAATTCGCCATCCTGCAGTTGCAATAGGTAGTACGCTATGCGGCGGTACGCTTCCGGATCGTCGCCCGGCACGGAAACTTGGTCGGAAGCCTCGATTTCCAAAAGTATCCTGCGAATCAGATTCATGTCGCGCTTCATTGTTCTTCCCTTTCGTGTAAAAGCCCGGCCGCCCGCCGCCGAGTTGGCGGGATCTAGTGATCGCGACGACGGGACAGCCGGTCCCTATCGCCAAATTACTTCGCCGATTTCTGTTCTCGTGCGACCTTCCGCAACGCGTAGGCAGTCAGCACGTAGCGCTCTTCCTCATCGAGTAGGTCGCCCCACTCGGCGTTGACCTTGCTGGCCGTCCGCCGGACTAGTTCCGGTGCGCTCGCAGCAAACAGCTTGGTTAGCTCGTTAACGTCGTCCCGCGTGAGCACCTGCACGTTGCAGATGTCCCGCTTGCTCATGGGTTTGGCGTCAGGCGCGCTTCGGAACTCTTGGCGGTTCCCGAGGCGAAGCACTTTCGTGACGATGACGTCCACGCCCTCGATCCTCTCGGTTCGGTCGGGCTGCCGACTGCCAACCTTGTCAGGTATCACAATCGCCACTTTCGGTTGCCGCAATTCGATCAGCTCATGCTGCACGCGAGCGGCATGCTCCCTGATACGTTGTTGGCGGTCCTGGTCGAGAGATACGGGAAGAGATGCTGTTGTCATGGTGACAACCTTTCTTGCACCTAGAGCGGTGCGGTAGATAAGAGCGCTGCGCTTTTCGATACGCGCCGGGAGAAGGCAGCGCATAAGAAAAGCGCGACTGCGCACTGGCGTTGTCAGGCGGGTATCAAACCGCCCGGTGGTCGTTGCCTTCCACCACACCCGCGCGCAGCCGCGCTCTTGTTTTGATACAAAATTCGACATTTGATACTACCTTGCCGTTTGAGCTACGACAGAGCTTTGACGCCCGGATTCTACCACCTCCGGGCATCGATTGTCAAAGATCGTGCAGGGCCTGCACAATCTTTCGCTGTCCGCCCACCCTTGTTTTCTCGATGTTTTTGGTGCAGGTGGATGAATCATCCACCTTGATTTTGTTTGTAACAGCCTGTTACAACTGTCCTTGCACACTGGTCTCGTTTCGAGGGCACTTCTCTCAAAAACGGCAGCCACAGAATCGCTCCTAACGCGTTCCGAGGGGTTGGGGCGAGTGTTGATACCTAAATCATCCGGCCCCCTTCACGAATCGCACGCAAAAGCGCCCGATTCTCTTCGCGCTGTTGTTTGCGCAGCTCGCGTAATTCCTTTGTGGTTGGGTCGCTGCCGACACCGCCAGCGGCCTGTAGCGCAGCAGTAGAGAACGATCCGAAGACTTTGTCTTTTGTTTTCTCTGGCATTGCGCCAGCCGCCGCGGCCGCCACCTGATCGCGTTTCTCCTTGTCACCACCGAGGCCGAGTGTGAAGTCTCGATGCTCGGCCTGGAACTTGTCGACCTTGGCCTTGAAGTCCTTGGAGTGGGTCTCGTACTTCTTCATCATCTCGTCAGTGAGGCCGTTGAGCTGCGCTTTCAAATCCTTTTCGAGCGGCCCCATTTCCCGCTCAGCGATCTTCGGCAGTTCTTTGATAGCGGACTTGAAGCCTTCGGTAAGCGGTGTCCACTCGAACGAGAATCCATCCCCATTAAACAATCCAACGATGGCGTCCCACAGGTTCGCAAGATTCTTCCAGATGTTGCCGGCGATGGTCTCCGTGACGGTTAGCACGTCGGTGAAAACGTCGCGCCAGTTGTCGCCGAACCACGAGAGCCAGGCAGGTATCACGGTGCCGAACGTATAAACCACTTGGTTCGCAAACTGTACGACAGCCACTTCGGCACTCACAAACGCCACCTGCGCGACCAGCTTCCAATTGCGGATCGAGAACGCGATAGCGTTGAACACGCCGATTACGGTGTCTTGCAACCAGCTCATGACGCCGCCGGTGCTGTCCGCGACATAACTCCACACCGAGGATATTACATCGCCGATTGCCGTCCAAATTGGTTGTGCGACCTCCCATATCGCGGTGAACGCCTCAATGATCATCGTGCGATATGCGCCCACAATTGGCGTCACGTAGTCGTAGACGCTCTGCCACGCGCTGCTGATGTAGCCGACAGCCGTTGCCATGTTCTCTTGGATGAACGACCCGGCTTGCCCGATTGCTGATATAGCCACCTGCGCGAACGATTGAATCGCCGGGATTGCCACTTCAAGGAATGGAGCTGCGAGCGAACCAACAGCCGCAACGCCGTGCTTAATCGTCCCCCAGAGACTGGAGAACAAGTCGCCAAGGTGCTCAGCACTCGCGGCCATCTCGTCGCTCATGACGTTGCCGGTGTCGCGCGCTTCCTTCCGTAGAGACTGCAAATCATTGACCATCGGTAGCAACGCCGCGCCACCTTTGCCCCATGCTTCAATTGCTGCCTGGGTGCGCTTGGTGGGGTCTTCAATTGCTGCGATACTCGCCGCCACCTCGTCGAACGATCGCGGATTACCGGCCTTCTGCATTTTCAGAATGGCCTTTTGCAAATCCTCGAACGTGGCGCCGGACTGCTCGGCAGCGTACTTCAGTTCAGATAGACTACCAGCCGCGTAGCCAGTACGGTCGCTTGCGTCCTGGAGCGCGGAGCCCATCTCAACGAACTGTTTAACTGCTACGGTGATACCACCAACGGCCGCCGCCGCTGTGGCAGCTCCCACGATGGCCGCTCCCTTGGCGAACCCACCCAGCAAGTCCTTGGCGCGGCTCAAGCCTGCGGACAAGCCCTGGTCCTTCGTCTTCAATTCGACGTAGGCGCCGCCAGCGCGAATATCACTACTTCCGGCCATGTCACATCATCCTTTGCAGCGCTGCGGGATCGTACGGATCGCGCGGTTTTAGTCCGGGCCCACCGCTCGAGCCTTTTGTACCGCCCATGTATTCAGCTTTCCCGACTGCCATCCGGCACAACTCACGAAGCGTCAGGTCGCGGGGGTGGACTCCGCAGAAGCCGGCGAGCTTGTAGCACTCATCTGCCGGATCACAGCTTGCACCTTTGCGTTTAGCCCTTGCTTGATCGCCTCGACCATTTGAGCGTCCACCCTCGGGTCGTTCATCATGGCCGTTGCTTCCGCTACGCCGACTTCCTGTAGCTTCTGCATTTTCGCCGCGGCCGCTTCCAGGAGTCCGCGTTTCCTGCGCGGGGTAAAATTTATGATTGCCGCGAGCATCGCCTCCGTCGCCCGGTCGATTGTGTCGCCCGTCACGTTCTCGTGGAAGTCGGCCTCCGTGATGCCCCGCTCATTGCGTTGCTTGTCACACAGCAGGAACAACACGCGGCATAGCAGCGCGTCGTCATTCTGCATTCTCGCGAAAGTGTTCTGGTCGTCCTTCTCATCGTCCAGCAGGAACTTGGGGTCGCAATCTTCGCGGACCTTGTAGATGGTCGGTCCGTCGATCTTGATTTCCCAGGTTCGGTCCGCGTTGTCTTTAAATGTTGCCATTGTTTTTCTCTTGATTTGTAAACAGGTCGAATTTGCCTAACTCCACCCAAGGACAGAAGCAAAATCGATAGGGTCGTATACTCGTTCCACGTTCGCGCGTAATGGGACTTTGCAGGCGCGACCATTTACGACCGCGTCCTCGAACTCAACCCAGACATAGTCATGCCCATCCTTGGCGATGCCTGTGATCGCACCTATGGACATACCGACCACATTTTGGCTCGCGATGAATTGGTAGCTCACCTCTGCCTCAGCGTCGGTCCCATCCGAGCCACTCGCGCCGAAAAAGAGTAGTTCGCCCGGCGAAAATCCTCGGAAGGGATTTAGATTTGTGCAACCAGTGGCACCGGCAAGGGTCTTGGCATACGTCTCGTTGACAACTCCCCGCGGATGCCGATAGGTGTAGGTTAATTTCAAAGCAGGAATGACGATGTCCGCTCCTTGCACGTCGCCACCTTCCCTTACTTTGATCGCTCCCGAGTGGTTGCCGTCTCCATCTGCACCCGCTGCTGTATAAGACCCTCGGTGCTCCTTTGCACACTGCACGTTAACAGTCGCACCAGTGGTATCAAATGTGAACGTCGCCGAACCATGTCGGCCATATCTTGCGCGGACTTCGTAAAGTTTGTGCCCCACTGGTTCCACGACAATGCCCGTCCGGTATAGCGTGCCGGTTGGTCGGGCTACTGTCAGCGGCGCAAGCGATAGCGCGTAGCTGTGAACCTGGGCGTCGTCGAACTCGCCCGAAGCCGTGTAAACCAGCTCGTGATACTGATTGTCGCCGGACTCCTGGGAGCGGGATTCGGGGGTTTCTTCAAAGCTGAATGTCATTGCTTTACCTTTCGTATTCATTTGTTAACACCCCCGCCCGCCGGTGCGCCTTTGGATCGCAGCCGACGGACGGGCTCTCAAGGATTACGCGTTGATGATCTCGGAGCGAAGCGTGTCGCATTCCAGGAGCGCGGCCTGATACTCGCTTTCGCATTCGGTGGATTCGAATTGCCAGAACGAAACCGCACTACTCGCCAGCTCGGTAGCGT
>CAZJWY010000242.1:4674-6063 GCA_964549545.1 uncultured Planctomycetaceae bacterium | reverse complement strand
ATACTTTCATTGATAGTGAACGGTTGGACGGGGGCGGGGACGCCCCGGCTCGCGGGCAATTGTTCAATACCAATGCAAATCTCAATAAAATAAAAGTATGCCTAATTAGCAGACCATCCAGGAGCACCAACCGTGGCGGCATTTCATTACTGCTTCAACACCAGCACGATCCGCGGACAAAAACTCTCCCTCATCGAAGAAATCGACATCGCCGCCCAAGCCGGCTACCAGGCTATCGAGCCTTGGATCAACGAAATCGAAGCCTATGTCCAGCAAGGCGGCTCGCTCCCCGACTTGAAAAAGCGAATCAGCGACCTCGGCCTCACCGTCGCCAGCGCGATCGGCTTCGCCGAGTGGATTGTGGACGACGACGCCCGGCGAACCAAAGGCCTCGAGCAAGCCCGCCACGATATGGACCTCGTCCAACAAATCGGCGGCACGCGCATCGCCGCGCCCGCCGCCGGCGCCACCGAAGTCACCAACATCGACTACCTCAAAGCCGCCGAACGCTACCGCGCCCTCCTCGCCCTCGGCGACCACTTCGGCGTCGTGCCGATGGTCGAAGTCTGGGGCTTCTCCAAAACGCTCACACGGCTCGGCCAGGCCGCGATGGTCGCCATCGAAGCCAATCACCCGAAGGCCTGCATCCTGGCCGATATGTACCACCTCTACAAAGGCGGCTCCGATTTCACCGGGCTCAATCTCCTGAGCGCAACATCGATGCACGTTTTCCATGTGAACGACTACCCCGCCAAGCCGCCGCGCGATGCGATCGCCGACAAAGACCGAGTCTACCCTGGAGACGGCGTCGCCCCGATCGTCGACATTCTGCAAACACTCCACAACATCGGCTTCGACGGCTACCTTTCGGTCGAGCTATTCAACCCAACGTATTGGCAGCAGGACCCGCATACCGTCGCGCGGACGGCACTCGATAAACTGAAGGCGCTCACAGCCCAAGTGAAGACGTAGCGGCCGACTTGGTAGCCGAATTCTCAAGAATTCGGATGGCCCTTTTCGTACGCGGTAGAAAGATCAGATGGCCATTCCCAGCCTCAACAAGCTGATCCGATTCATCGCCGACTGCAACGCCAAATCGCGCGAGGCCGAATTGCTCTTCGGCGAACGCGACGAGCACGGCACATTGCTGCGAGAAGTGAAGAACAAGCCAACCCTGCGCAGCCAATTGCTCATCATTGGCCTCGAACTCCTCATCGGACTGGGCTGGTTCCTACTCGCGATTTCTGGCGTCGGCACAATTGTACTCGTAATCGTAGGCGCCGCGTCCGGACTTCTCCTTATGTTCCTATTGAAAGCAAATGGCCAAATCCAAGGCGTGCCCCGTCGCAAACGCAAGCGCCGACCAAAGCACTGACCAGAATAGCCGCC
>CAZJWY010000242.1:3745-4664 GCA_964549545.1 uncultured Planctomycetaceae bacterium | reverse complement strand
GCGACGACAACGTGCCATGCCCACGGCTCGGCGTGGGCATGGAAGCGCAGTAGAACATGGCCACTCAAAGCAGTGGCCATGGCACCCAATCGTTTCTTCCAGGGCGGCTTACTTTTTCTGCCACTTGTCAGCCGCTTCCATCACCTGCCGAGGAGCGTCTCCACTGAGCCAAGCCCTGGCCTGCGGGTCGTCGCGAAGGTACGTATCCCAGAACGCGGTGCTCAGCGCGAGAATCACACGGCGATGATTCGGATTACGCTTTTCCTTCTCGCCCGGCAGTGGCCGTTCGGTGAAGACCGAGTGCTCGGCGTTGTCGAGCACCAGCTCGTACTTATCGCCGGGCGGAAGGGCTGGGAAAACCGCCAGCCGCGACTCGACCGTCTGGTCGCCGATCGGGGCGGTGTCTTTCGTGCCGGTCATCAGCATCCAGGGAATCTTCACGCTGCCAAACGCTTCGCTCGGCTCGATGCTCTTCCGCGGGCTGCTCGGGCTAAAGGAAATGGCGGCTGAGATTCGTTTGTCGGTGTACGATGTGCCGGTGAGCGGATACTTCTGGCCGCTTACGCCCTGCGTCGTGGCCGCGCCAAACGAGTGGCCCGACATGCCGATTTTCTTCATGTCGAGCCGACCATGCAGCGCATGGCTAGAATCTTTGTTCCACGCATCGAGTTGCGTGAGGACGGCGGGAATGTCTTTCACGCGTAGCAGGAAGTTATCGAGACTGGCCGCCTTGCGCATGGCATCAATCCGAGCGGCCAATGGTGTTTTGTCACGCCAAACGCCTTCATCGCTGCCCGGGTGCTGAACAAACACAGCGACATACCCCCGAGCGGCCCAATGCTTGCCGAGGAACGCCGAGCCGCGGTTCGAACCGCCCAGGCCGTGGCTGAAAAGCACGACCGGCGCGGGCGATTTCGAC
>CAZJWY010000242.1:0-3735 GCA_964549545.1 uncultured Planctomycetaceae bacterium | reverse complement strand
GTAGAGTGGAATCCTGCGATCTTCGCGCGAATGATCTGTCACGACAACTTCGAGCGGCGCCGGTAATTCGCCCGATGGCAGAGCAAGCGGATCGTACTTCGATTCGGCGGCTGATGATGAATATGGCAAGATTGCTGCAGTCAAGACAAACATCCCTAGGGTTCGGTTGCAAAGGCGAAACATAGCGAGCCCCTTTCCGGACTGTGCTACGAATATGGCTGCGAATGAGCCGCGGCGGTTTCAAAATGATATGCACAGGGTTGTCATTCTGGGTGAAGCGACGAATCTCCTGATAGTTCGCAGAGATCCTTCGGTCGCAAAGCCTCCCTCAGGATGACGAAAATCGACTTCGAAGCCACTCCGAGTCACTTCGACTGCCGGGCCGCTTCACGGCGAGCGGCGACGAGTCGCCGGGCAAGCTCATCCACGACTACGCCGATCAAGATCACGCCGCCGATGATCGCGAACTCGATGTTCTGGTACTGCGGATGGACCAGATTAATAGCGTTGCTGAGGGCGACCATCACGGCCGATCCAATCACCACCCCAATGATACTCCCCTCGCCGCCGCGAAGCGAGCAGCCGCCGAGCACCGCCGCGGCGATTGCGTAGAGCTCGTAGAAATTGCCGAAATCGCTAGGCTGGGCCGAGTTGATGTCGAGCACGAACAACATCCCGCCCAGACCGGCTAGCGCGGAGCAAATCACATAGGCCAACAACGTCATGCGGTTGACGTTGATGCCGCTGTAGCGCGCGGCCTCGGGATTGTTGCCGAGCGCGAGTAGATAGCGACCGTAAATTGTTTTATTGAGAAAGACCGCGGCAATGATTGCGATGACGATGAGGAACAACGTCGTGGCTGGCAGATGGAAGACATCGCCCGATCCGAAGATCGGCAGCCGGGCGGTGGCGATGGAACGCAGGCTCTTGTAGCCGACGCCAAAGCCTTGCGACAAATCGCCCGTCAGACCACGGGCAATGCCGCGGTACAACAACAACCCGCATAACGTCACCACGAACGGCTGCAACCGCATCCGTGTGATCAACAAACCATGGGCAAGACCGATCGCGATTGCCATGCCGATGACCGTCGTAACAGCAAGCCAGACCGACCAATCGTGGTGCGTCAGCAGAAATGGCAACAACACCCCAACCAGACAAACCACTGAGCCGATCGAAAGATCGATGCCGCCCGTAATGATCACGAACGCGGCCCCGATGCTGAGAATGCCAAACAGCGAAGTGCGATGAAAGAGGTTTTCGATATTCCGAACACGGAGGAACTGATCGCTAGAGAAGCGGGTGTAGAGACAAATGGCAACCAACAGGCCAAAAATGCCCCAAATCTTGACGCCATGGCCGAAGAATCGCCCGACGAAACTTTGTCGATCGGTTGGTTCGGGTTGTCCCTTGCTCGCCTCCATCAAGCGCCGATCCTTTCCGGCAAGAACGCTTCGCTGGTGGTCGCAAGATGCATGATCGATTCCTCACTCAACTGGTCGCGGGCCAACTCGCCGGCCAACCGCCCTTCGCACATCACGAGCACCCGATCGGACAAACCAAGCACCTCATCCATTTCGCTCGAAGCGAACAGAATTGCAACCCCGTCGCGAGCCAACTGATCAATAAGTTTGTAGATTTCCTCCTTCGCGCCAACATCAATTCCACGGGTCGGCTCGTCGAGCAACAAAAGCTTGGGCGACAAGCAGAGCCATTTGCCGAGGACAACCTTTTGCTGATTACCGCCCGAAAGATATCGCACGACCTGTCGATCGCTCGATGTTTTAATCCGCATGAGGTCGATCATCGCTTTGGAAACGCGATTTTCGGCCGCGGTGTTGAGAAAGCCTCGCAAAAGGCCACGACGCCGATCGCGACGCAGGCTGGCCAGCGAAAGATTCGTCTTCACGCTCATTGGCAGGACCAAGCCGGTCTGTCGTCGATCCTCGGGCGCGAGCATGATACCCGCAGCAATCGCTTCGCGAGGCGTCTTGGGGGAATGACGCAAGGAACCGAATGTCATCGAGCCCGAAATGGCCGGCGTCACGCCGAACAACGTGGCCAACAGTTCCGTGCGCCCCGCGCCGACCAAACCGGCCAAACCGACGACCTCGCCCGCGCGAATCGAAAAGCTGACCGCGTGGCGGGGAAATGTCGACGTGCGCAAATCGCGCACGACGAGCAATTCACTGCCGGGAGTATGTGGCGTCCGCTGATAGAATCGCGATACGTCGCGCCCGATCATGAGTTGGATCATCTTCTGCCGGCTGTTCTCTGCACGAGAAAGCTCGCCGCTGAACTTGCCATCGCGAAGCACTACCACACGATCGGACAGATCCTCGACTTCGCGCAATCGGTGTGAGATATACAGCACGCTCACGCCACGCGAGCGCAACTGGCGCACCACCTCGAACAAGCGGCTCGCTTCGTGTTCCGAAAGCGACGAGGTGGGCTCGTCCATGATCAGGATGCGAGCATTCGTGCTAAGCGCCTTAGCGATTTCGACCAGTTGCTGCTTGCCGATCGAGAGCGTACTCACGATCGTGTGGGGGTCGGCATCCAAACCAACCAGATCGAGATATTTGCGCGACTCACGGGCGATGGCAGCACGGTCGATCAAGCCAAACCGCCGTGGCTCGCGCCCCAAGAAAATATTGGCGCCGACCGAAAGATTGTCGGCCAGGTTAAGCTCCTGATGAATGAGCGAAATACCCAATCGCAGCGCTTGCGAGATGGAGGCGAACTCGACAGGTTCGCCATCGACGACAATCTCGCCGGACGTCGGCGTTTGGACGCCCGCGATGATTTTCATCAGTGTGCTTTTGCCCGCGCCGTTTTCTCCGACAATGGCCAGGACCTCGCCTCGACCAAGCGCGAGTGAAACGTCATCGAGCGCGCACACGCCTGCAAATTGCTTGCTGATGTGGCGCACTTCGAGCAGAGGAACAGTCATTATTTAGGAACGGCTCAAAAACAATATTTTTGAAAACAGAATAACCACGGAGACACAGAGGACACGGAGAAGAAATACAGGAGATAGAAACGTCAGGCTTTGTCTCAAAACACGATCAAACAATCGGCCAGCGGGTACCTCTGGGTGGCTAGCGGCCGGTTGGTGGAAATAACCGGAAGGGCTAGCCCCCTTAGCAGAAACGAAAAATCAATTGCTTGCTTTCAACAGAGCAAAACGGCTTCTAGTGATTCATGTTCTTCCGTTTTCTGCTGTTTCTCTGTGCCCTCTGTGTCTCCGTGGTAAATCTTATCTGCCGAAGTTGTTTTCGAGTTACCCCTTAGGCATGAGCAGCACAAATAGCGGGCGACGATCGCGCGACCCATTATTTCTTGCCAAGCCGCTCGCTGGCTTCCTTGGCAAACGCTTCGACATTTGTTTTGTCGATCACGCGGGCAGGAATGTCGATGAACTTGTTCTCGGGCACCGCAGTCTTGTCGCCTTTATGAAGCGCGTCGAGCGTTTTGATCGATTGATAGCCGTATTGATACGGGTTCTGCACGACCGTGGCGACGACTGTGCCGTTCTTGATACCTTCGAGAGCCAGCGGGTTTTCATCGAACGCCATGATCTTCACTTTGCCGATTTTCCCCACCCGTTCGAGCGCTTCGATAATGAGTGGCGGGTTGTATTCGAAGAGGCCAACCATGCCATTAATATCGGGGTAGCGAGTGATGGCATCTTCCACGTTGTTCTTGGCCTTAGCCCGGTCGAACTGGTCGGTC
>CAZJWY010000241.1:0-6071 GCA_964549545.1 uncultured Planctomycetaceae bacterium | reverse complement strand
CAGCCGAGCACCACGCCGACGATGTTTTTACCGATGTCGTGTACGTCGCCTTTCACGGTCGCGAGCAACACTTTCGCGCGAGCCTGCTGGGACGTGCCAGAAGCTAGCTTCTCGGCCTCCATGAAAGGTGTGAGATAGGCCACTGCCTTCTTCATAACGCGGGCCGCCTTTACCACCTGCGGCAGGAACATCTTTCCCGCGCCGAACAAATCGCCGACGACGCTCATGCCGTCCATCATCGGCCCTTCGATGACGGCCAGTCCGCTGCCGTACTTCTGGCGGGCTTCTTCTGTATCCTCATCAATATATTTGACGATCCCTTTTAGAATCGCGTGCTTGATCCGCTCCTCGATGGGGTCGCGTCGCCACGCTTCATCTGCTTCCGCAGCCGGTCCGCCCTGTCCTTTGATCGTGTCGGCGTGTTGCAGCAAGCGATCGGTTGCATCCGGCCGGCGATTCAGGATCACGTCCTCGACAAGCTCGCGAAGCCGCGGCTCGATCTCCTCATAAACTGCCAACTGGCCGGCGTTCACGATCCCCATGTCCAACCCGGCTTTGATCGCGTGATACAGGAAAACCGCGTTCACGGCCTCGCGCACCACATCATTGCCGCGGAATGAGAACGACACATTCGACACGCCGCCCGAGATATGTGCCCCGGGGCAAGCTGCCTTAATTCGCGGAATCGATTCGATGAAGTTGACCGCGTAGTTGTTATGCTCCTCCATCCCGGTGGCCACGGTCAGAATATTCGGATCGAAAATAATGTCTTGCGGCGGGAAGCCGATCTTCTCGGTCAGCAGCTTGTAAGCCCGCGAGCAAATTCGCACTTTGTCATCGATCTCGACCGCCTGGCCCTGTTCGTCGAACGCCATGACGACCACTGCCGTCCCATACCACCGGCACAATTGAGCACGGCGCAAGAACTCTTCCTCGCCGTCTTTGAGGCTGATCGAGTTGACGATCGGCTTGCCTTGCAGCGACTTCAAACCAGCTTCGATCACCGACCACTTGCTGCTGTCGACCATCACCGGCACGGCGCCGACATCGTGCTCCCCCGCGATCAACCGCAGGTACTTGGTCATCACCGCCTCGCCGTCGAGCAAAGCCTCGTCCATGTTGATGTCGATGACGTTCGCGCCCCCGTCGACTTGCGAGCGGGCGACCTCGACCGCTTCCTCGTACTTTTCCTCTTTGACGAGCCGGGCAAACTTCTTCGAGCCGGTGACGTTCGTCCGCTCGCCGATCATCAGGAAGTTGCTGTCGGGGCGAAGCGCAAGCGGCCGCGTGCCACTGAGCCGCATGTAGGGCTCGGGCGTAACGCGCCGATGCGGCTTCTTATCGCGCAGTGCGACTGCCATCGCCGCGATATGATCGGGCGTCGTCCCGCAGCACCCGCCGACGATGTTGACCCAGCCTCGCTCGGCAAACTCGGCGACCATGCCCGCCATCGCCGCCGGGCCCAGGTCGTACTGCCCCATCTCGTTCGGCAGGCCGGCGTTCGGGTGACAACTAATCCAGTGCGACGAAACCTGCTGGAGCGTTTCCAGATGAGGCCGCATCAGTTCGGGCCCCAGCGCGCAGTTCATCCCAACTGAGAGCGCTGGAAAATGCGAAATCGCGATGTTGAACGCCTCGACTTCCTGCCCAGATACAAACGTCGCTCCGCCCTTATCGAACGTGCCCGAGATCATCACGGGCACCCGATTGCCGCTCTCCTGAAAATAACGCGAGATCGCAAACAGGCAGGCCTTCAAGTTGAGCGTATCGATCACCGTTTCCGGCAGCAGGATGTCGATCCCCGCCTCGACCATCGCCGCTACTTGCGCGTAGTAGGAAGCCTCCATCTGATCGAACACCACGCCGCGATAGCTGGCGTCGTCGACCTTGGTGCTGATCGCGGTCTGCTTCGTGGTAGGACCAATCGAGCCCGCCACGAACCGCGGTCGACCCGGCGTGCTGGCCTCGAACTCATCGCACGCTTGTCGAGCCAACTTCACAGCGGCCGTGTTGATCTCCCGCACTAGCTTCAGCGGTAGGTCGAACTCCTCCATCCCGATCGGGCTCGCGCCAAACGTATTCGTTTCAACGATATCGGCACCGGCCGCCAGATACCGCCGATGGACGTCAGCCACCGACTGCGGATGCGTCAGGCACAGAATATCGGCAAAGTTCTTGAGATCTTTGTGATGGTCGGCAAAGCGCTCGCCGCGAACCGCCGCCTCGTCCAGCCCCAATGCCTGAATCTGCGTGCCCATGGCGCCGTCCAGCACCAAAATGCGCTCAGCGAGAAGGGAATCAAGTTGGTCGGTTTTATCGGGCACGGTAGAAGTTCTAATGTCAATTGAAATGGCCTAGGTGTCAATAATGATCCAAATCAAACATCGCAGCAAATGACCAAATCGCATAGCATCCCAAACGCCAAAACAACACCAGCGATTTAGCGTCGGCCGCCAGGCCGAATCTATCCCAACACGCCACGGCAATTCTACTCCAGACAAGACAAGCTTGGCGGCCGCGCAGTTCACCCGCCTACGGCACATGAAGTGTCCCTGCTACATTTAAGAGCATGCGCCACGTAATCAAGAACGCACATGTTGTACTGCCCGACGGAATCGAGCGAGTTTCGGTTGCCATCGAGAACGGCCGCATCGCCGACATCGACTCTGCAGCACAGTTGCACGCCGACGAAACAATCGACGCCAGCGGCCTCTACCTGATCCCCGGCGCAATTGACGATCAGGTCCACTTCCGGGAACCCGGACTCACGCACAAAGAGGACTTGGCCACGGGCAGCCAGGCTTGTGCCAAGGGCGGCATCACCACCTTCCTCGAAATGCCCAACACCAGGCCCGCCACGACCACCCAGGCCCGCCTGAATGAAAAGCTCGCCCTGGCGGCCGGCAAGTCGCTCGTCAACTACGGCTTCTATATCGGGGCAACCGCCGACAACCTCGACGAGTTGAAGCGAGTCGAACGTACGCCCGGCATAAAGATCTTCATTGGCTCCAGCACGGGCGACCTGCTCGTCGACGAGCAAGCCGCCCTCGAGCGAATCTTCGCCGAGACGACGCTCCCCATCACCGCCCACTGCGAAGACGAAACAACTGTCCGGGCAAACGCGGCCCGACTAGCCGGCTCGACCGATATTGCCGACCATTCACGAATCCGCAACCACGAAGCCGCGCTCATCGCTACTCGCCGCGCGATTGATCTCGCGTTTCGGCATAATCACCGCTTTCACGTGCTTCACGTTTCCACCGCCGGCGAAGCCAAGCTGCTTGCCGATCATCGCAACCTTATCACGGGTGAAGCCTGCCCGCATCACCTCCTGTTCAGCATCGACGACTACGCCCGATTGGGCTCGCTCGTCCAAATGAATCCCTCGATCAAAACTCGCGACGATAACGCCGAGTTGTGGCGAGCGCTTACCGACGGTCGCCTGCAAGTTATCGCGACCGACCACGCGCCCCACACGCTCGGGGAAAAACAGCAGCCCTACCCCACCTCCCCCTCCGGCTTGCCGGCCGTCGAAAATTCGCTCGCTCTCATGCTTAACGAAGTCAACCGCGGCCGCTGCACGCTCCAGCAAGTGGCTCATTGGATGTGCGACGCCCCGGCCCGCGTTTGGGATATCATCGGTAAAGGTCGCATTGCCGTCGGCTACGATGCTGACCTTGTCCTTGTCGACTTGAATCTCACCCAAACCATCCGCAACGAGGAACAAATCACCAAGAGCGGCTGGAGTCCCTGGCACGGCGAACAACTCACCGGCTGGCCAGTCTCCACCTGGGTCATGGGTCATCAAGTCTACAACCGAGGTCATTTCTACACCTACCGCCTCGGCCAAGAAGCCCAATTCGACCACCCCCGCGGCGGCTACTGGTCTACAAACAATTAACAACGGGCAACGAACCGCGGACAACGGATCCTCAAATGCTCCACCTCCAATGCGACACGCCAACGCGCTGGCTCGCTCAAGTCGACTCCGACCTCCCCGCGATCCTGATCGACCACGCCCATTGCGAAAAGAAAGCCGCCGGCACGGCGCTGAACTTGATCTTCGCCTACGTCGAAAACATCGATCTCTGCCGCGAGATGACCGAGATTGTTCGCGAAGAACTGGAACACTTCCACATGGTCCTAGACCTTTTGGCCAAGCGCAACATTCGCTTTCGCCGCCTCAAGCCCTCCAGCTACGGTCGCGAGTTGAACGATCTCTGCCGTAAGCAAGAACCACAACGAGCGGTCGACCGCCTCTTGATCGCGGGAATCATCGAAGCCCGCTCCTGCGAGCGATTCCATGTTCTCTCCGAACACGTGAAAGACCCCGAACTGGCCGACTTCTATCGCTCCCTCTTCGAGTCCGAAGCCCGCCACCACACGACCTACACCCGCTTAGCAAAAGACTTCGCTCCAGACGAAGTTGTGATGGCGCGGCTCGACGAACTAGCCGCGCTAGAAGCCGAAATCATCACCCGCGGCGAAGACCTGCCACGCATGCACAGCTAAAACGAGTGAAAGCCACGAACAGCAACTCGACGACCCGCGAGCCGGGGCGTCCCCGCCCCCGCCCAACCGTCCATTATCCACGAAGATATCAACAAACTCCTAGCCACTTCACCACCCCGCCCCCATCAAATCAATCTCCCCCTCCGGCCAATCACCGCTTGCCGGATAGCGCATCGGCACCTCGGCCCAGAACGGATTCGCTTTCGGATCAGCCGCGAGCGAATTGACGAACGTGTTGTCGATCGCCACCGCCCCCAGCCGTTCGTAAAAGGGGCGCACATCATGCGTCGTCTGAAAGAGCGAAAAAGGAAACGCCCCCTCGTCAACCAGCGCAAACGTAGCCCGGACCACAGCGTCGCCCAGTTTCCGCCCGCGTACAGAGGGATCCGTGCAGACTCGCGCCAGCGCCAGCACCGTGATCTCTCCCTGCGACGTGCGCACCGTACGCGGATAAACGCTCGCATGAGCCACAACCTGTCCCCCTTCGCGAATCAAGCAGGAACGAGGCCGCTGTTCTTCTGGCCCGGCGTAGTCCTTCCACTGCGTAAGCATGTCGGCAGTAAACGATTCGACCGTCCGCTCCGGCTTCGGCCAAATCGAGACAACCAATTGCGCGATCGCACGAGCATCGGTTTCGCTGATCGTCCGGCGATCGATGATTTCGATTTGCGGCGTGGCAGGCATCTGCGTATCGTAGTCGCTTCACCATCGCCTTGAAACGGGAGTTTGTCATGAGCATAAAAACAGATGCAGCATAGACATTCAACAAAACAACAATATCCAATAACCAATCCCCGCCTTTCTCCGCGCCCCCCGCGCCTCTGCGTGAGACCATCCCTCGCTCCATCCCAAAAAATGCCGCACTGGCCAAAACCTGATTATTGAACGCATGTCCACTATATGCTACCCTGTGGACGTAATGCCGCGAATCCGCTTTGCTCACGTCCCGTGCAAGCCAGGCGGTTCGCCCGCTCTTTGAAAATTGAATCCATTGCTATCGGCCGCGAGCTTTTGCAAGCCTTGAGCTTGTTGAAATGGCTAGCAGCCAGACTGCGCTCTCGGTGCGCGCCGAGCGGAATTGTCGAACCTGTGCTGGCAACTGCGCAAAATTCCCACCTAGAATTTTGCGCACTTCCGAATCTCCCGCGGAAACCAGGCAACAGGCTGCGACCAGCGGTCGCGGCTTTATAGGGCTTCGCAGACTAGGTCGCCGACTTGGCTCGTGGTGTAGCCCATTTTGCCGGCTGCCTGGCTCTTCATCTTGGTCGCGGTCACTTTCATGATGGCATCCATCACGCGCTTGGCCGCTTTGGCCTCGCCAGCTTGATCGAGCAGCATGCTCACGGCGTTGATCGCGGCGATCGGGTTGATCTTGCCGGTGCCGGTGTACTTCGGCGCGCTGCCCCCCATCGGCTCGAACATGCTGACGCCGCCCTTGTCGGGGTTGATGTTGCCGCCGGCGGCGACGCCCATGCCGCCTTGGATGATGCCCGACAGGTCGGTGATGATGTCGCCAAACATGTTCGTGGTGACGATCACGTCGTAGAACTCGGGGTTCT
>CAZJWY010000240.1:0-6075 GCA_964549545.1 uncultured Planctomycetaceae bacterium | reverse complement strand
GTGATACGGAAAAGCTGATTGTCGATGAAGTGGTAGAGCAGTAGCTCGGTTTTCACGCCGGCGACCGTGGGGGAGTTGTCTTCGGCGGGAAGGTCGATCCGGGCGTGGACGATTTTTGCCAGTTGGTGCCAGGGCTCGCAGCGTAGCGACGCCTTGTTGGCGCCCCAGGCGGTGTCGGAGCAAAGCGGAAGCCGCTGGCCACCTTCGCCGCTGCGGTTGTATTTGCCTTTGAACTCGTCGAGCGATGAGCCGAGGCGGTCTCCCTTCAACTCGAAAGGCTCGTTGCTTGAGATGGCGGCGATTGCCGCGGCCGCAGCCGCGCCGATCACTGAGCTACCAGCCGACGGGTTTTTCTTCCGGGGGCCAAACCGCCTGGCGAAGCCTTCGACGACCTGGGCGAAGCGGGCCTGGTTGATGTCTTCGGTGGCGATGCACTTCAGTTCCGAGTCGGGCACGTTGGAGAGGTCGTACACGCCACCTTCCGTGGGATGGAAGATGAGCAGGATCGCGCTCTGCTGACGACGGAACAACTCGCGGACCATGCTCTCTGGCGTGGCTTCGAGCAGCGTCGGCGAGATGGGGCCGCTGGGGAGCGGCTTGGCGCCGGGGATCACCAGTCGGTGGCCACAATGGATGCACTTGCCTTGCTTGCCGGCCAGCTCATCGGGCACTTGGAGCGTCGCTTTGCAACCAGGGCAATCAATCTGCATGGGAGTGAAGTACCAGGATCGGCCAGCGCGCACTACGAATGGAAGAGAAGGGAATTACGGCGGTTCGGCAAGCGCAGGGGAAAACACCGCCTCTCTCAGTCTACACAGGCCCTAAGTCTGGGGAAACGGGGAGTTGTGGCGTCGTGGCCGAGTTTGGTGGTTCGCTCTTTATTGTTAGGATTTGGGCTTGCTGGTCGTGGACGGCGTTGCCGCCGCTAAGGATATCCACCCCGTTTACTGCTCCAACACGCAGCCGACCGGCAGGTGGTCGGAGTAACCGGTCGGGTGGAAGTTATTCCTGGTGTAGCTTTGGTTGGGACGGTCGATTTCACCCTTGCCGCGAGGATGGAAAATCAGCTCGGGGAACTCGATGCGTTGGGAGCTGCCCTTTTTCCAGTGGTATCCGGTGGGGTCCAAGAGACCAGTCGAAATGATGATGTGGTCGAGCAGGTCCCATTTGTTGTTGTAGACGAACGTGCCTTTGCCACCGTCGCTGATGTGAGCCGTGGTGTCGAGCAGCGAATCGGGCGGGAGGTTGTCGTCGCTCTTGGCGGCGCGTAAGCGGTCGCGGAGGGCTGAATCTTCGGAATGATCGTTAAAGTCGCCGAGCATGATGATGTCGGCCTTCTTGTCGGTGGCGAGAATTTCGTCGACTCGCTTTCGCAGCACGTCGGCAGCCTTGTCACGGAAAGACTCTTCGTGATACCGCGACGGCCAATGGTTCATGAAAACGTAGAGATCGGCGCCATTGCGCTTGAGCTTGGCCTCGACGATATCACGCGTGTTTTCCGCGTCGACATGATGGAACTGGGGCGCGTCACTGGTGAAAACGGCCGAATCGTAGACGATGGCGCAGTCGATGCCCCGCTCACTCGGCGAGTCCTTATGGATGATCTCGTACTTGCGGCCAAGCGGCTTGATCTTTTCGACGAGCATTTCGACGACGTCGCGGTTTTCGACTTCGCAAAGTCCAAGAACATCGGGCCCCTTGTCGTCGTTCATCTTGTTGATGATCTTGGCTAGGTTCTTGAGCTTGAACTCGAGCCGCTCCTTGGTCCAATGTTTGGCCGACTCGGGGGTGAAGTCTTCATCTCCTTTCACGGAAGGATCGTCCTTGGTATCGAACAGATTTTCGACATTCCAACTGGCGATGAAAAGCTCTTTGCCCTCGGCCGGAGGATTGACAGATGCAAGGTAGAAGGCGGACAGCAACAAGGCGAGCGGCAGGCGATTCATCGATTCACTCCGGAGCTGGAAGCGGATTCCCTGTTGTTGATCATACCCTGGTTATTACCATTGATGCTACGCACTGGTAGCTTAAGATGGTCGAATTGGTTGCGGCTCGCAACGAATCGAGCCGGCTTTTCACGCGATCTTTTTTGTACGGTGAGCGGGTATGGCGGGCGTTCGCGCAGACGATAACAGCGACACGATCGTGCATCTGCACGATATTTCGAGCACGCAATGGAAGTCGGGGATAGCGGCCTGGTTGGGGTGGTTTTTCGATGGCCTCGACATGCATTTGTACACGCTGGTCGCAGCCCCGTTTGTCGCGCAGCTGTTAGCGGTGGACATCCGGGACAATGCAGTCGGGCAAAAAAGCTCGTGGATTCAAGCGGCGTTTCTCGTTGGCTGGGCGGTCGGCGGGGGATTCTTCGGGCGGATCGGCGACCGGCTGGGGCGCAGTCGTGCGCTCATGCTTACGATTCTCACCTACGCGCTGTTCACGGGGTTATCGTTCTTCGCGCAGCAGTGGTGGCATTTACTGATTTACCGATTTCTAGCGGCACTGGGGATTGGCGGCGAATGGGCCGTGGGGGCGTCGCTTCTTTCAGAGACCTGGCCGGCGCGGTGGAGGCATTGGATCGCTGCTATTCTGCAGAGTGGCGTGAATCTTGGCGTGCTGCTCGCGACGTTCGCCGGATATTTGATTCTCACCCTGGCCGAATGGCCTAATCGCACGGTGTTTCTGGTGGGGATTCTGCCCGCACTGCTCGTGCTTTGGATTCGCCGGGCCGTGCCTGAGCCAGAAGAATGGCACGCCGCCAGAGAGCTTGAAAGCGAGGCACCAGACTTTGCGGACTTGTTTCGACCGCCGGTGCGAAGGATCACGACGGTCACGATTCTCGTATGCGCGACCGCGCTCACTGCGCACTGGGCGTTTATGTTCTGGTTCTTGCAACACTTGCGCAATTTGCCGGACGTCGCGAGTTGGTCGGATGCTGAAAAGAGCCAATTGGCGACGCAGGGCCTGGCGATCGTGATGATCTCGTCAGTCGTGGGCAACTTCGCCGCGGCAGCAATCGCACGACGGACCGGCTATCGATCGGCCGTGGTGGTGTTGTGTCTGGCTTACTTCGTCACGATGTTTTTTGCGTACCGAGTGCCGCGTGATCACGAGAGTATGCTCGGGTGGCTGCTTGTGATTGGCGTTTGCCAGGGAGTGTTCGCACTATTCACGATGTACTTGCCGCCACTGTTTCCGACATTACTGAGGACTACTGGAGCAGGCTTTTCGTACAACATTGGCCGACTCGCAGCGGCCGCTGGCACTGTGTACTTCGGTACATTCAGTAAAGGGGGCGACTACCGGCTGGCGCTGCTCTATTCCAGTTTCTTGTTTATTCCAGCGGCGGCGTTCGCGCTGATGTTGCCGGAGTTGCCGCAGGTGAGAGGGACGGTGGAGCCGGTGGAGTAAGAAGAATGCAATTGCTTATCCGTGTTATGGGAATATCTCGAAGAAGCCTCCGTGCTGTAGTCTAACAGCTCGCAGTGCATGATCGATGGTAAACAGCCGGTAGTCTTTCAGCTCGTTGGCGGCGGTAACGAGCGATGCGTCGGCCAGATCGAGAGGCAAGTCGGCATATTGATTCATCATCTGATGAATCAACCTCCAGTCGGACTCTGGAGGTGTGTGCAGCCGGATTATACCTTCGTCAACCTTGGCCCAAAGCTTATTCTGCGTCTTTAATCCACCGGCGCGAAAGAGAAAGTGCATTGCCTCAGTGAGACATGGCCATGTTGTAACCATCGCGGGTGGCATGCGATGGGCGACACGCGTGCAAACCTCATGGCTTGAATCATCCGCATCGATCAATGCGACGAGCGGGCCGGTGTCGCACAACATTATAAACGACCCTCGCGCTTTTTCTGAACTAAATAATCGGTGAATTTCTCACCGCAGTTTTCTGAGAGCCGCTCTTTGCCTCCGCTGCGGACCGTTCCGATAAGTCCTTCAAGTGCTTCCGCCAATGACTGGTAGCGCTGTGAAGGCTCTTGAGGCGATTGCGGCAGCTTCGCCGCTATCCAGTCCGCGGGCGTCGTACCAGAATCGCTGGCGGCTTTTTGCAGCGCATCGAAAACGGGATCAGGTAGTTCAAGCGTTTTGGCCATTGGATGCCTCCATTCACATTCTAGCATACAAGGCAATCGACGCGACTACGACTTGAGCAGCTTCCGCAGCACAGTCTGCAGGATGCCGCCGTTGCGGTAGTAGTCGAGTTCGACGGGCGTGTCGATGCGGACAGTGGCTTCGAAATCCTTGCGTTCCCCATTCGGGCTGGTAGCCGCGACTTTCATCTTTTGTCGCGGGATCAGCTGGTCGTCGAGCGTGGGGAAGTCGAAGACTTCCTCGCCGTTGAGGCCGAGCGACTGCCAGGTTACGCCGGCGGGCAGTTCCAGCGGCAAGATGCCCATCATGACGAGGTTGCTGCGGTGGATGCGTTCGAAGCTGCTGGCAATCACTGCCCGCACTCCTTGCAGGAATGGTCCCTTGGCCGCCCAGTCGCGGCTGGAGCCGCTGCCGTATTCGGCCCCGGCGAGGACGACGGTGGGTGTGCCCGCGGCTTTGTATTTCATGGCCGCGTCGTAGATCGACATGACCTGGGCAGCACCCTCACCCCGGCCCTCTCCCGGAGGGAGAGGGGGAAAATAGCGCGTGACGCCGCCTTCCGTGCCGGGGGCTAGGAGGTTGCGAATGCGGATGTTGGCGAACGTGCCGCGGGTCATGACGCGGTCGTTGCCGCGGCGGGCGCCGTTGAAGTCGCGCGGTTCGACGCCGAGCGAGATCAGGTACTTTCCGGCCGGGCCGTCTTTGGCGATCGAACCAGCGGGCGAAATGTGATCCGTCGTGACCGAATCACCGAATGCCGCCAGACAGCGAGCGCCGTTGATCGGCTTGATCGGACCGGGCTCCGAAGCGAGATCAACCAAGAACGGCGGCTCTTGGATGTAGGTGCTAAGCGGATTCCATTCATACAGCTCGCCTTCGCTGGTTTTGATGACGTTCCACTTCTCGTTCTTGTTCCAAACGTCGCCGTACTGTTCTTCGAACATCTCGGGCAATACGCAAGAATCAACGACCGATTGCACTTCAGAATGCGTCGGCCAGATGTCTCGCAGGTAGACGGGCGAGCCGCCAGTGCCGGCGCCGATCGGTTGCTTCTCGAAATCGATATCGGTGGTACCAGCCAGGGCATAGGCCACAACGAGCGGCGGGCTGGCGAGGTAGTTGGCCTTCACATCGGGATTGATGCGGCCTTCGAAGTTGCGGTTGCCAGACAGCACGCCGGCGACGACCAAGTCGTTTTTCTTGATCGCTTCGGAAATGGGCTCGGGCAATGGGCCGCTGTTGCCGATGCAAGTCGTGCAGCCGTAGCCGACCGTGTAGAAGCCGACCTTTTCCAAATACTGTTCGAGGCCCGCCTTTTTGAAGTAGTCGGTGACAACACGGGAGCCGGGAGCGAGACTGGTCTTCACATGTGGCGGCACGGAGAGGCCCTTCTCAACGGCCTTCTTCGCCAACAGGCCAGCGGCGACCATGACGCTCGGGTTGCTGGTGTTCGTACAACTCGTGATGGCGGCAATCATCACATCGCCATGCTTGATGTCGAACGTCTTTTCGTTCCACTGCACTGTCACACCTGTAAAGCCGGGGTCAGGGGCCGTGGGAGTCGCATGGGCAGCGGCCTTGGCCTCGATTTTGTGACCACCCTCACCTTCCCAGCGGCCTTCCGGTGAGCCGTTCACCGGTGGCTGCTTGCCGTAAACGGCCGTAAGGGCCTGTCGCCACGCGGGCTTCATTTTGGTCAGCGCGATACGATCTTGCGGCCGCTTAGGTCCGGCGAGGCAGGGCTCGACGGTCGACAGGTCGAGCTTAATCACCTTGGTAAACGTGGGTACGGGAGCACTATCTGTTCGGAAGAGGCCCTGCTCCTTGGTGTACCGATCGACGAGATCGACTTCGGCCTTGGTACGGCCGGTTTGGCGGAGGTAGCGGAGCGTTTGATCATCGACGGGGAAGAAGCCCATCGTCGCGCCGTATTCCGGCGCCATGTTGCCGATCGTCGCTGATCGTGCGACGATC
>CAZJWY010000239.1:0-6087 GCA_964549545.1 uncultured Planctomycetaceae bacterium | reverse complement strand
ATTCCAGGAGACGTTATGCTAGCCCTTGACGCCTTCCCGTGGACAGACCACTAGATATACGGTCGATGTGACGCACCCAAATAGCCTTAACAAAAATACCCTTAGATTCAAGCGATCTTTTGAGGGCACTCAGCGAGGCACCCCCATCAATCGGCCACTGTGATTGTCGAACCAACTCGGGTAAGCTAACGTCAATTCCGAAGTGCGAAAGTACAAACTGTACGCACCGAGGCCCGCATACATTGTCCGCAGTCCTTTGGGTCACCCTTCCTTCGGCTATCGCGCAGGATAAAAAAATGCTGCCGACTACTAAAATATGTATTACGGAGTTCTTCATTTTACTTGACGAAATGCGACGAGCGGGATTTTCAGCTGCGGCAACTTGTCACCAAATCGACATACTACGTTTGTTTCAAGAAAGCCTACCACTTTATGCCAATCGATGCGGCAGGTGATTCGCCAGCATCGCTCACTCACCTTTTCAACGTGGACAACATGGGCGGCGTCGGTTTTGCTCTCGACTTCGGCAACACATTGTTCGCAATCTTCGCTGGAAATACATCTGATTGTCACCGACCGGTGCGACGAGCTTTCTCCCTCATCGCTTCCGAAAAATAACGAGTCTGGCGACATTTTGAAAGGCGCGCGCACCAATAGGTCGATTGGCAATCCACCTTTCGACTGAGCAGGATCCTTTCCATTTGTCGCAACCATAGATTGTTCAAACAACTTTATAGCCGCCTTGTTGAGTCCCGGCGGCAGCTTAGCGGAATCGACATTTACTTCTATCTGGAAGTTATGCTCGTATTTTCCATTCTTTGCGCGCTCGCCTTTGTCCAATGAACTAACTTTCTCCAAATGCGCCGTTACCCACGGAGCGTTGCTCGCAACTGCATACGACACGCTCGGATTGTCAGTAAACGTCGTCACCCGGACTGCTCTCGTTTGAATCTTGGGTTCATTAACCGAAATGGACGTAAATCGCAGAGCCGATGGAGTGAAATCGATTTCCGGGCGCACTTGAGCGGCGACTACAAGATGCATTTCGGGGATGTCGAGTTCAACAAATCTGATAAGTACTAACTGTTGATCGTCTCCACTCACGCGTGCTGAATATTCAACACGAAAATCGACCGTTTGGCCCGCCGCAATGTGGTCCACGTGTCCGCTAATAACGGTGCACGCACATTGCGTGGTTACTTCAGCGATATTCCAATCCTTCGTCGATGAATTCTTGATTTCGAAAGTTGCCACCTTCGTTGTGCCAAGCATCATCAGGCCAAGATCGTGCTTCAATAGCTGTTGTGCCGAACCGATGTGTATATAGTCGCTCTCACGCGCTGTACAGCCGATTGTAAGGACCAATAAGCAAACAAGTTGCTCTGTAGTACTTCGCTGTAGTGCGCGCGGGATTATTCTCGTCACAGTAAGAGTCTCATAAATGCGGCTATTTACTTTCTCTAATCCCGTAGCTCTATCGTGCGCATCGCGTACGTACACGGCACAATTTCATTGCGTAGAACTGATTTTTCGAGTTTCCTCTTCAGTTCGGCGGAGCAGACAACATAGTACATATTCTGCATGAAGGGATTGTTGAATGCGTTCACGCTGGCAGTAAGCTGCGTTCGGGACTGATTACAGTGGTTTCTGGACGGAATGAGGGTAGGATAAGTATCTGGTGGAAAAAAGCTACCAAAAGAAATCAGTGAGGCATTCTCCAACATCTTGAACTGTTTTCTGTACCAATATCGAATATCTTGCCCCCAATCGACATTGCTGCCACGTAAATAATCTGGGCCGTTGAGCGCGCCACCAATCGCCTCATTGAAATACGAAAGGCTATGTGGATAGATCCACAAGCTACTCGCGACGAGCCACGAGGCGAGAACACCGACCAAAGGTACAGAAAAGAGAGGCACGAAACGAAACCTCCAGCTTGGTCTACTCAGCCCGCAATGTACCCCTTCCAATGGAGATATCAACACTCCTTCCTTCAAATTTCCAAAAATTCTTCCGACTCCCGACACGGCGATATAGAAGAATGGAAACGACGGCAGCACATAGCGCATATGTTCGCTGAAGCCGGTTTTTGAGCTGACAACTACGAAGATAACAATTGGAGGAAAGAGGAGGATGAAGAGATCGCGGAGTGAGGCGTAAGGCATAAGACGTAAGGCGTAAGTGTTGGACTGAGTTCCCTCACCCTGGCCCTCTCCCATGGGGCGAGGGAATAGTTGGACCTCACCTAGGGAAGAGAAAAGGGGACATTCTACATTAATGGAAAAAGTAGAATGTCCCCTTTTCTTCGCCCGGCGAATCCTGGAGCGTACAGTGCAGAGGACGTCGTGAAAATGCAGAAAGGACGCGCTCCGACTGGTCCCGATGGATATCCGATGGAATTGCACCATATGGATCGAACCCCAACTGGAGGCGTGCAACCAATGAGCAGAACTGATCATCGGTTAGGTGAGAACTATAAGAAAAACCATCCATAAAGAGTATACTATGAGTGTGGACCAAATATTCGATAGTAACGTTCGATCCGCCGGCGATTTGGCGGGGATTTTTGAGTACGACGACGCGGCGGGATATTTTTACCTCTACGAAACGAGTGCTGACCAAGGCCACAAGGTAGTTGGTGCGATTCGACTGCTGACCTCAATCCCAGACTTTGAGCAGGGAGATGTTGAGGTACGCTGGGATGGGAACGAAAGATATGTAGGATTTTTCATACGAGGTCAACTTTGGGCAGCATTCGATGGCATGACCAAAGCAAGGTTCGGCGGTGATTATCGTCCAGATGGTCAAGCTGAGATTCCAACAGAAATAATCAACGCTTACGAGTCAAAGTAATGCTGTCCGTTGTCCGTCTCAAAAACTCCATCCGGGGTGTCGTTGTGAAGTTGGGGAAGGGGCGGATCAATTCGCGCAGCGCAAGCGAAGAAGAAATGCTCTCGACGAAGCGTCGTCAAAGTTGTTGTGAACGGCGCAGTTTTCAGCCCGGGTTGAGTCGGGCGCGCGGAAGCGGCGCAGGGACATCCCCAGAGATGCACTAGGCAGCCTGGCGGAAGTAACGATGGTGGAGCCCGCCGACCATCGGCTGGGCAACTACTTTTCCTCGTTCGGGAGGTTCCGCTTCCCTTGGTGAGGGCGAGTTGTTGTCGAGCGATTGATGCGTTCGGGCGTCGTGGTAGTACTCGAAGTAGTCGGCGAGGATTCGCGTCAAGTGCTGCTCGTTCAAGATGATCAGATGATTGAGGCATTCGCGACGGATCGTGCCAATCAGCCGTTCGACGTAGGGGTTTTGCCAGGGAGAACGGGGCGTGATCGGCACTTCTTCGATACCCAATTGCTCCATGCGCTGGCGAAACACCTGTCCGTAGATGCCGTCGTTGTCGCGGACCAAGTATCTCGGCGTGGCCTCGAACGGAAAGGCTTCGACGATCTGCTGGGCCGTCCAGCGAGCCGATGGATGAGCCGTGACATTGAAGTGGACGACCCGTCTGCGATCCGGCGACAAGACGAGGAAGCAATAGAGCAGCCGAAACGTGGCCGTGGGCACGACGAAGAAGTCGACCGCCGCGATCTCCGGCAAGTGGTTTTTCCAGAATGCCTGCCAGGAGGGCGAGCCGGGACGCCGCGGTCCGGGCACCGGCTTTGGCCAATACTTGGCGATCGTGGCCTGCGCCATGAAGTATTCACCATTCACCTCCTTCGCGTGTGGATGTCCTGGAGGTGCATATGTCCTTCGGACAAACGATGGGACGGCGAATAGTTTCCTGGGGCGGCGCTTCGCTTGCCCCAGGCTACGGTGGCGATAGGCCTTCGGCCAACGGAAGCCATTAAAATCCCTGAAGAACCGCGTTTATTAGCGCCCATCAGCGGTTAAGTCTGGTTCTTGCGTGCTAGCGGGGGGCCTGCATTTTGTAGGGGAATCGGCCTAGCTTGCTTTCGAGTTTCGTTGCTAGAGTGTGCAATCTTTACAAAAGCCGGCGAGGCATGAACCTTCGTCTGTGTGGCCTTCGTAAAGAATATTTGACCGTGATTGGACAACGATGAGGACTTACGGGCCGCAAGGCTCTTGGTAAACGCACGCTTTTGGCGCGATGTTTGCTTTGAAGCGGCCACTCAGGTTTGCGACATGATCGTCGCAGACCGCGAATCATTTGCATTCGCAAAAAATGCGCTTGCTGTTGCCACCCGATTTTTGGCAACGGCGTGCGTGCGACATGGATGTAGCACACGGAGGAATTAGAGCATGGAAGCTCGCTTCGCTCGGGTCGTTCCCGCATCGGCCCTCTTGGTTTGCATTTGCCTCGTAGCGCCGGGTTCGATTGCCCGGGCGGCAGCCGGCTATAAGACCACGAACTTCGTCGTCTCGGCGCCGACACCACAGTTGGCCAAGGAAATCGGCGATCAGGCCGAGGTGTACCGTAAGCAACTTGCGATCGAATGGTTGGGGAAAGAATTGCCGGCCTGGTCGAAGCCCTGCCCGATCAGTGCGCAAGTGCAGCCAAATCTTGGCGCTGGCGGCAAGACGAGCTTTGTGTTCGATCGTGGTGAAGTCTTCGGCTGGAAGATGGATATTCAGGGATCGCGCGAGCGGATTCTCGATTCCGTGTTGCCGCACGAAGTGACGCACACAATTTTTGCATCCTATTTCCGCCAACCTGTGCCACGCTGGGCGGACGAAGGGGCTTGCACGACGGTGGAGCACCCGAGTGAAGTTTCCAAGCAGGAGCGAAATCTGATTCAGTTCTTGAAAGAAGGCCGCGGCATACCGTTCAGCCAGATGTTCGCGATGAAGGAATATCCATCGGACGTGATGCCACTTTATGCGCAAGGCCATTCACTCAGCGAATGGTTGATCGAAAGCCGGGGCCGCAAAGCATTTCTTGAATTCGTCGGTGACGGGATGGAGGACGAGAACTGGCCTCGGGCGGTCCGCGAGCACTACGGCTTTAATAGCTTGCTTGCGATGCAAAATTCTTGGAACGATTGGGTGCGGCAAGGTCGGCCCAAGCTGACACCGGAGACCTCGCCGATCGGGCAGTTGGCGTCCAATGCCCAGGGTACTCGGCGGGGTAGCACAGCAGCGTCGCCAGCCACTTTCCGTAGCCAGAGCCCGGACAACATGCCGCCGTTTCGTCCCACGCCGTCCGCCGCAGGGGCAAACGCGGGAACAACGGTAACAGTCGCGCCGGCGACGCCTTCTGTGTACGCGGTGGCGGCGCAACGGGTACATGCCGAGCCCCTTACGCCGAGCGAGCCAGCGGCCGACTCCTTTGGCCCGGCGAGTGCATCAGGCGCGAGCGTATACGATGCCTCGCGTGGCGGTGCGACGCTACGGCGTTAGCCGATCTTAAAGATCTGCAGCGAAACGTGGTAGAAGACTGGCGCGGCGAAGCAGATTGCGTCGATCCGGTCGAGCACGCCGCCGTGGCCTTCGACGAGCGTGCCATAATCGCGCACGCCGCGATCGCGCTTGATGGCCGACATGGTCATCGCACCAGCAAAGCCCATGATGGCCACGATCATCGACATGAAGGCAGTTTGCCAGAGGAACTTGTAGGGCGTGGCCCAATGGAGGACCATGCCAACGAGGGCCGTGCTGGCCGAGCCGCCAACCAAGCCTTCCCAAGTACGGGCGGCGTTGATCGTCGGCGCGATGACATGTCGACCATAGAGTTGGCTCCAGGCGAATTGTAATGCTTCGGAAATCAGCGCCATCGCTACGAAAAAAAACAGCAGCCGGGCATTGGCGCTAGAGCCAGGCGTGGGAACTTCAAGGTAAAGCAGAGCCGGCGCGAAGCTCAGGCAGTAGACGCAGATCAGCAGCCCCGATTGAATCTTGGCAATGCGTTCGAGGAACCGCTTGAAGTCGCCGGCGAGCGCGACCCGAGCCGGGATAAAAAGGAACGCGTAGACTGGGATGAAAATGCTGAACAGTTCGTAGGAGTTGTAACCGACAAGGATGTACTGCAACGGCGTGAAAAACGCGAAGACCCAGAACAGCGCTCGGTGGTCGCCAAGTCGCGTGGGCGTGAGTGTGATGAATTCCCGCAGTGCCCAGAAACTCATCAGGCC
>CAZJWY010000238.1:0-6096 GCA_964549545.1 uncultured Planctomycetaceae bacterium | reverse complement strand
TAAACCACCTAACCACAAATCACCAAGATCAACTACAAACGGCTAAACTGTTACGGCGTTTCTAATGCCGCTTTGGCATCGCCGCCCACGGCGGAACAAGCCGAGTTCTTCGAGAACGAAATTCGTCCGCTTTTATCTCAGCACTGCTACGAGTGCCACGGTGATGAGAAGCAGCCGCAGAGCGGTCTACGGCTGACCTCACGAGATGCGGTGCTAACCGGTGGCGACAGCGGACCTGCGGCCGTGCCGGGCAAAGTCGAGGAAAGCTTGCTCATCAAAGCGGTGCGATACCGCGAGTTAGAAATGCCGCCGCAAGGAAAACTACCGGCAGAGGCAATTGCCAAATTCGAGCGTTGGGTCGCCATGGGGCTTCCCTGGCCGGACGAGCCTACTTCTACAGCGCGAGCGAGTAACGAACGATCTGAATTCAAAATTACTGCCGAGCAACGAGCTTTTTGGTCCTTTCAGCCGATCGCAAAATATTCTACCCCAGCAGTGACGAATATCGGTTGGCCACAAGGAGACATCGATCGCTTCGTACTTGCGAAACTCGAATCGCGAGGTTTGACTCCCAGCCCTGCTGCCGATAAACGCACTCTGCTACGGCGCATAACATTTGACCTGATTGGCTTGCCTCCCACGCCGGACGAAACGACCGCTTTTCTGGCGGACAACTCTTCGACAGCATTCGAAAAAGTTGTCGATCGATTACTAGCCAGCCGCCAATATGGTGAGCGATGGGGCCGGCATTGGTTGGATGTCGTTCGGTATGCCGATACCGCGGGCGACGTATCCGACTATCCTGTACCACAGGCATATCTTTATCGCGACTACGTGATTGACGCGTTTAACAGCGACAAGCCGTACGATCAATTCGTGTGCGAGCAACTTGCCGGCGATTTATTAGCCAAGGATTCGCCAAGAGAGCAGTATGCTGAACTTACGACGGCCACTGGCTACATCGCCATCACACGACGGTTTGGCTACAACCGCGTTCATCAACATCATCTCACCATTTCGGACACGATCGACACGTTCGGGAAGTCGTTGCTGGGGCTCTCCTTCGGCTGTGCCCGCTGCCACGACCACAAGTTCGATCCGATCTCGGCAAGCGATTACTACGCGCTATATGGAATCTTTGACAGCACGGTTTACCCGTTTCCAGGCGCGGAGGAACAAAACCGCCCGCAAGATTTTGCCCCGCTTGTGCCGCCGCGAGAAGCTCAATCGCTGCTCGCCTTGCGAGACGCTCAACTTGCCGAACTCGACGCAAAAATCAAAACTTCGGCGGAACAATTCCATGCGTTGCAAATAAAAGCAGCCGCAAACTTAGGTGACCTGTCACTACCGATAAGGGTGGCGCAAGCGGTCGCTGAGCTCACAGGAGTACAAGGCCGACGGAATGAATTGGCAGCCAAGCCGGTGTTTCCAACTGCGTACGCCGTATTCGAAGGCAAGCCTCATAACAGCGTCGTCCAACGACGTGGCGACCCCGAGCGTCCTGGCGCCGAAGTGCCTCGCAGATTCCCAGAAATCCTGGGAGGTCAGCCGGTGCCATCGGGCTCGGCCGAAAGTGGTCGCCGCCAGTTGGCCGAATGGATTGTTAACCCCTCGAATCCGCTGACAGCGCGAGTGATCGTCAATCGCATTTGGCAGCACCACTTTGGGCGAGGCCTGGTGCGGACACCCAACGATTTCGGTTTCCGTGGCTCTCCTCCAACGCATCCCGAATTGTTGGACTACCTGGCGTCGCAATTCGTTGAAGAAGGCTGGTCGATCAAACGCTTGCACAAACAGATTGTGCTATCGAATTCGTACCAGATGGCGAGTGCCGATCGGCCGGATGCGCGTCTCATCGACCCCAACAACGATTGCTTTTGGCGCATGGAGCCACGACGACTCGATGCCGAATGCATTCGCGATACCGTGCTATTCGTCTCGAGGGAGCTCGATCTGACTCGAGGCCCTGCACATCCCTTTCCGGCGACCAATACCTGGGCATTCAATGTACATCACCCGTTCAAGACCGTTTACGATACCAATCGCCGAAGCGTTTATTTAATGACGCAGCGGCTGCAGAAACATCCTTTCCTAGGACTATTCGACGGCGCAGATCCTGGAGCAACGACTGATGTGCGGCTTGTAACCACGACGCCCAGCCAGGCATTGTTCATCATGAACGATCCGTTTATTCACGATCAATCCGCCAAATTTGCTCAACGACTGATCCGCATGAATACCGATGAAATCGTGCAATTAAATGCGGCCTTCGAGGCCGCGCTCGGCAGGCCGGCCACGCCTGATGAAATCGAGGCGGCTCGACTGTTCGAGGATCGTTACATCAAAGAGCTTGCCAAAACGAATGCGCCCGAATCCGAACGCCCGGCGATCGCGCTAGCCGCGTACCTTCGTACGCTGCTGGGAAGCAACGAATTCATGTTCATCGACTAATCACCGGCACCAAGCCAAAACCACTTAACGATGCTAAACGAATTACAGAGAATCTCGCGGCGAGAGCTTTTGCAAAACGCCGCCGGCGGCTTTGGCAGCCTGGCCCTGGCGGCAATGCTAGCGCAAGAGTCGCCTGCCGGCCAGACTGCGACGGCTGCGATCGATCCGCTTGTTCCCAAGACGTCTCATTTTCCAGCCAAAGCAACGTGCGTAATCTTTCTCTACATGAGCGGCGGCGTCTCGCATGTCGATACGTTCGATTCGAAGCCGAAGCTCATTGACGATGATGCCAAGCCGATGACAGCCGCCCACTGGCGCGCAGTCAAGAACGTCGCCACCTACTTGAAGCGCCCGAATTGGGAATTCAAGCGATACGGCGAGTGTGGAACCGAAGTCAGCGACCTATTTCCGGAAATCGGATCATGCGTAGATGATCTCTGTGTGATTCGCTCCATGAATGGCGACCACACGGGACACTATGAGGCGACTCTGGGAATCCATACCGGTTCGTTCAACTTTGCTCGGCCTAGCATCGGCTCGTGGGTCAGTTATGGACTCGGCACAGAGAATCGCAATTTGCCCTCCTTCGCGGTTATCGCACCGCAAATGCCTTACGCGGGCAAACAGGCCTGGGCCGCCGACTTTCTTCCGGGCTGCCACCAAGGCATGCAGGTGAATCCCGGCGACACGCCAATTCCCAACATGCGCCCACGAACGCGCTCGGCGGAATTGCAGGAAATGGAACTCGAGCAACTCAGGCGCTTCAATCGCTCTCATATAGAGCACCGAAACGCGGAGGCTGCTCTCGATGCACGCATTCGCTCATTCGAAACCGCGTTTGGAATGCAGCACGAAGCGCCCGATCTATTCGACCTATCCCAGGAAACCGACGCCACGCTAAAACTTTATGGACTGCAACGCGGCCAAACGACCGGTTTCGGTTGGCAATGCCTGGTGGCAAGGCGCATGGCGGAGCGAGGCGTGCGATTCATCGAGCTGATCGATACCGGCGCGGACTCGAGCAGCAATTGGGATTCGCACGATAATATTGCCGCCCATGCGCCGCTCGCTAAAAATGTCGACCGCCCAATCGCCGGCTTAATCAAAGACCTCAAAACCCGCGGCATGCTCGACAACACGCTGGTGGTTTGGACCACGGAGTTCGGTCGAACTCCCTACAACGCAGTCCCCAATGCTCTCGGACGCGACCATCATCACGAAGCCTTCAGCTCATTCCTCGCGGGCGCCGGCGTCCAACCGGGAATCGTACATGGAGCGACCGACGAGTACGGCATTTCCGTGGTCGAAAACAAAGTTCACGTTCACGATCTCCATGCCACGATCTTGCATCTGCTGGGCCTCGACCACACTAGGCTGACCTATCGCCATGGAGGACGCGATTATCGCCTTACCGATGTAGCCGGGCGTGTCGTTACCGAAATCTTGTCGTAAACGACGAGCGATGCGGGCGGTTGAAACTGCATCACGAAAATTCGGTAATGACTCTCGACTTACGCAATGCGTTGAAGGGGCGTTGGCCCGCCTATGCTTTCGCCATGCCCTGGTTACGAAAAAGAAATAGACCTACCGTTAGTTTTTCACTTTGTATCCTTGGATGACCGACTCGAAACAAGCAGTCTACGTCACCCTTTGGAACCAATTAATAAGCCCGCTAGTACACCGAATTCAACATTGGGTATATACTGCCCAGCGTACTTTTCGAAATTCCAAGGGCTCAAACAGATGCTTAGGCCGAGTGGCGGAATGGCAGACGCTACGGACTTAAAATCCACTCAGCCGTTTCTGAAGATGTTGCTAAATCGCGGAAATCATCTTTATTTCTAGGCGATCACTACTCCCCTGCACTTCCCCGATATGTCTGGAAGTGCGCGCTTAAGAGCGCGTTGGTAGTAAACTACTACCGCTGCTCAACTGCAGATGGTGCCAGCGGACCCCTGCCGATCGTCGCCAAGATCCGGGTGGCGAGCCGCTTCCTCAGATCCTCATGTGAAGTCCATCGAATCTGGTTCAAGTGCTTCGTATCAAAATGGGTGTTGTCCGCGTCTTCTATTTTACACGTCCAGATCACCGGCACCCCTAGGCCGTCGGCAAATCCAGCCTCGTAGTATACGCCATTCCGGTGGTGCGTTACGTCTGCAACCACAAAGCGTGACTGCCGGATCTCCGCTTTGATCACTTAGCGGTCACATTTGCAATCAGCCCTTCCAGATGAGGCGCCGGAACGCTTTTCAGTGGCACTTCCACCAACTTGCGAACTTTTGCGCGAACGCGCATGATCTCTCATTTACAGGCTTTAGCGGCGCAGGACACTGGGCTGCCCCCCGTCGCCACCAATCGTGATAGCGAGGCAAAGTATGAACGGTCAGACACTTACACTGGGACGACTACTGAGCGAAGTTCTGCTGCTGCAAAGATGGGCTGGGGGCCCAGCGGTTCCCGCGGACCGCATCTTTGGACTGATGAACGGTTTTGAGTCGACATTGAAGGAAGAATCGAGTGCGGTTGATGGCGGTATTTCCCGCGCTGTACAGGATCGGGTTGAGGACTTACTCGAAGAGATTGATAGCGACACTGCATCGACAAATCCATTAAGCGTCAAAGATTGGCTCTGGCGAGAGGGAATTGACGAAACGGTAGCCGGGAAGGTGATGCAGTTGTGCCGACTTCAAAGCAGATTCCCCGACGTCATACAAAGGATCGTGGATGAACCAGGCTCGCCGTTTTCTTACCTGGGGCAAGGCGACACATTCAGCAACAGGGAATGGTTCGGCTCGCTTCATTACATGGAACTTATCGACGTTAGCGGCGAGACTGAAAAGAAAATGCACGCCGTTTTCGCCCCGACTGTTCCTCGCGTCGGCGAGGTCGTGACCCCTGAAGCCGGCGAAGCCATGCAAGTCGTCGACGTTGAGCACAAGGTAACTACAATTGCCGACGACTGCGGGTCGTATCCGATCTTGATTCCATATGTTTACCTTGCGCCGGAAGAGGATGACGCCCTAAGCGATGTGCCACAACCAGTGGACCAAACTTCGGATTAAAAGCCCGGCCGCCCGCCGCCGAGTTGGCGGGATCTAGTGATCGCGACGACGGGACAGCCGGGGTTGTTGGGGGTTAGTTTTCTGCACCATCAAGCGGGAATAGCTTTTCATTCTCGCTTTCGATCTCGGTGATCCGCGGATCGAGATAACTGTCCTCGGTCACCCGGCGGTCGCGATGCATCAGCGCCTTGGTAGCATTGCCGCCAAGTCGCTCGATGAACGACGCGAACGAACGGCGGAGTTTCTGGGGACCGGATTTGTACTTCTCGTACGGAACGCCAGCGCTCTTCACCAACTCTCGGTGGTGCTTGTAGAAGTAGCACGACTTCGCACGCCGGTCGCCCAGGTCAAAGATCAGCTCCCGCCTTGGTTCCTGCATCGCATGCAATGCGCAAAGCGTTGTTGGCTTCAACCGGTAGACCGCCGATTTAGTCCGTCCTTTCCGAAATTCACCTGGTACCGTGAGGTGACCAGACTTCATATCGAGCCAAGCCCACTTGAGCGCGAGCATTGCGCCAGTCCGCTCGCCCGAATTCCACCCGATGAGATAGAACGCGGTCCAAAACAAGTTGGCGAGTATTGG
>CAZJWY010000237.1:0-6255 GCA_964549545.1 uncultured Planctomycetaceae bacterium | reverse complement strand
GTTCGTACCTTGGCCAGTCGCCACCCGCGCCCGAAGAATCCGCCGCCCCCCGCTCCCACCGACTACCGCAAAGAACCGTTCACGCTTCGACCAAACGATCGTATCACCGTCACACGCATGATCGACCGCCTCGACGAGCAATTGAAAGACGGCACGGTCGTGATTGCCGACGTCGGTGATTCCCTGTTCGGCGCCACCGAGCTGACCACGCACGGCAAAACCGAGTTCATCAGCCCCGCCTATTACACATCAATGGGCTTCGCCGTGCCGGCCGCCCTTGGCGTTCACGTCGCTCGGCCCGGCGCTCGCGTGGTCGCCATCGTCGGCGACGGCGCTTTTCAAATGACCGGCATGGAGTTTTCCAATCTCGTCCGCTACAAGTTTCCCACCGTGGTGATCGTACTCGACAACGTCGGCTACGGAACCGAGCGCCTCCTTCACCCCGGCGATTGGGAATTCAACGACGTGCATCCCTGGCAATACCATCGACTGCCCGAGCTTGTCGGCGGCGGCAAGGGCTACCTCATCCGCACTGAAGGCGAATTCGACCACGCCCTCAACGCCGCCTGGAAAGAACAATCTTCCCCCAGCATTCTACAAGTGGTCATCGACCAGAAAGACTCCAGCCGCGCGCTCGCCCGCATGGCCGAGCGTATGAGCAAAACTGTCGTACAAAAATAACCGCCACTCAGCCGCTTGCGGCTTAGCGCGACTTCCTTGGCAGAGGCTTTGACTTGCCATCCTGCCCACGACCAAGCAACTCTTTCATCTCCGCTACGACTGCCGTCTTGCTTTCATCCTTTGCCAAATTCTTATACTCATGCGGATCGTCCGCATGATCATACAGTTCGCTCCCCAGCTTGCCGCCGTCCCATTCCGTATATCGCCACCGCTCGGTGCGCACACTCCGCCCCGTCGCCAGCGGTTGCGCCGTCGCCTGATCCGTTCCGCGCTGCACCTGCGAGTAGGCCGGCCGATCCCATTTCGCATCCGGCTTCCTCAGCAACGGCACGAGCGATTTTCCTTCGGGTTTGTCTCTGTTCTTCGGCTGCGCAAGGCCACATAACTCGACCAGCGTCGGATAAATGTCGAGCAGTTCCACCGTTCGCGGCGAGCTTCCCCGTCCTTCGATCCCCGGCCCTGCAAAAATCAGCGGCACCCGATTCGCCTCCTCGAACAATAGCTGCTTCTGCCACTGCCCATGCTCACCAAGCAGGAACCCATGATCGCTGACAAACACCACCACCGTATTCTTGTCCAATCCCAACCGTTCGAGCGCCTCCATGAGTCGACCAACCTGCGCATCGACAAAGCTGATCGCTGAATAGTAACCTCGCAGGCAATCCTTCAAATCACTTTCCGACAACCCGTAGTTCCTCGGCCGCACCGTGAGCGCCACCTGCGGCACATTGTTCAAGTCTCCCGCCACGCTGGGCGCCAATCGAATGCTCTCCTTCGGATACAACCCAAAGTATTTCTTCGGCGCGATGAACGGCACATGCGGTCGAAAGAATCCCGCGCCCAGAAAGAACGGTCGCTTCTCCTTCGCAAACCTCTCCAAAAGGCGAATCGAATCGGTCGCGCATTGCCCGTCCGTCTGGTCCTCATCTGGGCCCTCCATGTCGAGCCAGCTCATCGAGAACCCGAGCGTGGTCCCTGTGCCCCGTGTGAGCAAATGGATCTTGTCCTCTTCTTCCTTGTCGCGTCCCCGAGTGTTAATCGCGAGATCCCACGAATCGGGATCGTCCATCCCGCCGCTCCCGATCTGCCGCGGCACGCCGTAGTGATAAATCTTGCCGACCCGCGCCGAAAAATATCCGCTGTTCTTGAAATGCTGCGGCAGCGTCGTGATTCGCGGATGGCCCTCACGCAAATTAGTTTTCAGATCGTAAACCTTTAGCGTATCAGGACGCAGCCCCGTCATGATCGAAGCCCGGCTCGGGTTGCACAGCGGAAACTGGCAATAAGCCCGCTCAAACCGCACACCCCGCTCCGCCAACCGATCAAGATGCGGCGTCTTCACCAGCGTATCGCCGTAGCAGCCTACGTTCATGTTCATGTCGTCCGTCATGATGAACAGCACATTCGGCCGCTCGGCAGTTCTGGCTGTGCCTGCTACCGACAAACCCCCGAAGATTACAATGAGAATGACAGGTATCTGCTTCATAATTTCACCACTCCGCCTGAATTAGTGGGTCGCGTTTTCAGTTTGCTATATTTACAGATGGTGCTACAATGTAGTAACGTCTCTCAAACGGTCGGCTTTCTACTATAGTGTCCCCATGATCAAAAAACTCAGCAAGCATGGCAATAGCCTGGCTCTCGTAATTGATCGATCCATTCTGGACCTGCTTGGCATCACTGAGCAAACCTCACTCGAAATCTCGACCGATGGTGAATCGCTAGTCGTTGCCCCCCTGCGTGATAAGAAACGTCGCAAACGCTTTGAAGATGCGCTCGCATCAAGCAATGAGCGTTACGGTAATGCACTCAAGAGGCTGGCGGAGTGACGCGTGGAGCCTGCATTTTTAACGCTCGACGAAGTTGTTGCCATTCATCGTGATCAGATTGAGCGCTACGGCGGATCACTTGGCGTGCGTGATTGGGGGCTGTTGCGCTCCGCTATTGCAATGCCGGGAGCTACGTTCGGTGGGCAGTTTCTCCATGCTGACTTACTGGAGATGGCCGCAGCCTATCTTTATCACATTGTGCAGAACCATCCTTTTATTGATGGCAACAAGCGTGTTGGAGCTGTTGCCGCCGATGTTTTCCTCGCACTCAACGACATCCAACTCGTCGCCACGGAAGATGCATACGCTGAACTTGTGTTGTCTGTTGCACGTGGCGAAACGAGCAAATCTGCCGCAGCAGAATTCCTGCGCGCCAATTCAAAGCTGCTCTAAGTCGCCAGGGTCCTGCGGCAATAACCTGCTCCGGCTACAATTCTGAACATGGACTGGCTCTACTACCTCTGGGTTCTCACCCTCCTCGCCGCTTGCGGCTTAGCATGGCTCACCACCCTGGTAGGCTTCCCCGGCAATTGGCTGATCGCGGGCTTCGCCGCCCTCTTCGCCTGGCTTGTTCCACTCAACGCTGCCCACGGCCTCTCCTGGACCGCCGTCGCCGTTCTAATCGGTCTCGCCCTTCTCGGCGAAGTAGTCGAGTTTGCCGCCGGCGCAGCCGGGGCCGCTAAACAAGGCGCAGGCAAACGCAGCGTCGCCCTCGCCATGCTCGGCGCATTCGCCGGCAGCATCCTCGGCATTGCCATCGGCGCGCCAATCCTAGTCATTGGCCCATTCATCATGGCCCTCCTCGGTGGCGCAGCCGGCGCCTTCTTCGGCGCCTATCTCGGCGAAGCCTGGAAAGGCCGCCCTCACGACGCCCGCATCGCCGTCGGCCGCGGCGCGTTCACCGGCCGCATCTGGGGAACCGTCGCCAAGCTAGCCGTCGGCGCGACCATGCTCGTCATCGTCGCTTGGGACGCCTTCTTCAATTGAAGTCGTGCAACCCAATTCAGTTTCTTCCGACTCAAGAAGCCTGGCGGCATGCCGATTCGCAAAGGCTCGCCCAGCATCGCACAACCGTCATAACCGCTATTCTCTATTTCCGTCCGACGTATCTGCAGCGTGGTAGAGTTTTATTGGCCGTGGCACGGTTGCCGCGTCCCATCGCTCCTATCCGCAACGAGCTGCTGCATGACGTCCCCATTAGTATTTGATGCTACTTCGCCATTCGATCCTCCATTTGTTCCTGTCTTACCGCTGCCAGGCGTTGACAAATCGAGGCCCGTCGATCGACAAACCGATCGTTCGGCGCCGTCGCTGCCGACTGTTTTTTCGTTGCACTTAATCAACGGCGAGCATTATTCCGGCGCCGAACGAGTGCAAGACTTACTAGCCAAGCAATTACCCCATCACGGCTGCGAAGTCGGCTTTGTCTGCGTCAAACCTGGCAAATTTCCCAGCACGCGTGAAACGAAGACCACGCCACTCATGGAAATCCCCATGCGTGGTCGGTTCGATCTGCGCGTGGTCAATCGAATTGCCGAGTTGGTGCGGAGTGAGGATTACGATCTGATTCACGCCCATACGCCGCGCACTGCGCTCGTCGGTCGATTGGCCGCTCGAAAGGCAGGCGTCCCGTTTGTTTATCACGTACACAGCCCAGCCGGACGCGATTCGACACGTTGGTTGCTCAACCGAATCAATGCCACGACGGAATGGCTCGTCGCGCGCAAGGCGGATCGCCTCATCGCCGTATCGCCTAGCATTCGCGATTACATGATCGGGCGCGGAATCTCGGCCGAACGAATCATTTGCGTGCCGAATGGCGTGCCGGCTTCCTCCAGCCAGGCGGAACGCCGGCCACCCGCTCGCAATTGGACACTCGGCATGGTCGCTTTGTTTCGCCCGCGGAAAGGAGTCGAGGTGCTGCTGGAAGCGTTGGCAATGCTGCGGTCGCGCGCTGTAAACGTACGTTTACGGGCCATCGGTGGATTCGAAACTCCGGAATATGAAATGCGGGTCCGCGCGCTCGCCGACCGGTTGGGCCTGACCGGTGCGATCGATTGGATCGGCTTCACACGAACGGTCGCGCGCGAGCTATCCAAGATCCACTTGCTCGCGCTGCCGAGTCTGTTTGGCGAAGGCCTGCCGATGGTCGTGCTGGAAGGAATGGCAGCTGGCTTGCCGGTGGTGGCGTCACACGTGGAAGGAGTGCCTCAGGCCGTCGTGCAACGTGAAACGGGCCTGCTCGTCGAGCCAGGCAGCGTGAGCCAACTGACCCATGCGATCGAGGAAGTCGCCACTGGTCGCGTGGATTACGGCACGTTGAGCCGCGGCGCTCGCGCGCGGCATGCCGCGTTATTCTCCGATGCGGCAATGGCCGCGGGTGTTGCGAAGGCGTATCGCGAAATTTTAGTATCCAAATAGCCCGGCCATTTTGGCCGGGGACAGCGCGAAGCGACGTTGCGCGAATCGATCGTTCATCGACCGACCCAAAATGAGTCGGCTATATATTCTACCGGGCAGGCGGCTGCGGTTGGGCCGCTTGCTGCATTGGCGCGTTTTCTACGACCTGTTTCCAGCCGAAGGGAACGCTGGGGCGCGAGAAGATCGCTTGGATTCGCGCGAGCGGGTTGTTGATCGACGCGTTTGCCGTATCAAAGATATAGACGTGACGGCCGCCGTTAGGCATCTTCACTTGCATATGCAGTGGCAATAGCTGCTTGGCTTCAAGGTCAATGTCAATTTCGGTAAAGTCGGCCGCCTGAGCCATACTCTTCGGTTTCGCGACAATCCAAATCCGATTGGGATCCGTGTTCCGCTGATCGAGCCTAAGCCAATAGCGTTCTTTCAGCTTGGTTGGATCAGCGCCAAATAAGAATGGCAAGGGGCCATCGACGATCGCTTGCCCCTGTAGTTGCGGCGGGATCGGGTATTCGACCAATTGCTTCAAATCGGGACGATATTGGTACACCGATTTGCCGTCACATACCCAGTGATCGCCAACGGCGTCCGGCTGCTTGGTCCAATCTCCTCGCACCTCACCAGCAGGTTGACCTGGCGCCGCCGGTGCGGCCTGCCATTTTTTCGTCTCTGTGATTTGAAAGCTGCCTTTATCAGGCTGATTGTAATTCAGTTCACCAATATTCATGTACAGCGGTACCTGCGGGGACGGCCCAAAAACGGGGTCGTACTCGCGGCGCTCAAACTTACACTGAAACGTTTTGATCGTTTTGTTCTTCAGTTGCCAGGCACTTAGCGTGGCGTCGAGGGCGGCCTGCTCCAGTGCGTTCAGCCGAAACTCCTCGGGAACTTGCAGCGCCGCGGGGGGCTGCGGCGCGACGGGCTGCACTCCCGGCGCTTGCCCGACCGGCGCTTGTTGCGCGGGCTGAGCGGCTTGTTGCTGCACATACGGAGCTTGTTGCGCAAGCGCCTGAGCGACGGCGCACAAGACAATCAGGAGGGCAACGATCGGGCGGCGCGCAATAGGGTCCATTCGCGTATCTCGCGAGGGTAACGAGGAGGAGCAAATTGGGCAGGAACTATAACGGGGGAGCGCTAAACGGCCTATGCCGATTTAAAGGCTCTCGGAGCGGGGCTGATTGATGACGGCGCTGTAAATGAGCCAAGCGAGCCGGGGCGTCCTCGCCCCCGTCGGCAGGTTATAGAAGGCAAATGAAGACCATCGTGCGTTTATCATCGATTGGAAACAATCTGCGTTTATCCGCGTTCATCTGCGGTTTCTTTGTAA
>CAZJWY010000236.1:0-6297 GCA_964549545.1 uncultured Planctomycetaceae bacterium | reverse complement strand
CACGCAGCGCTTCCATGAACTCGTTGTTCTGCAGTCGCCGATACTCGGGCTCGTTCGTGTGACCGATGATCACCTCGTCGATGTCCGTCTGGGCAAACTTCTTCGGCTTGATCCGGTGCTCCTGGCTCGCACCGAGTAGATCGTACAAAAACGCCACATCGAGCTTCAGCACCTCGACAAACTCAATTATCCCCCGATTCGAGATATTGAACTCGCCGTCGAAGTTGAACGCCCGCGGGTCGCTGTCGCTGCCATACTCGGCAATCTTGCGGTAGTTGATATCGCCGGTGAGCTCGGTCGCGTCCTGGTTCTTTTCGTCCTTCGGCTGGAACGTGCCAATCCCCACCCGGTCCTTTTCACTCAGCAAGACACGCTTCACGCGCACATCCTGCACCACGCGGCTCCAATCCCCGTCGTACTTTTTCAGCCGCTGGTAATACATGAACCGGCAGAACGGATCGAGCTCGCCGTCGATGTGGATCAGCGAATAATCCCTATCTCGTCCCTTGTTCAACTCCGCTTCCACATCCGCCCGGAACCGCTGCGGAAACAAGTGCAACGGTTCCTCGTTCATCGGGCACCAATGAATGGCGTCCATGTCCTCGGGGCTTTCCTCGCTGACCCAGCCCAGCGTGTATAGCGCGCCTTCATCCGTCGCCGAGTAGCGCTCGATCCCTTTCTTAAGCAGCCGCGCAATGGTGCTTTTGCTGCTCCCCACCGGCCCATGCAACAGCAGCACCCGCCGCTCGATTCCATAACCGGCCGCCGCGCTCTTGAGAGCGTTCACCAGATGATGCAGCGGTGCATCGAGCCCAAAAACCGCGTCCCGGCCGTCGTTGTCCGGATCGTTAAAGAAACGATAATGCGTGTGCTTCTCACGCCCCGCCTCGGTCACATCCACGCCGTACGACAAGATCATGTCATACAGACGTTGATACGCCGTCCGCGTCACCTCGGGGTGCTCGCGCACGATATCGAGGTACTCCGCGAACGTTCCCACCCAATTCTTACGGCGGAATTGTTCGCAGTCTTGCCGCTGGGCAACCAGGGTAATAATGTCCCGTCCGCTGCTCATCTTTCTCTCCTTGAGCAACTCCGATCTCGCCGGACGCGTGATCAGTCGTGCCGCATTGCACGGCACACTTCGGACCATATTGTCGGGATGAGTGGATTCCTTTCCGTTATCATTCCTCCGGCTGGCGATCGGGTCGCCAATTTTCGGTCAGCAAATTATCAAGCAACTCTCGTTCCTCACACTCTCTTAGTATGTACACGCCACCCAGCAATGGTTCACGTTCCTATCGTGAAATCAAAAACCACGCGGCGAATAACAGGCCGCAACGCGCGCCATATCAATAGATCGCTAGCCGCGCAAACCGCGGGGATACTTCATGTCGATCTCGTCAGTCAAAAATCAAAACTGACGGCCGGCAAAAAAGTGAGGTCGCGATGCGCGCAACCGGCCAAACGTTGAGATGACTTTCCAACGCGTGCCTGCTTGCACACAGTTAGAGAGGATTGGGAAAGAGCGGTGATAAGGTGGTGGTGTGTCGGCGGGGCCGCTCGCCCGGCCGCGACTCCTAGGAGGCCCTGAGTCGCACCTCTTCTCTATTCAATTATCGGTTGCATTTCGAATCTCGGCAACAGAGAGTTTTACGTTGCCTATTTACATCCGTTGTCGCAGTACCGCACCATCGCAACCTAAACCGTTCCCACACAAGCAGTTGCGACAAGCCTCCCCGCACACACCGCAAGCAGCTCCCGCGCCCATAATTCGTGCATTAGTAGACAACACAATTACAAACCAACCACGCGGACTGCCGCGCAGCGCGGCACCCGAAGTCAAAAATAAGCGCACAGACAGCGCTAACTCCGACGCCGGCCACGCCCCCGCCCACCACGCGAACCGTTCTCGCGCGACCCGCCGCCGCTTGGCCGCGACGGTGGCCGGCGCTGCGATCGGTTCTGCATGTTCGAGTCGACAATGAACGTGATCGCCTCTTCCCAGGAAGGAATCGAACGGGCCAGCGACGTGCTCCGCGAAATGCTCGCGCCACTCGCCACGCCATCCCCCATGTCGTCGTCATCGTCGAACGACGTCCCCGCATCGCGATCATGCATCAGTTCTTCGTCGGAGAACTCATCTTCCAGTTCCGGATGAACTCGTTCGACCCGCGATTGATCATCGCGTGACGTGCGCCCTTCCGAGGAGCGCTCGCCCGGCTTTCTGCCGCGTCCCCGCCCTCGACCACGCCGACGACGAGCGCGCGGCCGTTCCGATCGGCCTTCTTCTCCCTCACCTTCTAATTCGTCGGAGCCTGCTTCTACTCCGTCGAACATCTCTAGCTGTTGTTCGTCCACATGGACATCGGAGAAGCCAGCCCCCGCCGACCGCGGCTCATTCCGCAAGTCAGATGGCGAGCCAATCTCCTCCGCTGGCTCGTCCACCATTTTGGACGTCTGCTCCGCCGGCGAGCCAAAAATCTTATGCCACAAGCTAACCGCCGCCGGCTTTTGCGGCTCTCGCGGCGGCAAAGGTTCGGCAGGAATCTCCTGCACTTCCGCCTCGAAACGTGGATCTTCTTCGAACTGCTGTGCGCGTTCCGGTTCTCGCTCGCGCGTCCGCTCACGACCGCGGCTCAGCCCACGCTCGCGGGTTCTTCCACTCCCCTGCCCACGACCTCGGCTCCGGCCGCGATCCTCTTCGCTCCGCTCTACCCGCTCTACTTGCTCGCCACGGTCTGCTACTGGCTCCTGCTGTTGCTCGGGTTGTTGCTGCGGATCACGTCCGCGACTTCGTCCGCCGCGCCCCCGACCGCCACGTCGAGTACGTCCTTCCCGCCGTGGCTCGGATTGTTCTTGGTCTTGCTCAGCATCTCTCTGGTCTTGCCGCTCGCGCGGCTCGCTACGATCTTGCTCCGGCTGCCGCTCGCGGCGCTGGCCACCAGACCGGCGTTGATCGCCGCGCCCGCCACGGCCTCGGCCGCGCTCTTGCCGATCATCCTCCGGCTGCTCCGAACGACGACCACGCGGTTCTTCCGGCTCGCGTTCCGGAAACGATTCGGTATGGGTGACCTGTCGCACAACCTCCACTCGTACCGATGCCTCGGCTACCACTGGCTGCGGCTCCGGCTCGGGCAAGGGCGGCAATCCCAAATCGGTATTCAGCGCATTCCAATCCGTCGTGGCGTTTCGCTTAGGCGGGGCAACGTGTGACGTTGTTTCACACGGCGGGCTGGGAGGAGCGGGCGCCGGCGACGATGCGACAATCGTCTCGCGCTCTTGGACTTCGGGTGGAACCTCGGCCCCTAGTTCGCGGATCAGATCGTCCCATTTTGACTTCGCTTCCGGTTTTTCCATGACAAACTTCGTATGATTGTTAAGCCGATCGGCGGCCCACCGCCACTGGCCTTGCCTATTTGTGAAAACAACCCAAGTATAAGGCTTCTAGAGCATTACGAAAAGCCGGCTACCCCGGCATTACCCACGGACTCACGACCATGACTGCCCAAGATTCTGTCGTCGAAGAGGTCGAAATCACCGGTCATATCATCGATAGCCTCATTTTGCCCAAGGTCCTCGATGTGATCACGGCAGGCGGAGGCACGTTCCGCATTACGAATATTGCCATCGGCCAATCCCGCCACGACCCTAGCAACGCAGTGGTCGAAGTTCGCGCGCCGAACGAGGAGCGGATGCAGCATATCCTCGCCCAGATCGCCGACCATGGCGCCGTCCCCACCACTAAGCAGGACTGCCGCTTGGTCGAAGCCGACATGGACGGCGCGTTCCCCGAAGGCTTCTACAGTTCGACCAACCAACGAACCGAGATCCGCCTCGACGGCCACTGGATCGAAATTGCCGACCAGGAAATGGACTGCGGCATTGTCGTGGAGCCATGCGTCCGTAAGTATCTGACACCCGACACCCGACACCCGACACCTTCCGCTTCTCCTCGCTGCATTCCCATGACCGAAGTCAAACGCGGCATGCCGATCGTCATGGGCCACAGTGGCGTCCGTGTCATCCCAGTCCAGCGCGCCGCCGTTCGCAGCGACTTCGCCTTCATGTCGAGTGGCGTATCGACCGAGAAGCCGAAGGGCGCCCTCATCCGTGAAATTGCCCGCGATCTCGTCGCGAACCGCAAGAGTGGCGGCAAGACGCTCGTCGTTGGCGGACCCGCCATCGTTCACACCGGCAGCGGCCCCGCCATGTGCCAACTCATTCGCGGCGGTTATATCAACAAAATCTTCGCCGGCAACGCCCTCGCCACGCACGACATCGAGCAATCTCTCTTCGGCACCAGCCTCGGCGTTCATCTGGCCGACGCCAGCATCGCCGAAACGGGCCACGAGCATCATCTCCGTGCGATCAACCGCATCCGTCGTTGCGGCTCGATTCGCAATGCTGTCGAACAGGGCGTGCTGACGTCGGGCATCATGTACGAATGCGTGAAGAACAATGTCGACTTTCTCTTGGCCGGCAGCATCCGTGACGATGGACCTTTGCCCGACGTCATCACCGACGTAATGGAAGCCCAACGCCAAATGCGGGCCGGCATCCGCGACGTGACCTACTGCCTGATGATCGCCACGATGCTCCACTCCGTCGCCGTCGGCAACCTGCTGCCGGCCTGGATCAAAGTCATCTGCATCGACATCAACCCGTCGACCGCCATCAAGCTGAGCGACCGCGGCAGCTTCCAAACGCTCGGAATCGTGACCGACGTCGAGCCGTTTCTCCGAGCCCTGGTTCAAGAGGTGGAAACGTTGGAAGGAAAGAAATGACCAACCACCAAGCGCCAATGACCAATGGAACCAAACAATTCGTTTGGTCATTGCCTTAGCAATATGACCCTGCCCCAGCCTCACATCCTGATGTGCCCGCCCGACTTCTACGGCATCCACTACGAAATCAACCCGTGGATGGACATGTCGCGTCAGGCCGACCACGCCGTGGCAGTTTCTCAATGGCACGCGCTCCGCACAAACATCATCGACGCCGGCGCGAAGACTTCGCTTCTCGAACCCATCAGTGACTTGCCCGACCTCGTGTTCACGGCCAACGCGGCGATGATCTATCGGAACAAAGCATTGCTTTCCCGATTTCGACATCGTCAACGTCAGGGCGAAGAACCCTACAACCGCCGCTGGCTGTCCGAAAACGGCTTCGAAGTCATCGAGGCTCCCGAAAACTTCAGCTTCGAAGGCGCTGGTGATGCCCTCTTCTGCGGCGACACGCTTTACGCCGGCTACCGAATGCGCAGCGATGCCGCCGGCCACCAGCAAATCGGCCGCATGCTCGGCTGCCGCGTCATTCCCGTCGAACTTGTCGAGTCTCGCTACTACCATCTCGACACCTGCTTCTGCCCGTTGGCCGACGACGAAGCGATCTGGTACCCGCCCGCATTCGACGAATATGGCCAGCGCGCCATCCGCGAGCATGTAAAGTCTCTGATCGAAGTCGAGCGTAAGGAAGCCGAACGATTCGCCTGCAACGCCGTCGTGATCGGCCGCCGAGTCATCACTAACACCGGTTGCGACCAACTCCATGCGACGCTCGCTTCGCGCGGATACCACCCCATCGCCACGCCGCTCGACGAATTCGTCAAAGCGGGCGGCAGCGCCAAGTGCCTCACGCTCCGCCTCGACGGCGAAGAAGCCGCCGCTTGGCGTGCGTCGTAGCAGGGCAGTTGCTCTTCTTTCGAAACTTGCATGGAAAGTGAACAAGGGGGCCATGTCTACGGCTCGACGTGGGCATGAAAACTCGATAACAGCATGGCCACTCCGAGCAGTGGCCATGGCACCCAAACACACTCTCCATGCGAGAGTCGATTGCTCCTGGATAGAACGCGGCGTTCCGCGTAGACTCAACAGCACTCCCGGCCGCCATTTCTGCCTCGTCCGCGACGAATAATTATCGAGAACCAAATGACGAAAGTTGCCAAGAATCCGCATGCTCCCCGACTCGCCCGAGGCACTGCGCCGGTCGCGGCCGTCGAAGAAATTCGAACGCAGTTCCCCGCCTTGACCCGCATGCACAACGGTCGACCGGTCGCCTATTTCGATGGCCCGGGCGGCACACAGGTGCCCCGCTCGGTGGTCGAGGCGGTCAGCGACTACCTGTATCACCACAACGCCAACACGCATTGGAACTACCCAACCAGCGCGGAAACGGATGCGATCCTCGAGCAGGCTCGGGAGGCTGTCGCCGATTTTCTCGGCGGCGGTGCACAGGAAATCCTCTTCGGGGCCAATGCCACGACGCTTACTTATCACGTATCGCGAACCATCGGCC
>CAZJWY010000235.1:0-6472 GCA_964549545.1 uncultured Planctomycetaceae bacterium | reverse complement strand
CTGCAAAGCCAGCTCGCTCACTTTTTGCCGCCCCGTCAACTATTGACGGTAGCTCCAACAAAGCGGCGTTATGGCCAACCGTGAAACACATCAGGATACAGCGTCGGTCTTGTATAAGATTTCCAGTCATTAACGAGAATTCATTGTCTGACCAGTGAACACTCAATCTACATTTGGTTCAACTTCGCGTAGCGTGAATGGCCGGCCCGGAAGCAAGGTGAGTTAATCCCTGACCGCGTCGGCTGCATCCAATAGTGCTAAGAGCGCTCGGCGCATCGCGTCGGTTAGCGATGGCCACGCGGCGACAACCCGTGATAGGGCTGGGTCATCGGCCGCTAGAAAGTTTGTGTCCATTTTTGTGTCCACGGCGAAATCGACACTTGTTTTTGCGTCCTTTTCTTGTTCCACTGGAGACATCATAATCCGCGTGTCGGGGGTTCGAGTCCCTCCTCCGCTACTTTTTAGCGGGGAGCGTGGAGCAAGGAGCAGGGAGTCAAGCAAATAGCTTCCTGCCTTGCTTTGTAGGCTCCTCGCTCCCAGCTCCTCGCTCCCCGCTGTTCTTCATGTCTGATCAGTGGTACTTCGAAATTGGCGACGGTCAAACCTATGGACCGTTTCCGCTCGAAAAGCTCCGCAAGTGGGCGGCGGCTGGCAATCTGATGCCGACGCACCGCGTCCGCCGGGCCGACCAAACCGAGTGGACCATCGCGGCCTACGTTCCCGGTCTGGAGGTGACCACCGCCGATACGACCGTAGTCGCCGCGGTGGAAGAAATCGCCGATACGCGGGGCAAGCTCGGGGCGATTGTCGCCTCGCTCAGTCGCAAGGGGCCGATCAAAAGTAAGATCGAGCACCAGGAGACCGACGTCATCGCGCTGTGCGATGAGTTATTGGAGATCGCCTACGAGCGGCGGGCGTCGGATATTCACATCGATCCGGAGGAGAATATCACGCTCATCCAGATTCGAGTCGACGGCATTCTGGAAACGGTTCGCAAGCTCCCCAAAGCGCTTAACAATCCCATCATTAGCCGCTACAAGGTGATGGGAAAAATGGACATCGCCGAGCGGCGAATGGCCCAGGACGGCAGCTTCTTTCAATGCCTGGGCGAGGAGAAACGGCGCATTCACGTGCGGGCGGCCGTACTGCCTACCACGCATGGTGAGCGGATGACGCTCCGCTTGCTCGCGGTCGAAACGGAGCAGCTTACGCTTAATCGACTTGGCATGTCGGAACTGGCGCTCCGCACATTCGCCACGTATGCGGCCCAGCCGCAAGGCATGATTTTGCTCTCTGGGCCAACCGGCGCGGGCAAATCGACTACGCTGTACGCCGCCTTGCGGCATCGGCTGGCGCACCACCCGGGTCGATTCATCACGGTCGAGGAGCCGGTCGAGTACGACATTGTCGGTGTCGCGCAGATCGAAGTCGACACGGCCGACAAGGTGCGCTTCGATACGGTACTGCGCAACATCCTGCGTAGCGACCCCGATGTAATCATGATCGGCGAAATCCGCGACCACGACTCGGCCGACACGGCAATCAAAGCGGCACTAACAGGTCACTTGGTGTTCAGCTCGATCCACACCAACTCGGCCGCGGGCGTTGTCACGCGACTGATCGACATGGGGCTCGAACCCTTCCAAGTGGCTGCGACCGTGCGGCTGTGCATTGCTCAACGGTTGGCTCGGCGGTTGTGCCCTGATTGTCGCAAGCCACGCAAGCTGCTGCCACCTGAAGCCGCGGCAGTCGGCCGACCTGAGGCTGCCGGGGCGACGGTTTACGAACCAGGCGGCTGCGAAAAGTGCAATGAGCGCGGCTACCGCGGCCGGATTGGCCTGTTCGAGTTGCTCCCCATCGACGAAGACCTCGCCCAATTTATCGTGGAGGGCGCGAACGAGGGCGCGATCAGCCGTCGCGCGCGGGAGCGTAAGATTCCGAGCCTTCGCGACGACGCCGCCGCCAAGCTGTTGGCCGGCGTGACGACGTTCGACGAGATCATCGCGGTTTCGGCGTGGTAAAAGTGCCTCGTAGTTCGCCTTAAGCAGGGTGGCACGCCCTGAGTCTTCGAAGGGCGTGGAGTTGTGCGGTTCGCCGAACCACGCCCTTCCCAAAGCACGATGATACAAGTGCTGGCATGGGAAAACCCCGAAGCGGTTCAACACCGTAGCCCAGAGGGTCGCCGCGAAGCGGCGCACCCTGGGGACAGAATCAAAAAAGCATCGTTTACGCCGAAGGCGTTACACAACCGATCGGGGCGCCCCCTTTTGTTTAACTCCTTCGGGAGTAAGAACACGCTTTTGACCGTCAACCCAGGGTGCGGTCGCTACGGCGACCGACCCTGGGCTTTGGAGTAGAACGCCTACAGCGTTCCTGGTGACAGCACTTGTATAATCGTGTGCTGTGCGCGGGGCTCCCAACCCCGCACCTCGCCGACCGCAGGTCTCCTCCCCCTCCCCGCTTCGTGTAGAATAAAACCTCGCCGCTCCCCGCGAGCGGCCACAATTCGATTTGACGCGCGAGCGTCAAACGCTGCTTCAGCGAAAACCGCCAAATTCTCTGTGTAGAAGCAGTGCCTTGAAGCCGCGCCCCGCGAGACGGGGCGTCGGCCAGGGCACGTTCTACACGCCCCTTGGCGGGGGTTCGCTGAGCGTACTTGGTTCGACGCCCTCTTTTCGTTTGGGGACTTCGTCAATGGCTCGTCGTAAGGTGAATCACGCCGATTCCGACTCGGCCCCACTCCCGCCTCCGCCATTGGACGCCGAACACTGGCAAGCGGTCGTCAACGCGATGCGACTTTCGCCGCGTGAGGCGCAAGTGGCGGACTTGAAGATTCGCGGCGCGCAGCTCAAGCAAATGGCGATGCTACTGGGAATGGAGGTCACGTCGGTTCGCGCGTTCCAGGACCGCATCTGCGCGAAGGCAGGCATCCGCCGCCATGAGTTCTTTGCCCACGTGCTTCGCGTCTCGCACGAAGTGCGGCAATGCGTGTGTCGTCAAAAATGACGACACGAAAATGCTGACGCAAAAACGCCGACTTTCAACGGGGGGCTAAAGTTGGCTACGATCGGTCAGTTGTCAACTTGTCGCAGGTGCGCGGGGATCGTTTCTGGTGATTTCTGCGTGACCGTGGACGCTGGATTTATTGAAAACCGCGTGGTAATTGAACTCGGCGAAAAGCTGTTGGCTATCGGCTGTCAGCTATCGGCCAGAGCACAATGAGTCCTGCCGATCACGCTTTGAGGGAGAGGTTCTATAAAAAATTTTTGGGGTCGCGTTCGGTTTGTTGGAAAAATCGCGTCTTCTAGGTTAGGGGGGGGTTGCGTTCAAGGAATCGCAATCTTTTTGGAGTCCTGAAGCGATTCTCTCCGCATAGGTCGCATCCAGGCGTCAGGCACAGCCTGACTTACTGAACTTCGGAAACATTACAGGGTGCTCGTGAAGGAAAAGTAATCTTTCTATCAACCAACCCGGTGCCATGCGCTCGCGCATTTTAGTCCGCGAGCGAACAAGGCTGCCGGAAATCGATTGCTTATTTCCGTTATTTCACGAGAGGTACATCCGTAATGTCGTTCCGAAATCTTTTGCTCGCCGCCGTAGCTGGCGTCGTCTGGTTCTCTGTATTGCCACCGTCGTCTGTCGCGGCAGACATCAACTGGGTCGGTTATCAGTTTGGTCCGTCCGGCGGATTTGAGATCAATCCGTTTCCAGAAGCTTCGTTCTTTCACAGCGATAACTGGTTCGGGTACGATGTTCCCGGCGTGGGGGATCGTGCGATCTTCGATCTGGGCTTCGATCCCCAAGAGAACGGGATGCCGAGCGTTATTCATTTCGGCGACTACACGCGGCCATCGATTCCGATTTTCGCCCCCGAGCCTTTTCCTATTCCCGGCGGCGACGCGACGCTTGCCCACATGGATTTCAAGTCGGGCAACTTCACTTTGGACCTTGGCGGCCATACCGTCGAGCTGACAGGCACGAGCGTTCCTAATTTCTTCTACGATGCGCTCCGCATCGGCTACACCGGTAGTGGTGGCCTAGACCCAAAGTCAATCGTTACCGTCGAAGGCGGCGGTACGCTCAAGGCTAATGGGCTGCGGTTCGCTCCCGTCGGCCTCGCTGGCTTCGGCGGCAAAGGAAAGCTCGTCGTGACGGGGGCGGGCACGACGGTCGATATCGGCACTGGAATCACGATGTTTGGCACCGATGGCGATAGCGGCAGGCCAGCGGGCGGCGAAATCGTCGTCGAAAACGGCGCTTCGATGATCGTGCGATACCTGGCAGCCAACTCCTACGGCATTCAGGCATTCGAGGACAGCCACATCTTGGCTACAGGATCCGGCAGCACGTTCACTGCCGATACCACGACATGGATACGCGACGGAGCGGTCCTGGCCGCCAATCAGGGTGGCACGCTGGACCTATTGCGAGGACTCTATTCCGACAACGCGCAGACGACGATCACAGGGAGTGGTTCACAACTGAAGACGACCTGGATCAGTATGATCGATGCCTCAGATTTATCTCTCGCGCAGGGTGCAAGTTTGAAAGCACGCTCTGTTCAACTAGAGGATGGCGTAATCTCGCTCAAAAGCAACTCCACCGCAGAAGTCGATACTTGGACGGTGCTCGGTCTATCCTCCAATACCAATGCGGAGCTACAACTCGCCGGCTCGACATACAAAACGACAAGCTACATGACTGTTGGCGGCCGAGGGGAAGGCAAAGTCTTATTGACCTCCGTCGCTAAGTTAACGGCAAACACAATTGCTGTTGCTGATGAAGTGGGAGGGCGAGGGCTGCTGAGCATCAACGGCGGCAGCCAGGTCGATGCTTATCGCGGCTTGATTATTGGAGATGCCGAACAAAGTAGTGGTGAGGTGTTGATCGGCGGGGGAAGTATCATCAACGCTATCCATCCCGACACGTTCGCCAACGGAACGTACAACGACAATGTGCGATCGGGAATAATCATCGGCGAAGATGGCCGCGGCAAGATGACAATCGAGGGAGGCTCGCAGGTTACAGCAAGTTTGAACTGGACGGCTAACAGCATCGTGATCGGAAACAATTTTCACAGTGACGAGGCTTATGGAGAACTCGTGGTTCGCGGCGCTGGCACCGTGGTGAATACTGTTAGTGGAATCAGTATGGACTCTGGAGAGATGAGGATCGAAAATGGCGGTCAGGTGCTTCTGATGCAGTCTCCCTATGGTGGTTCTGTAGGTTCGCCGATTGGCCTTGATGGCACGGGAAGCGTAACGATTGCCGGCCAAGGGTCGAATTGGACGACCAAGAACATTGGCATAGGCGGCGCGCCGAACCTGAGCGTGGATACGCCTGGACAAGCGACAATTACTGTCTCCGATCATGGAGAGCTTGTTGACAGCGGGAAAACGTCGATCGCGTACTCTAAAAGTTCCACTGGGCAATTAAGTGTGGAATCATCAGCAATCGCCTCTCTTAACGCTTTGGACGTAGGAGTTCAGGGGCAAGGTAAACTTCAGATTCGATCCCAAGCGAAGTTGATGGTGAGTGGGGCGCTACGACTAGGAATTGAGAACGGTGCGCGAGGCGAGATGGCCGTTCTTAATTCGGGAATCGTTAATGCGGATACTTTAACAATCGGCGGAAAAGGAGTGGGGGTTGCGACAATAGATGAAGGAGGATCAATAACAGGACTACAGGAAACGACTATTGGAGATAATGGATCCTTGCGTATTAAAGGATTGGCAGATTTAGGTAATGTCAAGCAATTTAAAGGAGCGCTTGTATACAACAGAGGCGAGATCGTTATATCGGACAATTCATCTATCGAAGTAGGCTGGCTAAGAATATTTCCAACTGCAATACTTTCTGCTAAAGGAAAGAGCAAAATTGATGGGGAGTCAATTTTTCATGTTCTCGGTGGTGACGCGCTGTTTGAAAACTCAAGCCTTGACGCAGACACTCTCGAAATAGTGTCTGGAGTATTCGTCGCAGAGAACAATTCGAGAATCTCTTCAGTTCGACAAGTATCGGTTGGTTGGCTCGCCGAGCCAAACAGCACTAGTTATGCGCCTTCGGGCGATGCTGAACTCCGTTTGTTTGGCGGATCGCAGTTGCAGTCGACAGACAGTGGATCTCCAACACGAACATCCGGTATCGTTGGTCGTGGTGTTGGCGATGTAGGAAAAGTGACCGTCCAAGACGCGGGCTCGCTGTGGGAGAACCAAGGCTATTTGACCATTGGTTCTGCGGGAACCGGCAGCTTGGATATTAAATCGGGGGGGGCTGTCAGATCAGCCGGCGGGCGGCTTGGTAGAGCCGTTGGCTCCAATGGTATTGCAACCATTCACGGAGCAAATTCAGTGTGGGATATTAGTGAAGTCCTTTACATCGGCGGCGATGAGAACGCTGCTGGCGGTACAGGCAAATTAGTCGTCAAGGAGCAAGGCGCTGCCTACATTGAGTCTGAGTTGCGAGTCTGGCA
>CAZJWY010000234.1:0-6550 GCA_964549545.1 uncultured Planctomycetaceae bacterium | reverse complement strand
GGTTGCTGAAGTTCGCGATCCCCAAGCCGATCGTTACCGGCCAGAGAATACTGGTCGAAATGGCAAACACGAGGTGGATGTAAAGCGAAGTATAAACCGTTGACGAGGGCGTGCCACCCAGGGTACCAGCCGCCCGTTCTTCCCAGCCATGCAGACGAATATCAACTTCAAAAAGAATAACCGTAATCAGCAAGACGGCGCCGAGCGTGATTTGGGTCCATTTATGAAGCTGATAGCGGCGATGAAACTTTACCTGGTAGACGCTCCAGAGAAGGATGATCACGACGGCAATCATCGCAAGACATACGACGTCGATCATCAATGGCGCACGCGTCCCCAAGAATCCATCGATGCCAGGAAATCCGGACGCGTTCATAGGGAGGACGATAAGGGAGCGGAGCAGCGAGGGCAAGGGTAGAAATGGATGAGATTATGGCTGCTTCGACCGATGGGCTTGCGGTTCGATGAATCGACAGGCCAAACCGACCAAAATGAACGCTCCGCCGATGAGCGTCCAATACGCTGGTCGATCTCCCCAGGCGAGGTAGGCCCAGGTGGGCAATAGCAGTGGCTCGACGAGGCCGATGGCAGTCGCTTCGTGGCCCGCAATGCGCTTGAGGCTATGGGCAAACAGCACATAAGGAGTCGCCATCTGAAAGATGCCCAGTCCAGCCAGGAAGATCCATTGCATGCCGCTGGGGAAATGTGAGTCGGCCAGCGCGGATGGCGCGAGAGCGAGCGCGGTCACCAGGTGGTTCAACGCGGCAAGCCAGATAGGATCGAAACCGCGTAGTTGCCTGAGCGAAAGGACGACGCCGGCATAGAAGAAGCCCGAGGCCAACCCCCAAACGACGGCCGCCTGGCCGACGCCGCGCGATTCGTTGCAAACGATGACTCCCACGCCAACCATGGCGCAAGCCACCATCAGCCAATCGCGCCAGGTCGATTTCTCGCCATAGACGAATACGCCGATCAATAGCACCCAGACCGGGGCCGTGCATTGCAACCAGTTGGCATTGGCTGCGGTGCCTTGGACCATTGCGGTGAGGTAGGTGTAGTTCATGCCGACGAAGAAGAGCGTCATCGGAATGAGGCGCCACATCCAGCGGGGATTGCGAACGAGTGGCCAAAGGACGAGGCAAGCAAACGCGGCCCGCCAGAAGGCGACGCTCGGCCCCGACCAACCAGCGAGGTACGGAGCTTTGACGAAAAAACCGCTGGTGCTCCACATGGCGGCGGCTGTCAGTACGAGCAATCGCGCGTTGCGCAACGAGGGGATCGTTGCCGACTGATCGTCGATGTCTTCTGGAGGCGTAGCAGAGCCGGGCTCGAGTAGTCCTAGATCGTCGTCCATGGATGCGATCTCTTCGAGTCCCTTCGTACGATCACATTGTGGTTATTTTTGGCTGAGGTGGGCATGTAGCACGGGACCGGCGAGCGTGGCTCATCGGCTATTGGCTACACGTACCGCAAGCTTTAGTGGGCAAACATCGGATCGTTGCGATTGCCGCGCGACAGGAGAAATGCCATCAGGTCGAGCAATTCATCTTCATGAAGCGTATCGAGGAGGCCTTTGGGCATCATCGAAACAGTCGCGGGCTTGAGTTCTTCGATGTCGTCGCGGTCGATGCTTTCCATCGCGCCTGGGTCGAGCATGTTGGTGTTGAGCATGAGCTTGCCGCCTCCCTGATTGACCAGTCGGCCGGTGATCACCTTACCGCTGTTTGTGACGATGGTAATAGCGCCATATTGATCGCTGATGACTTTGTCGGGATCGAGGATCGATTCCAGGATGTCGTTGGCGCTGAACCGTCCGGCGAGCGCGGTTAGCTCGGGTCCGACGGAGCCGCCTTCATTGACGAACTTATGGCAGCCATAGCAGTTGGCGGCCGCGAACATCGTGCGGCCGCGATCGAAGTCGCGACCTTTCAGCTTCGATTGAACGAGTGGCCGCAGCTCTTCGAGCGTCCATTTTTTGACGAAAGGACGCGGCTTCGCGGCCAGGGGCGTCACTTGCTGCGGGACGGGAGCCTCGAGCACATCCTTGAGCGCAGCGCGGTCGCTCTCCGATACGTGCGATAGCGCTTCGGTCTTCAGCTCTGTCAGGAAGTTGGCAAAATTATTGGCCCCTTTGTAGGCAGACGCGCGGACGAACCATTCGAAAAACCTGTGACGAAGCTCGGGAGTCCAACCGACTGTGAGAAAGCGCAGCGAGCGTACGAGGTCAATCTGCCCTTCCTGGGTCGGCGAATCTTCGAGTAGCTTCACCCCCTTCTCTGCTGCCGAAGGCGCCTGCAAGTAGCACAGCAATTCGGTGAGCATGACGTTCAGCTCTCGCGTCGGAGCGGGATAAATCGCATCCAGTCGCTTGATAAGTTGCTGACGGTCGGTTTCATTCGGAGGGCCAAAACGATAGACCACGAGCATGTAAGCGCGAAGGAGCTCCAACGTTTGATTTTCGGCGAGCTGCTTCAGGTCGATCCGCCCAAGGGCATGCAAAACGGCGGGCTCCAGCGGCTTGCGCAACTCGTCGCCAGCAGGGTATGTCGGCGGGGGCGTGTCGAGTTCATCTGTCGTGGGCTTGTAAGCGCGCGGATACATGCGCGAGAGAGCCAAAAGTGCCGTGATCGCAGCCTCGGGGTTTTTCTCTTCGAGCGCGCGCTCTTGCCACTTTTCGACCGGCTGATGCTCGAGCGCCGTGCGTGCCGCGTGGCGAACGAAGCGATCTGGGTGACTCAGGTTCGGCCAAATTCGCTCGATGGCGTTTGGGTGATCACCCAGGTGCAGCGATTCGAGCCCATGCCGGAGTGTCTGTTCTTTGCTGGGTTGGGTTTTAGCTTCGACGGGTTTGGTTGACTCGTTGCCTGTATAGGTAACGCGGTACAAGCCCGACTGCGTTCCGCGGCCACCGATGAGGAAGTACATTGCGCCGTCGTGTGGGTTGATAATCACATCGGTGAGGGCCAGGGGCGTGGCGGTGATAAATTCTTCGAGCGTGCCGGTAAAACTCGCCCCTTGTGGCGCTAAGTGAAGCGCGTACAGCTTGCCGTACGACCAGTCGCAAATGAAGAGAGCCTTTTGATACTTGGCGGGAAACTTCGCGCCGTAGCCAAACGTCACACCGGTCGGCGAGCCTGGGCCGACATCGACCACAGGTGGCAGAGTATCCGCCCAATAAGGAGGCCATTTCGCACTGCCGTTGCGCCATCCCCAATCGGAGCCACTCACGACATGACAGACTCGCGTCGGTCGATACCAAGGCGCACCGACGTCCCACTCCATGTCGGCGTCGTAAGTAAAAAGTTCGCCGTCGGCATTGAACGCGCCGTCGAACGGATTGCGGAATCCGCTCGATATAAGTTCCCAATTCTTGCCATCGAAGTCTACTTTGTAGACGCTGCCAGCCGGTGCGGGGGTGCCCTTCATGAAGCCAACGCCGTAGATGCGTGGGAAGAGCTGATCCTCGTCCCAGATGCGGGGGACTCGGCTGCGCACCGTCTTCACTGGATCGGTTTTATTGCCACAAATCACATAGAGCGACTTGCCATCGGGCGCGAGCAAAACGGCGTGGGGCCCATGCTCGCCGGCGCCTTCGCTGAGAGCGTATAACAGTTCAACCTTATCCAATTGATCGTCGTGGTTCGTATCGCTAACGCGATAGAGACCATTCTTAAAATTCTTCCCATCTCCATTTACCACGACGTACAGCACGTCGTTCACCCAGAGTAGGCCTTGCGCCTGGCCAAGCTCGACGGGAATGCGCTCGATCTTCGGCTTGGCCATATCGCCCGGCGGGGGCAGCGTAATGCGATATAAGCCGCCCGTCTGGTCGCTAACAATCAGCCGGCCGCGTGGATCAGCACAGAGATTGACCCACGAACCTTGCTCATCGCGGGGGACAGTGTAGAGCAGCTCGACTTTGAAATCTTTTAACGTTTTGATGCGGTCGACGGGCGTGGCGGAAACACTGAACGAGCCAGGCTTGGCAGGTGGCGCGTCTTCCTTGACTTTCTCTTTCTTTGCCCAGCAATTGAGCGTGGCGGCACTGACGCACAGGAAAACAATAACAGGACTCAGTCGCATGTATCGTAGTCTCCCGACCAAAATCTAAGCGGTGTAAACAGAGCACGCATCGAATTGCGTACTTCAAGGCTAAGTAGCCAACGGAATCCGGTCAACCGGACCGATAGTGCCGAAAATCTCATGAACCAAAAGGGCCCGAGCACATGCAGCCGGTACTTCGATAAACCCTTTGGACCTTTTCAGTATTAGGCTGTTGCGAATGGTGGCTGCTCCATTGCACTTGCCTCAGTTTTTGGTCTAATAATCAGGCATTTTTCGGTTGTCGCGCGCTGTGTTTAGCGATTGCTCCTGGCGGCCACACAGCGCCTCACCCCCAATCAGAAAGGGCTGGAACTATGTCTTCCTTGACCGATTCGACTGCTGAATATGAATTCAACGACTCCCAAAACCAGTTGATCGGAAGCCTTGCTCGCAAGATGGCTTTGGTTGGTTTCGTAATGACTCTCTTCGGCCTGTTGCAAATGGTCAACGGCGTGTTTTCACTTTTCATGAGCCGCAATCCAGATCGGATGATTGCAGCGGCGCAGAAAGCGGGAATGCCGGAAGCCCAATTGAACACCTTCAAAGAAGCGGTGTCTGGAGGATTCTGGTCCTCACCGTTTACGGTTTCCGCGCTGGCGTTTGCGTTGGCTGGATTGTTCCTATTTTTGGTCGGCCTGTGGACACGGCAAGCAGCGCTCGGCTTTGTTGGAATAACCATGACCAAAGGGCAAGATATTTCCCGATTGATGGATGCGCTAGGGGCGCTTCATCGGAAGTATAGCGCGATCTATACCGTTTTGCTTACTGTAGCGATCATTAGCCTAGTGTCGTTTGTGGTCACTCTATGGAACTCGTGGCGTGGTGGCTCTTGAGGAAGTTAAGGGACGACTCAAAACTAACTGCCCTATTTCTGGAATTCACCACAGAGGCACAGAGGACACGGAGAAGACCAAAGGAGAAAATGAAGAGCACGAATGGTCACTCATCCACGCTAGTCAATCAGAAGACAGGAAGAGACGGTAATCGTCTTTTCTCGTTATGAGCGGGAATTAGCGAAGATTAGTGCGCTTGCCTCCTGCATTTTTTCTCTGTGTCCTCTGTGCCTCTGTGGTGAATTCCAACAGCCGAAGTTATTTTCGAGCCGTTCCTAAGTGAGGCCAGTCGGCTACATTGAAAATCAGCTTTGAAAGCGTCTCGAATTTTGAGTTAGAATCCGCCACAGTTCGCAAGGCGTAACACTTATGGACTCATATCAACGTTTCTCTGGATTGTTACTTCGGATTTCATTGCTATTAGGCACTGTGCTAGCTGCGGGGATTGTCGTAGCGGCCGAGCCGCAACGGCCCGAACTCATCAAGTTGCCGATGGCATGGCACAAGGGCATGGAGAACACCCCGATTGTATTCAAGGGTCGTCCGCTCTTGTTGATGAATCGTCGCGACGACACCAAAGTGAACACCGAAGAATACCTTAAGAGCGTTTATTGCTACATCATCGACTTGCAGACGGGAGAAGAATTTGGAAGGTTCGCGGACGGCTTTTCGTTCGTCAACGGGATCATGGACGGCGACCGGCTTCATGTATTTGCAACCGAAGGGACCAATTTCAAATGGTTCCAAAGCATTCATCACTTCTGGACGGATGACTTGAAGACGTGGCATCGAGAGCTGGCGATTGAAAAGAACGCGAACGAGAACTTGTTTAACTCCTCGGTGTGCCGCGATGACCAAGGCTTTGTGATGGCCTACGAATCGAACCTGCCTGTGGGGTTTTGCTTTCGTTTTGCACGATCGAAAGACTTGAGCCACTGGCAGCAGGTGCCCGATGTGATCTTTCGCGGCGAGAACAACGAATACAGCGCTTGCCCGGTGATTCGCTACTTTGCGCCCTACTACTATGTCATCTACCTGCACGCGGCCGTGCCCGGCCACAATGGTTGGATTTCCTACGTTGCCCGCTCGAAGGATCTCGTAAAATGGGAGCTGAGTTCGATGAACCCGATACTTGAAGCCGGGCCGGGAGAAGGACACAACAACTCCGACGTCGATTTGTTCGAACTCGACGAAAAAACCTATCTATTCTATGCCACGGGCGACCAGTCCACCTGGTGTTCGCTACGAATGGCGATGCATCCTGGGCCAATGAAAGGGTTATTCGAAGGATGGTTCCCTGCGTCGCAAGACGTGAAGCAGGTGGACGCGAGCGTGGCGCCGGCAAAGCCTTAGCGACCGGCACCATGAGCCAAAATCATTTGGGCCAGTGTGAAATATCGTAACGAATATGGCGCAACGCAATAAAGCGAGAGTCGATATAATGAGGCAATTGGTCGAAATCGAGGCGTACGGAAACGCGTCGAGCAGGAGTCATAATGCGTTTGATTGTGAGAACAGCCTGCAGCTTACTTTCAATTGCTGCGCTCTTCGGCGTTTCGTAACAGTTTAGCCGTTTGTATCAGTATAGGTTGGTAGTGGAGGGAATTGTCCGC
>CAZJWY010000233.1:0-6605 GCA_964549545.1 uncultured Planctomycetaceae bacterium | reverse complement strand
CAGCAGCGGCTGACGGTGTTCGACGCGCGGGCGATGGGGACGGCGATGTACATGTCGCCCGAGCAGTGGCGGACGACGAGCGTCGATATACGGGCCGACATTTATAGCCTGGGCTGCACGCTGTATCACCTGCTGGCGGGCAAGCCGCCGTACTGGCACTCGGACCTGAAGCCCGAGAAGGCACACGAGCGGGAGAAGCTGCCGCCGATCGAGACTGGGCCGCCAATTCCGCGGGGCTTGTGGGATATTTTGCAGCGGATGACGGCGAAGAACCCGAGCGATCGTTATGCGGACCCAGCCGAGTTGGCGACGGCGCTCGCTCCGTTTGCCCAGGGGCACTCGTTGGCGACGCTCGTACACGAGACGTTGGCGGAGACTGCGGGCACGGCACATGGCGTGGGGCGGTCGGAAACGATCGTCGGTAATAGCGATACGTTGGCTCGACCGGCAACGCCGCGGAGCGGGTTGCCATCGATGTCGGCCGAGGCCCGCCGGCGGGCGTGGCGATTCAGCAAAGGGGCGTTTCTGCTCGCGGCGGTGGCCCTGATTGGCTGGCTGGCGTTTCTAGCGACGGAACGAGAGGACGCGAATAAAATCGCGATAGAAGCACGCCAGCGGGCGCTGCGGGTCGCGTCGCAATTCGCATCGAGCGAAATCCTCAAGGAGATCAACGGGCGGTTCGACATCTTGAGCAAACTCGCGACCGACGATGACTTGCGGCAGCAGATGATTCGCATCAACGAGAAGCCGAAAGATGAAGCGCTGTGGAAGCGGCTCGAGGATTGGCTAGGGGCCCACAAGGCGGACCATGAGAAAGACGCGGCGGCCGATAGCTGGTTTATCAACGATGCCCGGGGCGTGCAGGTAGCCCGCAGCCCGCGGAGCGAGGCGACGCGGGGCGAGAACTTCGCGCATCGTGATTATTTCTCTGGCCTGGGCACGCTGCCGCCTGAGACAAAGAACATCAAGCCGATCAAGGCGCCTCATCTGTCGGCCGTGTATCGCAGTACGTCGAGCGGACATTTGAAGGTGGCGTTCTCGGTGCCGATCGAGAACGGCAAGAAGGGGAAAGAGCGGGAAGTGATCGGCGTGTTGGCGATGGCGGTCGATTGCGGCGAGTTCAACGTGCTGGAGAAGAAGCTGCCGGCGGGGCACGAGGTGGTTTTGATCGATATGCGGGAGTCGACGATCGACGACGCGACGCGACGTGGGTTGATTCTTCACCATCAACATGACGAGGCGTTTCGCAAGGATGCGCCACCGCCGTGGGTAGGGAAGGAAGTGCTCGTGCGGGTCGAAGAGCTGCTCAATAAGATCGAAGCAGAGCGATCCGAGCAGAGCGTAGACCTCGTTGATTATCGCGACGAGGCGCTCACCAACGGTAAGCTCTACTCAGGAGCGCTGCAGCCATTGGTGGACAAGCAGAATGAAGCCGTGAGCAAAAGCCAATGGGTGGTGTTGGTGCAGGAGCCGGTGGGACGCTAATGCGATTGCAACTTTTGGGCGCTACGGGCTTTGCCAGCGCTCTTAAGGAAGTGCCACGATACGCGAGCTAAACGGAAATGTCTGAATCTGCTTGCTCCTAACTCTCTGCATTCGAATGCAGAACCGAAGTTGCCGCTGCAAGCCTTCGACATACCAAGCACTGGCGAAGCCAGTGGCACCCGCGGTAGAGTGGCGCCCGCGCTAGTTGCCGAGTTGACGGTTTAGTTCGGCGAGGTCGCTGCGTAACTGCTCCGAGGTGGTTTCGAACTCAGTACGGGCGGCCGCGAGCTCTTGTTTGAGCGTGCTGAGTTCTTCGCGCAGTGCTGCAACTTCCTCGCTCCAATCATGCTGTTCGACGGACCGCGCAATGGGAGCCTGCTGTGGCGCGCGGGTAACTGGAGCCGCAGATGATGGCGATTCTTCGGATGAATCGGAGCCGCCCGCGGCGGCATGCAGGGCGTCGGCCTCGCGGCGGACTTTTTCCATCTCGCGGTCGAGGTAGAGCGTGTGGGTGACGATGCAGCCGCGGCCCTGCGGGGTGAGGTATTGGATGAGTCGCTTCTTCTCCAATGAATCGAGCGTTGGCCGCAGATCGGCCATGTCTTTGATCGGCTCCATGCGGGCGGCGCGGCCACGCAGCTCGCCGACGGTTTGCGCGCCGCGGAGCAACAGCTCGGCCATCACGGCCAGCTCGACCTTTTCGACGCCGAGCCAGTCGTAAGCGAGGTGGCGGTAACGATCGACGCGGCTGGTGCCCTGCACTTGCACGACGGCACCGGCCTTACGCAGCTTTTCGAGCGCGTCTTCAATCGCGGATTCCTCCAGCGACATCAGCGGCGAGCGGTTGTTCTTCTGGTTGCAACCGGCCTTGAGGGCATTGACGGAGAGAGGGTAGTTCTCGGGCGTCGTCTTGGCCTTTTCGACCAGCACGCCGAGGATGCGGCGCTCGATCGCCTCCAGGGGTTGCCAACGAGGGGAGTTGTGAGCGGAGTCGGGCGTAGCGGGGGCGTCGGTCATGGGGCTGAGCAAGAAAGAATGGGAAAGAGGGAGGTGGGGAGAGGGGGAGGAATATTCCTGCTCCAACCCTTCCACTTTTGGCAGCGAGGGCATGGTACAGGAGATTGGGCGTGGGGGGCAACCAGAGATGCCAAAGCCACCGAGATTACTTCACGCTGGACGCGTCGTCGCCCGCGGACTTCGGTTCGTAGCGTGAGATCATCCAGCGCGACATGTTATCGCGGGGCAGAACGCCGCGCACGATGGTCAGCACGACATCGATCGGCTGAGATGGGGCGCCGGCAGCGGGAGTGGCCCTGTAGAGCTGCCGAATGGTCATGGCACGATAGTTCTCCGGCTTGTATTCGAGCGCTTCACGAACCTCGATGTTCGCACCTGCCCCGGCCGACTTGAGCTCTTTGATGATCGGCAGATCGATGAAAAGCTGATAAGGTGCCGGCGTCGGCGGCGCGCCAGGCTCGGGCGGTGCAGTGGAACGGGTGGAATCAACCGTTAATTGGAAGGCATCTTCCATTTTTCCGGAAGTGACCAACTCGACCCAGCGCCGGCCAAAGGCCTGGGCCTCGTTCATGCGCATCGTCTTGAGCGCGAGATAATGGCTGAAGGGCAGGACGATGCTGGCAATCGAAAGGACCAGGCCGGTCGTCGCCGCCCAACGGCCGGCGAGCAAACCGTCGCTCACCGCGATTTGCCGCAAGGCGAGTAGCGCGAGCGCGATGCCGACTAGTGGAAACACCAAGAGAAACGGTGCGATATAGGCCACGGGCGCGATACAACCCGCTACCAAGCTTAAAATCGCCAGTACGCTCAGCGAACGATATTCCGAGGCCTGCTCATAGTCATCGCCGTGAAAGACGGTGGAAGATGTAGTATTGGAGCTGCCTGTTGTCATAGGGTTTTAACCGCCTGTAACCGTCGCGGCGTGGATCGTAAGGGTCGCGAATTATCCTCGTTTGACGATCATGCCTTCGGCTTGGTCGAATTTCTCGCGGCGGTCGGTATAGATCTTCACGAAGCCTTTGGCACTAAAACGGTCGTTCGACGCCGAGCCCAAAGCCGAGGCTGGATTGACGCGTTCGACGAATCGCAACCAGGCCGCGTCGGGCGAAGTCAAGAAAAACGCCGAGTCGGCATCGGTATAAACCAGTTTACCGCCAAACTGCTCTTTGGGCATGGGCGAGGTGTGGAGCGTAGCCATGGTAAAAGCGGCCAGTACCCAGGCGGCGATAAAGCCGACGATCGGTCCGCCGACAGGATCGATGGGGTTTTTGAACCGGAGGCGAGTTTTCGAGGCCGACGCCATCAGCGAGCGGAGGATCACCATCGAGGCGGCGAAAAGCGCCCAAAGGATGGCAAAATCGAGCCAATAGGTGTGTTGACCGCTAGTGACCTCTTCGTCGAGGTAGGTCACGATCGGTGAGTAAAAGCCAAAGGCAATGAGGCCGCTGATCAAAATGTTGATCAGCGTGAGCGTATTGCTCCAAATGCCTTCGCGGACCATCATCGCGAGGCCAGCGAAGACGACGATAGCGTAGATTGCCCAGAACATATTTGTGGTCCGTTGTTTGTGGTCCGTGGTCCGTTGCAGGTAGTTCGCGGGTTGAATTACTACAACAACGAACAACGGACCACGAACAAATATCTACTCTTTCAATACACGTTGTAATTCGGCTAGCGACGTCACCCCTTTCGCCACTAGCAGCAAACCTTCCTCTTGAAACGGCCGCATGCCGCCGGCTCGGGCGACCTTCTTGGCCAGATCGAGCTGCGGCTTTTTGAGCAAGACTTCGCGCATTTTGTCGTCGACTTCAAGCAACTCGAAGATCGCGGTCCGTCCTTTGAAGCCGATCGCGCCACATTCTTTGCAAGGCTTCTCCACTTCTTCCGGCTTGGGACTGCGATACAAGGCTTCGATCTTGCCGGCGGGAATGCCCAGCTTCTTGAGCAGGTCGGGCGTCGGCGCGTAGCCCACCTTGCAGGCATCGCACAGTTTGCGAATCAGCCGGACGCAGAGCACGGCCGATACGAGCGTGGCGAATTCCTTATGGGGCACCTTGAGCTGCAACATGCGGAGCAGCGCCTCGGGCGCGGTCTTGGCATGAACGTTGGTGATCAACAGCCGTTCCTCGTCGCGAATCTCGCCCAAAAGCAGCTTGGCCGCTTCCGTATCGCTCAGATCGCGCATTACGTAAACGTTCGGATACTTGCGAATCAGCGCGGGTAGGATCGAGGCGGCGGTTTCTCCCTTAGTAGCGTCGTAGAAAGTCGGCTCGACGTTTTCCAGCTCGCGCTCGCGATGGTGAACCTCTTCGATCGAGACGAAGTCGCGGAGCAAGCGGTCGGCCTCCAATAGCGAGACGTCGGTAAGCGTCGTGACACCCCCTTCGGGCATGCCGGCGATTACCAGGATGCCCTTGTCCATCGCCATCCACTCGCCCCACTGCTCCGCCAGCTTGGAGCGCATGCCCAGGTCATCGTACTTCTTGAACGTCTGCTGAAAACCGCCCTGCAGTTGCAGCACGACGCGTTCGCCAGTTTGAACGCCTTGGCTGGTAATAGGGCAGAGAAAGGAATGGCCGTTGTACTTGGCTGCGAATTTGCCTTCTTGCTTCTTGCGGCGCTCCGTCGCACTGAGGTTGGCGAGCGTTTTCATCACGGCGAGCATGACATCGCCCGATTCGCGGTCGCGGGCCTCGCCGTTGTGCCAGACGCCGTCGACGTGCTGGCGGCTGGTAACGGCCTCTTGCGTATAGTCGAGGATCACGCGGTCGCTACGGCGATCGACCATGTCGGCAATGATTTCCTTGACGAGCAGGTAGCCGGGCGATTGCCGCGCGGTGATCAAATTGGCCTGATTGTCGCGATCCTCCTTGCCACCCATGGCGATCAGATCGACCTTCGCGCCTTTGTCATAGTCGGCAACACGTTCTCCTTGCATCTTGATGCCCACCTTGCCGGCCAAGTGGGCGAATTCGTAACGGAACCAATCGCTGGTAAATACCTTCTGGTGCTGCTCGACGGCTTTATTGCGGATGAGAACATACGGGACGAAGCAGCCCAGGTAGCAAACAATCAGTAGCCCAAGCGCGAGCCAAAAATTCGCGAAGCCAATCAAGAACGGAAACGCGAATAGCACCAGGATGGCTAGGAATGGAAATAGCTGGATCGGATTCCACTTGCCGTAGCCGAGATCGAAGATCTGCGTGTCTTGATTGACCCAATCGCATGACCGCACCCAGATCAGGATAACGATCAAGAGGACCAACAGCTTGGGCCAGGAGATGAAGCCGTTTTTTAATCTGCGCATCGCGTTGGAGTGCGCATCGTTAAATTTGTCGAGCTTCTGAGCGGGAGCTGGCGGTGGTGCATCGGCCTGCGCGGGCGCATCGGGCGCCGCTCCGTCTTGGTCGGGAGCCGCGGGTTGAGCCGCAGCCTGAGCAGCTTTCGCTTGCGCTGCTTTTTGGGCGTCTCCGCGAGCGCCTATCGTTTCGGGATCGCCGGGCGCGAGCACCCCACTTATCTGCGCGCGTACCAACGTAGCCGAGGGCCACGCCAGAAACAGACACGGCAGTACAAAACAGATTACAAACCGCTGCCGCATCAGATAATCCCAGGATCCTTAACCTCGATGCCTTTAAGCGCCATTTTGAGAGCTTCGCGATTGGGCGCTACTTCCATCGCGACTTCACGATCGATCAATTCATCGTCAACCAGCTTTTTAAGACTCATGGTGAAGTCCTGCATGCCATCATGCTTACCGAGGCGGATGATGTCTGGCAGCTTTTCATCGTTTTCTTCGAGAATCGCTTTCTGCACGTTGGTATTGAAGATCATGATCTCGCAGGTGGGCACACGACCAACGCCCGGCTTGATGCTCTTAAGCAACTTCTGCGCGACGATGCCCTTCATGTTCATCGCGATGGCGCTGCGAAGCGCCGGGCGGTCGTCGGCGGGAAACAAGTCGAGAATACGGCCGATCGTCGTGGCGGCGCTCGAGGCGTGGATGGTACCGAACACCAAGTGGCCCGTTTCCGCGGCGTGGATCGCGGTCATGAACGTTTCTTGATCGCGCATTTCGCCCACGAGCATGACGTCGGGGTCTT
>CAZJWY010000232.1:0-6672 GCA_964549545.1 uncultured Planctomycetaceae bacterium | reverse complement strand
GTAAGAAAGCATCTTTCGGCAGTTAGGCATAGATCAATCTAAGGGACAGTAGCTTTCTAGCCGCTGTTGTTGTCGTGCAGTGCGCGATTTCCGCATCTACGTTTGGCGCCGTACAGGTTGTCTATTCGAACAACCCATTGCCGGGCGATAATTTCGTCAATGTCAGTGGCCCGGAAACAGGGCAGGCAGTTGGCAGTACGGGCTGGTACTACAACAATGTTCGCGCTGGTAGCACGATTGGTATCAATACGACGTACCCAAATGCGGGCAACGGCTCAGTGTATTTGGAAGGCACCATCGGACCCAGTGGTAGTCCAACCTCGAAAGGCGATATCGAATACTACTCGGCGACTCCCCTAGGGAAGTTCAGCGATCTTACGTCATTATCTTATGACTGGTACCGCGATTCCGTATCGACCAATTCAAATGTTCAGCACCCATCGCTGCGCTTGATCTTGAGCAACCCATCGACGAATGCACTTAGCTATCTAATTTTTGAACGTGCATACAATGTCGCTGGTGCAGTTCCAGTGGATCAATGGGTGACCGACATCATTACCGGTACGAGCAAGTTGTGGTCGAATAACTTGCTTGCGCCCACTACTATGTATGATACGCTCACGAATTGGATGAATACCTACGGGGACTATAACATTATTGGTTTGAGTTCCGGATTCGGTTCGGGCTGGGGACCCTTTGTTGGGGCGGTCGACAATATCACGCTTGGCATTAACGGCAACGAAACGACCTACAACTTCGAAGTGGGCGCGGTTCCAGAGCCGATGTCATTCGTCGTTTGGGGAGTCATGGCTGTCTGCGGCGCTGCATTCGCACGCAAGGTCACCAAAAAAGGATTGCCTGCCTAGCTCTCGGCTTAAAAGTCGTGCAAGTCTTAGCTTTAAGCTCAACGGCCGGCCCACAGGTATGTGGCCGGCCGTTTTGCTTTGTGCCTCATTTTTACATGAGTATCACGGCTTCATGGTACGCATCAGCGGCGTAGCACCGACTGTCGGCCGAATGGGCGTCGCGCGATTCATGCCAACGCCACCCGGCCGATTGTCGGTGCGCCGCAGGCGCAGGAGGCTAATCCATTTCACCTCACACGGCTGGCGCCGTGCCGGCATTCGGCCGTGGCCGCTGGGTACCGATAGAAACGTCGTTGCGGCCGAAAGTCAGGTGCAAAGGATTGCTTCAGTGGCGAAGCAGCCGCATAATTTGACAGTGAGCATTGAACACGCGAGGACGCTTCCATGGGCCTGACCTACGTAGACGCTACCGTTACCGGTCCGACTGACAAGTCGCGACAAATCCAGCTTCTCGTCGATAGCGGGGCCAGCTACTCGCTGCTGCCGGAGGATGTCTGGAATGACCTCGAAATCAAGCCTCAAGAGAAGCTCAGCTTCGTCCTCGCCGATGGCACCAAAATCGAGCGTCGCGCCTCCGAGTGCAAAATCCGTCTCAACGGCAAGGAACGCCACACTCCTATCATCCTCGGCGAACCCGGCGACGAACCACTCCTCGGCGTTATCACCTTGGAAAACCTGGGGATGGTCCTCGACCCGTTCAAACGCGAGCTGCGCCAAATGCAACTGCGATTGGGGTAGCTGTGTAGCACCGACTGTCGGCCGAATGGGCGTCGCGATTCATACCAACGCCCCTCGGCCGATTGTCGGTGCGCTTTGCGCGAGAGGTAATCATCGTCCGCCTCGCACGGCGATGCCGCACCGACATTCGGCCGAGGGGCGTTGCTCGGTAACGATGCACAACCGGCCGAAAGTCGGTGCCACCCGCGATGGTTTTAAGAGTTTGGAAGAAGGCACACGCAGAGGCGGAGAGGCTGGAACTGGGACAAGCTCTCCGCGCTCCCTGCGCCTCTGCGTGAGATCCTTGCCTTCCAAAGCACGTTCGCGAACGCATTTCTGAGTGACTCGACGAATCAAGTACGTCATTGCCACTAAAGTTCCTGAAGAACCTTTTTTACGGCCCAATTCCTCCAGCGTTCCTATCAAGCCGTGGATGCTTGTGACGAATGGTATGAATTCTTACACGAGCCAGAAAACCAATCCCCGACCGGCCCCGCATAAGTATCATGGCTTCATGGTGCGCATCATACTTCCAGCCGCTCTAGCTTTCGCGCTATGGGCGGTCGTCGCTATTGCCGCGGAAAAATCCTCGCCTAATATCGTCGTCTTCATCGCCGACGATCACGGCTATCTTGATTCCTCGGTCGCGGGAGGTGAGCAATTCCACACCCCCGCCCTGGAGCGTCTGGCCCACGACGGGATGACGCTGACCCATGCCTTCGCTGCATCCCCCTCTTGCGCACCCAGCCGCGCTGCGCTGCTTACCGGCCTCATGCCTACTCGCAACGGCTCGATGCTGAACCATCAGCCACCGCGTGCCGACGTGAAAAAATTGCCTGCCTATCTCCAGGAGTTGGGCTACGAAGTCGTCGCGATCGGTAAAGTCGCCCACTACAAACAGGTCCGCGACTATGGCTTCGACTTCACGTCGCATGATGCCTTTCACGACGACCAGTGCATCGATGCCGCGATCGACTACCTGCAGAAACGAAAGTCGGACAAGCCGCTTTGTCTTCTCGTTGGCACCAACTGGCCTCACGTCCCCTGGCCAGAAGCGAATAACGACTCAGCCGCCGATAGGGAATCGGAATCGGTGAAAGGGAGTGTGGCATTCATTCCGCCTCCCACGCATGTCGACACTCCCGCCACTCGTCACTGGCGTGCCCGCTACGCAGCCGCCGTGAATCGCTTCGACCACGACCTCGCCCTCGTCTACGATGAAGCCTACAAACGCCTCGGCCAGAACACGCTGTTCATCGAGTTCAGCGACCACGGCGCCCAATGGCCCTTCGGTAAATGGAACCTCTACGATGCCGGCACGCGCACGAACCTGTTCGCCGTCTGGCCGGGGGTGATCAAACCCGGCTCGCGCTCCCCTGCCCTGGTGAGCCTCGTCGATGTGCTGCCCACCATCATTGAAGCCGCCGCCGGCGTCCCCCCGACCGACATCGACGGCCGTTCCCTACTCTCCCTCCTCACCGGCCGCGAAACCAACTTCCGCGACGCGATCTGCACCACCCACAGCGGCGATGGCAAGATGAACGAGTACCCTATCCGCTCCATCCGCACCGCCCGCTGGAAATACATCCGCAATCTGCGGCCCGACGCCGAACACCATACCCACATCGACCTCGGAAAACCCGTCGATGGCAGCGAATACTGGGCCTCCTGGGTCGCTCGCGCCAAAACCGACCCCGCGGCCGCGGCGATCGTCGTCCGCTACCACCATCGCCCGGCCGAAGAACTCTACGACTTGGCCGCCGACCCGAACGAACAAAACAACCTGGCCATCGATCCAAAGAATTTGCAAATACTGACCGAACTCCGTACATCGCTCGATAAATGGATGCACGACCAGAGCGACCTGGGTCTCGTCACCGAAATTGCTGCAGGAAAGGCTATGCCCAAGCCGCTATCCGAGCCGCCGGCTCTGGGGACGAAGTAGCTAGGTGCATAGCAGTTTTTCTTCAGCATATTTTCAGAATTCGCGCACATTCTCCGGCCCTGCCGGGCACATTCCTGTTAGAGAGCTAGTCCTCCAGAATTCGAATAGAGTGTCAACCCGTGACGGTGAAGGACGTACACGCTGATTTGAGTGACGACATGCTGGTGCAGGCTGCCTGTCGGGGCGACGTCGACAGCTTCGCCGAGTTGTACCGCAGGCACATTGCGAAGGCGGTCGCAGTTGCGTTCTGCGAGCTTTCCGACCGTGGGCTCGCTGAAGATGCGGCCCAGGAATCTTTCGCCGAGATCTGCCGCAATTTGAGAAACCTCCGCGATACGCGGAAGTTCTCTTATTGGTTAGCCACCATTTGCCGCCGGATCGCGGGACGCATTAGGAAACGCAATCGCCGCCATCAAGAGCTGCCGCAGCACGATCTGCAAGCTCCAATGAATCGCAACGACACACAACACCACGAAGAAATTCGCGCAGCAGTCGATCAACTACCCGGTTCTGCCAGAGAAGTGATCATTTTGCACTATTTTGGGGAGCTCTCGCATGCTGAGATTGCCGCCACGCTGGACATCACCTCCGCGGCGGTTCACGGCCGGCTCGTTCGCGCGCGCGAGCAACTCAAAGAATGCCTTACACGAAAAGGTGTGGGAGCCAACATGCCATGAACATACCGATTGACGACAACAATCTTGAACAATCCCTTCGCGAAGCATTTCGCGGACGCCGTGAACTATCGTTCGACACTTGGCGTTCGCAACATGGCGATATGCTCTCTCAGCTAGGAAGCCTCCCTCCTTCGTTTCTTTCTGACAGGAGAACTCTCATGAGATTGTCGGCAGCTATGATAACTGGAGCAGTAGTCGCAGGCGCAATATGGACATCGTTTGAAGGCCCAAGTGCCGAACGGGTTTTCGCCCAAGCAATCGATCATGCTGCGAAAGCGAAAACGTTGTCTGCCGACGAAACAATTGCGTACACGTCGAATGGACATGAAGAACGCATACAACATCGATTCATGTTCAAGCAGCCCAATCTCGAGCGGCGCGAAAGCCTTGAGGACGGACAGGTTCGGCAAATCAATATTACCGATTACGGTCGTCGACGTCAGCTTATCGTCAAACCAATTGAAAAGGAGGCTTGGCGTAGCGATTGGAGCAATGTTTTTGCGATTGATCCGAAAACCGGAAACGCGTTACCAGAAAAGCTCGATATGAGCTTCCGCGACGAGCTCCTATCGCTCCAAGCTAAAGCAGTGGAAGACCTCGGTATAGTCGATTTGGCAGGCCAAAAGGTTCGTCTGACGCAGTCGTCGAACGCGAAGCGCGTTGTGAAGGTGTGGACCGATCCGCATACTGGCCGCCCTGTCCAGGTGTCAATTGCCTTTGCAAAACAAGAGAGCACTATCTCATCGATCAAGATTGATGAGGCCTTATCGGACAAGCTCTTCGACTTAGAGCCCGAGCAAGGCTATAAAGTTTTGTCGAACAAGATGCCGACCGAACGCGTCGGACGGCTTTATGCAAAAGTGAAGTTCTTACTCCTGCAATGCTGGCACTACGAGGACGAGCATAAGAAAACATTTCCAGCCCAGCTTTCGGATCTCGATCTCAAACCCGAAGTCCTCCAAAACCTGGTGACTATTCCCGGCGGCGGTCAGCTGGTTTACCTCCGCCCCAAATTCGACGGAGATATGTCCAAGAAGATCGTCCTTCACGAAGCGTACGAGAACTGGCCGGCGGAGGGCATCGTGGTCGGTTTTGGCGATGGCCATGCCGAGCACATTGCAAACGAAGAGCTGTTCAAGAAACTCTTAAATGGTGGCTGATCGATTCGATCATGTTCCTCAAATGACTGTAGCTGCAGGGCGCCTGGCGGAGACGCCTACTTCCGCATCATTTTGAAGGTCCTTGCTCCACGCTTTCGCGCGTGACGCGGGCGTGTAGTTTTCCCTCGTCATCAAACCAGAGTGGATCGAGGGCCAAGAAACGCCGGTAGTTTATCCGATCATCATATTTCTGGTGATACACCATCCACATCTTGCCGTCTGGCCCGTCCACTACGCAGTGGTGACCGGGGCCGTATATTCCGTTGCCGCGATGGGCGATCGGGTTGCCCGCGTGCTTTTTGAACGGCTCCATTGGCGACTTCGATGTTGCATAGCCAATCGCGTAGTTTGGCGTATCGGCCCCGCTGCCTGAGTATGTCAAATAATAGGTGCCTTTGTGCTTCAACATGAATGGCCCCTCGGTCACGTGCCCGCTGGCCATTTCCCATCGTTCGGTAGGATGGATCACCTCGATACGCTCCCCTTCTTTCGTCAGCGGGTCACTCATCCGCTGGGCGAAAATCTTGAAGCCATTTGCGATCTCGACGTAGTACAAGTAGTACTTGCCATCATCATCCTGAAATAAATGGGCGTCGATCGAGCTGGTCGCGAGCACCTTCTTGTCTTCAAACGGCCCCAGTGGTGAATCGCTCACCGCGACGCCGATCTGCTTGCCGAGCGGCCCGCGGGGTGCGTTCGGGTCGCTGTCGGTGTAGTACAGATAAAACTTGCCGTCGCCACGCTTGTTGTGAAACACGTCGGGCGCCCAGGCGCCGCCGTGCGGTGCCTTGAACACGCTGCCGCGCGGCTTCCAATTCATCAGGTCGGTCGACATCCACACGTCATACCCGCGCCCGTGCGTCGTTGGATACAAATAATACGTGCCATCTACCAAAATCACATGCGGATCGGCCGGATAGCCGTCGGTAAGGATTGGGTTTTTGTAGGTGAGCGACAGCGAGGCTGCTTTCGCTTTGGCCAACGGATCAGCCCGCGCAACAATCGCCGCCCCCGCGGCCAAGATAAAGGCAATCAACGACAAAACGGCAATACACCGTTGCAAACGAATCATCGGCGCGACTCCAAGGTAGGAGGAAAAAGGCAGGATTCTTGGCGAGACTGCCATTTTACCCCATATTTCTTTCCCGCCCCACTGCTTGCTAATTCTGAGTTTGGTACGAGTGGGGGTGTAGGCTTAAGGAAGTAAGTGCATAGTGTTTTGCTCTGGTGGTGTGTGGCGTGCGGGGCGAGTCCCGCCGCTAAGTGTGGGCGTGTGTAAAAAAAGAAATGATGCGCGCACTGAGTTG